>CAZKWE010000012.1:0-40461 GCA_964556545.1 uncultured Campylobacteraceae bacterium | reverse complement strand
CAGAGGAAGCAAGAAGAAAAATACAATAAAAAGATTATTGGTGATGGCGGACAGGGAGGGATTCGAACCCTCGGTACCGTTACCAGTACGCATCCTTAGCAGGGATGTGGTTTCAGCCAGCTCACCCACCTGTCCAAAAATTAGAATGTGATTATAGTAAAATATAGATAATATTTTACTTAAACAAGCCCTTCAGGGCTTGTTTAAACTATTTTACAGAACCATTGTAAAAAACTTTACAACTGCTCTTTTTAGAAACAGGAACACTTTTTGTAAATTGCCCCAACAGTGAAGTTACCGTATTGGCAACAATACCTGAAGTTAATGCTTTGGTACTGTATTTTGGCTTACTGAATGTCCCGCTGATATCTTCGGCAATTTTTGCACACCCGTTTGAACCGACCACACCGGCTTGAACTTTGATAAATCTTTCTCTTGCAAGATCTATTTTACCCTTAAATGCTACTCTGCTGTGTCCTACTTTCATAGCAACATCTTTTAGCACAAGTATGCCATTTTTTATAGGTACATTTACAATAAGTTTTTTAACTGCAGTAGTTCCGCCTTTAAAGCCGGCCATCATATTGCCTCCGCTTATACCCTTACTAAGAGCCAATCCTATAGGACCCGCCACCAAAAATCCCGCTATATCTTTTTTATTGATACTTTTAGCATCATCAAGACTTTTAAATACTTTGTTAAGATCTATTCCGTTTATTCCAAAATTATTGCCTGAAATATAAATAGTGCCTGTAAGTGATCTTTTTATATCTTTTGGCGTTTGACCAAGCATTGATAGTTTGATATCGGTTTTAACATATCCATCAAGAGAAATTTTTTTATTTTTTATAAAAACTTTTGAAATATTTTTAAGATCCAATTTGGCTATATGATCTTCAAGATAAATTTTTGGCTTTTTGCCATTCATGTTATAAATAAGCTTACCGTTTATCAGTGAATTAAACATAGTAAGTTTTAAAGGAGATACGGTAGCAATCTTATCTTTAAAACTAAAATCAGCTTTTATATTGTTTATATCATATTTATCGTATTTTATCTTTGATATAGTCATTAAGCCCCTCAAAGACAAAGCTTTCAGTATATCTTTATCTCCATTTAGAGCTATATCGTTTAGAGTTATATTAAGATTTGATACTTTCGCTTTTGTTTTGGTTTGTTTATCATCATATATAATATTTACATTTGAAAGCAGAATTTTGTTGACATTTACCATAGGTAATTTACCTGGCTTTTCTTTTTTACTGCTTTTTGGCTGTTCTTTTTTTACTTTATTTTGTTGAAGTGCCAAATTCATCAAACCTTTTTTTGACTTTTCTACCAATATATTCATATTTTCAAGTTTTATATAATTTACTTTGACTTGTTTGTTCAAAAGCGGTACAATCTGCAATGATACGGCTACTCTTTTTAATTTTAACATATCACCATTGCTAAAACCTTTTGGATTTTTAACAACTATATCCTTTATGCTCAAGCCAAAAGGTGAAAGCGAAAGTCCGATATTGCCGTTTATCTTCAACTCTTTTCCTGTTGCTTCATATACTTTTTTCTCTATTTGCGGTTTGTACTTGTTTAAATTAAATGTAGCTATAAGCACACCCAAAACTACTATAACGGTAGTCATTACGATAAGTAAAGTAATAAGTATTTTCTTTCCCATATTTATATCCTTTTTAATATTTCTTCAACGATACCTTTTGGATCTTTAGATAGATATATAGGTCTTCCAACCACTATAAAATCCACTAATTGTTCTTTTGCCATCTCTAAATTTGCTACTCTTTTTTGATCATTACTGTCTTCTCCAAACGGTCTTATACCGGGAGTTAATGTTATAAACTTATCAGTTGTAACACTTTTTATATCTTTACTTTCATAGGCTGAACAAACAACACCGTCTATTTTACAATTATAGGCAACTTTTGTAAATTCCAAACTTCTTTTTTCAATAGAAGCTCCATATATAGTTTTAAAATCCTTATTGTTAAAACTTGTTAAAACCGAAACTCCAAGAACAAGCGGTCTGTTTTTGATATTTGAAATTCTCTGCATAACTGCCTTCATAGCTATTTCGCCACTTGAAATGTGTATATTGAACATATCAATTCCAAGCAAAGATATTTCACTCGCAGCATCAGCCATTGTATTTGGTATATCATAAAGCTTAAGATCTAAAAAAAGCTTATAATCCGGATTTATCTGCTTTAATTCTCCAATAAGATTCTTTCCGTCTCTTATGTAGGATCTAAGACCTATCTTTAGCCAAACATTAAAATCTTTTAATTTTTTTACAAGTTCAAGATTCTCCTGCATCGTAGGCATATCAAGTGCAACACAAAGTTTCATTTTACTTTTCCCTTTTATCTTTTTGAATTGAGCCTAAAACTCCATTTATAAATTTTGGAACATTATCATTGCAAAGTGTTTTTGCCAGTTCGATAGCTTCATTGATAGCAACTGCTTCATCAATATCACTCAAAAGCAATTCATATGAAGAAAGTCGTAAAATTGCTCTTTCTATATGTCCTATCTCTTTTATATTCCACTCTTTTAAATGCTTATTTATCTCATTGTCCAATACTTCAAGATTGTTTAAAACTCCTTCTATCAAAGATAAAGCAAACTCTTTTTGTTTATTTCTTATCTTTTTGTTTTCTAAGATTTCATCTTCAAACTTTTCAACTTCACTGTTTCCGATATCCTGAGCATAAAGGATAGATACCACAGCTTCTCGTACCTGATGTCTTGTAGCCATAATTTGCCTTGATTATATATTTTTATAAAGATCTATAAGTTCCACAAGAGAGGTCATTGCCTCAAAACCTTTGTTACCCGCTTTACTTCCGGCTCTTTCTATCGCCTGTTCTATAGTGTCGGTTGTCAAAATACCAAAAGTGACCGGATATTTGTATTTTAAAGTTGTATTGGCAACACCCTTGGTGGCTTCAGCCGCTACATAATCAAAATGCGGAGTACTTCCTCTTATCACGGCTCCCAAACAACATATTCCATCATACTTTCCGGCTGATAAAAGTTTATCAAGCACAAAAGGTATCTCAAAAGCACCCGGAACCAAAATAAGATCAAGATTTTTCTCATCTCCTCCATGTCTTAAAAAAGCATCTTTTGCACCTTCTGTAAGTCTGTCGGTTATGATATGGTTAAATCTACTGTTAATGATAGCAACTTTACTGTTTTTATCGAGTTTTAATTTTCCTTCTATAATATTCATCAGTTTTCCTTAATTTTTAGAAATATTAGACTTGATTATTATACTATAAAATCATTTATAGCATTCTTTAAGTTATTTAAAGCTTTTTTTAAAACACTTTTTTGTGTACCAAAATTCAATCTTGCAAAACCGGAGCCTTCTTTGCCATAAATAATTCCATTATTTAATCCTATTTTTGCTTTTGTTATCAAAAATTTCTCCAATTGGTTTGGTTTGAGTCCGAGTTTTCTAAAATCTATCCATAAAAGATAAGTAGCTTCAGGCTTTATAACATCAAGAAGGGGTATTTTATCTTTTATAAAATTTACGGCAAAATCTCTATTGTCCTGCAAATATTTTATAACTTCATTCATCCAATTCTCACAATCATTATATGCACTTTTAAGAGCCAAGGTACCGAATATGTTATTGTCCATCAGTTCAAACTTCTTAATATAGTTTTTATATACGGCTTCAAGCTTTTTATCTTCGCATATAACATATGAAGTCATAAGTCCGGCTATGTTAAATGATTTGCTTGGAGCATTTACCGTGATGGTATGTCTGGATATATGTTTTGAAAGTGATGCTATCGGTATATGTTTTCTTCCGTCATATAAAAAATCACTGTGTATTTCATCACTAATGATAAGTACATCATTTTCTATGCAAATTTCCGCCAATTTCAAAAGCTCTTTTTTTGAAAAAACCCTACCGGTTGGATTATGCGGATTGCACAATATAAAAGCTTTGGCATCTTTTGCCTTTTTTTCAAAATCTTTAAAATTAATCTCATATTTACCATTTTTTAAAATAAGAGAATTTTTGCTGACTTTTCTGTCGTTTTCTTTTATCAGTCTTGCAAACGGATGATAAACCGGTGTTTGAATAATAATAGTATCATTATTTTTTGTAAAAGCTTGAATGATGAAAGCTATAGAGTTAACAACACCGCTTGCCAAAGAAATTGAGCCTTTTTTTATATCCCATTCATATCTTCTTTTTTGCCATGAATATATCGAATCATATATGCTATTGTCATTATACGGATATCCAAAGACTCCTTCTTTTGCTCTGTTTTCAAGTGCTTTTCTTATCTTAAAGGCTGATTTAAAGTCCATATCCGCTACCCACATTGGTATAACTTCATCACTACCATATCTTTTGGTTAAATTTGCATACTTTATGCTATCACTTCCTGCTCGATTTACTTTTTTGTCAAAATTTATCTTTTTTCCCATACCATTACCTCTATATTTTATATTTGAATTTTTTACTGTCCTTTTTTATAACACAGGTTATCACTTTTCTCTCGCTATGGACTATATAGGTTATTAGATATATCCTTAACTTGTCAATGCTTCTTTTATGGCAAATATATCTTTGATACACTTTTTAAGATCTTCAAGTTTTAGCATATTCGCCCCATCACTTAATGCAACAGAGGGATCAAAATGAGTTTCAAAGAAAAAGCCGTCAACTCCAACCGCAGCAGCCGCCCTGCTTAAAGGTGCAACAAACTCTCTTTTGCCTCCGCTTTTACCTCCTGCACCGCCCGGCATCTGTACTGAGTGGGTAGCATCAAAGATTACAGGAGCAAACTTTCTCATTATGGAAAGACTTCTCATATCGACTACCAAATTACCATATCCAAAACTGCTCCCTCTCTCGGTAAGCCAAACATTTGCTTCTTTCGAAGTTTCATAACTTATCTTATTAACCCCTCTGGTTTTTAAAACTTTGCCTACGGAGTAAGCCATATCTTCAGGATTCATAAATTGGCCTTTTTTGATATTGACAACTTTATCCGTCTTGGCCGCACTGACAAGCAAATCGGTCTGACGGCATAAAAATGCGGGTATCTGAAGTACATCTACAACTTTTGCCACTTCTTCAACCTGCCAACATTCATGCACATCAGTCAAAAGTTTATAGCCGAATTTATCTTGTACTTCTTTCAATATATTCAACCCCTCTTGCAATCCGGGACCTCTAAAGCTCTCGAGGCTGGTTCTGTTGGCTTTGTCAAAAGAAGCTTTAAAATAAAAATCTATCTTCTTGTTTTCATGGTACTCTCTTAATCTCTCAGCAATTTTAAAAAGATTTTCCCTACTTTCTATAACACACGGTCCGGCAATCAATATCATATAAACATCCTTTATTTATGTTGCAGAAAAATTATATCAAAAAGTTTATTTAGTTTTTGTGAAGTATTTCAAAGAGAGTTAAATATTCTTTGCATTTCTTGCAATAAAGACTGTACCAAGCATATCAATAAAAGGATTTTATCCGCAATAAGAAAATTCTATTTTACATATAATTTTTTTAAAAATGCATCATTCAATGATTTTATTTATAGGAAGTTCGGCTATGGCTTTTGCTCCTAAGCTTTTTAGCTTTGGAACTACATCTCTTAAAACTTTTTTATCCATTATAGCCATAACATCAACCCACTCACCTTTGGCAAGATCTGATATTGTAGGATTTGACGATGGTAAAACCTTTAAAATTTCGTCAAGATTTTCTTTCGGGGCATTCATCATTACACAAGTCTTGGGTATGGCATCTATGACAGATTTTAGCATAAGAATGATATTTTCCATCTTCTTTCGCTTAAACGGATCTTTATAAGCTTCTTTATTGGCTATAAATCTTGTAGTGGTTTCCAAAACGGTATCAATAATTTTTAAATTGTTTGCTCTTATGCTTGAACCGGTTTCGGTTATCTCTACTATAGCATCAGCAAGATCCGGAACTTTTACCTCTGTGGTTCCCCAGCTAAATTCAACCTTGGCATTTACTCCATGAAATGCAAGATAATCTTTTGTAAGATTGACTACTTCAGTAGCTATGGTTTTTCCTTCAAGGTCCTTTACACTTTTTATCTTAGAATCTTCCTTGACCGCCAAAACCCATTTTATAGGTCTAAAACTTGTTTTTGCATATATAAGCTCCGTTACATCAACAACATCAGCTCTGTTTTCTTTTATCCAGTCAAGTCCCGTAAGTCCGCAGTCAAGCTGGCCTCCTTCTACATATCTTGCCATTTCCTGGGCACGGATCAGCATACATTCTATTTCGTTATCATCTATACTTGGATAATAGTTTCTTGATCTTACGGTAATATCATATCCTGCTTGCTTAAATATACTAATTGTTGCATCTTGCAAACTTCCTTTCGGAATACCAAGTTTTAAAGTTTTCATACCATTTCTCTTGCCGGTTTTTTCTTAAACAGCCTTATAGCCAACAGATAAAATACGGGGGTATCAAGCAAAGCAATAATAAGTTTTACACTATAATCGCCTATTATCAAATGTATTATCTTGTCAAACGGCATTACAAAACTAAATGCCAATGTAAAAAATAAAACAGTATCAAAAAACTGACTGGTCATCGTGCTTGCATTATTTCTTAGCCACCATAGTTTTTCAAGCTTCTCTTTTAGTGTGTGAAATATATGAACATCCATAAGTTGAACTATACTGAATGTCGCTATAGAAGCAAGAGCTATTCTCCAATTAGACATCATCAATGTCGGTATGACAGCAAGTAAAATTCCATATTTGACAACTTTGATAACTTCTTTTTTCTCATATCTTTCACCAAGTATGTCAGTCATTAAAAATGTTATAGGATAAGTTATAGCACCGTAAGTTAACCATTTATTGATAGGAAACTGCACAAGATAATTTGATGCTACAATCAAAATCACAAACAGCAATACACTAAAAGCAAATACACCTTTTGGCATTTTTCGATCCTTTTATATTCTTAAAAAGTTCGGGATTATATCTAAAAATTGATAAAATTACAATACAAATATTTTTAAAAGCCCGTTATAAATACCTAATTTACCCTTAATGTAGAGTTTTAATATCTTTTGGTTGGGTACTTACCATAATTCCGGCTAAAATGATAAGTATTATGCCAAACATAGTATAAAAATCAGGATACTTATCTCCTAAGAATGCTCCTATAATAATAGAAAATACAATATTTGAATAACTAATAGCTCCTACAATTCCGGCTTTGGCAGATGCATAAGCTTTTGTCATATAAACTTGAGCCAAAGTTGCACTAAAACCAAGAAAAATTATCCATATCCAGTCACTTGGTACAGGGACAATAAATTTTGCAAAAAGATAATCCAAATCTTTCGGAGAAAAAAAAGAGCCTATTATCATCAATACAACAGGACCGATAGTTCCGATAATCATAAAAGACAAAACTATACTTCTTGTGTCATAATACTCTCTTAATTCTCTAACAGCAGTATATGCCAATGCTGCTCCAAGACCGCTGAAAATACCAAGCAAATCATACTTGTCAAAATCGTAAATACCTTCCGGTCTGGTTATAAAAACTATACCTGCAAAACCTACAATCACCCCGACCCATCCTGTTTTATACAGTTTTTCTTTTAAAAATACAAAAGCAAATAAAGCAGTAAATACCGGCGATAGTCTTGAATATGTCATAGCTTCGGCAAGTGTAATATGTGCAATATTGTAAAAGAAAGCAAGAAGTGCTAAAAACCCCATAAAACCTCTAAAAAGCAAAAGCCAAAATTTTCCACCTTTTTGCGATAAAGGATACTTTAAAAAAGTTCCGAGCAAAAATATTACTCCGAATACATTTCTAAAAAATACCACTTCAACTGCACTCATATCATTTGACAACTCTTTCGCAAAGCCGCCCATCACGGCAAAACAAAAAGAGGCAAAAAGCATATAAATAACACCTTGTTTTATATTGTTATTCATTAATTATTCTTAACTTTTAAACTTATAAGTTCCCCTGTAATATCTCCGAAAAGTATCACATCCTTTAAAAGTGCTTTGGCACAAAATCCTTTATTGTCTATATCTAAAAAAAGTTCTCCCCTCTTGCTTGCAAAAATCTTTTGGTTGATGAAAACTATCAGAAAATGACCATCCTTTCTGCCAAGATTACTTTTTAAATCTTTAAGAGATTTTCCTGTCGGAACAATCAAATCAACTCTTCCGTCTTTTTTGTTTGCTCCGACTGCATACAGTATCTTTTTACCCTTAAATTTAAAATTATCAAGATATTTTTTTATATTAAAAAAGAGTGAGAGTATATCATCAACAGCATAGTATTTTATATATTCTTGTGATTTTGTTGTCTTTGCATCTTTTGTGGTAATTTTTATCATTTTTATCTTTTTGGCTTTATGATTAAAGATATAAAGCTTCTTTCTTATTTTTGAAGAAGTTTTTGTAATACCTACATATTTATCAGGCACCAAAACTCCATTGACTACTCTGCCTTCACTTTTATACTCTTCAACTCTGCCGCCGCTTAAAACTTTTGCAAAACCTGTAGCTTTTGCTTCTATGGAAACTGTATAATGTTCATTGTTATCTATATGTAAAATCGCTTGTGCGGTTCCTATTTTGCCAAAAATTCCAAAACCTACTTTATAAGTTGCAATAACGGTTTTAGCATTTAAAAAGGTCAAAATAGTTAAAATAGTTAAAAGAATTTTCATATAATCTTTTTTCTCCTTGTCATATAGTTAGTTATAAATTTATGTGTAATTGTATCAAAAAAAGAGAATAAAATTGTTACTTAAAGCAAAAACCAAAGCTATAATTTATGTTTTACTATGTGTACAACTATGGGCACTCATACCGATAGTTTCAAAGTTAGGACAAACCAATCTTGACAATTATCAATTTTTATTTTTTTCAAGTTTGATATCTTTTATACTGTTTTTAATACTATCCTTTTTAACCGAAGATTACAAAGTTTTTTACAAATTAAAATCTTTAGAGTATGCAAAATCTATATTTCTTGGTTTCCTTGGAACTTATTTGTATTATATTCTTCTGTATTTCGGATATAAAAACACCAAAGGTTTGGAAGTTTTAGTCATTCAATACAGTTGGCCCGTATTTATCATTTTGTTTTCCGCAATCATACTAAATGAGAAAATAACTAAAAAAAGGATAGTTGCTGTTCTGCTTGGATTTTTAGGAGTTTTTATAGTTTTATCAAAAGGTAATTTTACTCAAATACATTTTCAAAACTTTAAAGTGGATATTCTAATTTTGCTTGCCGCTATAGTTTTTGCTCTTTTTTCAATTTTAAGCAAAAAAATCACTATAAATGCTTTAATCTTAAACACCGTATACTTTTTAACAGCGACAATTTTATCTTTTGTTACAATGATGATATTTTCAAACCTTACATTTCCTTCATTGAAAAGTTGGTTTTCTATCATCATAAACGGTCTTTTTGTAAACGGTATATCATACTTTTTCTGGATAAAAGCATTAAAAAATACAAAAGCTTCTTTTTTGGCACTCTTTATTTTTTTAACTCCTATAATTTCAAGCATATATCTTGTACTATTTTTCGGAGAAAAGTTATTGCCTGTTTATCTTATAGGTCTTATTTTGGTTATAACAGGCGGGATTGTAGGTATGGTATAATTTTTGATACAAAATCTGATAAACCTACATAAAAAATCGAATAATTCGGACTAAATAAAACTTTAATTACTATTTTGCTAAAATATAAATAGTAAGTTACAAGGAAACAGGCTTGGAAAAAATCATAAATTTTATAAATATAACATTTTTTGAAATACCGCTATATAAAATTGCTTTGGCTATTTTTATTTTTTTATTTTTTATTTTTTTGAGAAAAGTTTTTACACTTACTCTTTTAAAGACTTTTAAAAAATTTACTGAAAAAACAAAAACAGATATTGATGACAAAGTATTTTCTATTATAAAAGGGCCTCTTAGATTTTCTTTTGTTGTTGCCGGCTTTTACTTTTTTGCCATAATTCTTGATATCGATAATGCACTGATATATCATATTATAAAAACTATGATAACTTTTATCATATTTTGGATGCTTTATGAGTTGGTTATAGTTTTTGATACTTACATATATAAATTTTCAAAAAAATTTGGAGCCGAATTATACAAAGAAATTGGAAATTTCTTCATAAAAACTATAAAAATTTTTATAGTTGCAGTAGGACTTGTTGCGATACTTCAAGACTGGGGCATAAATGTCAGTGCATTTATCGCATCTCTTGGTATCGGTGGTTTGGCATTTGCTTTGGCGGCAAAAGATACGGCGGCAAATCTTTTCGGAGGGTTGACGCTTTTAGCCGATCAATCACTCAAAATAGGTGACTGGGTAAAAGCAGGAGGCGTTGAAGGAACAGTCGAAGATATAGGATTAAGAACTACAAAAATAAGGTCATTTGAAAAAAGTCTTATAGTTGTACCGAATCAAACTATAGCAAATTCCCCCATAGAAAACTTTTCAAGAAGAGGACAAAGACGCATAAAGCTAAGGATAGGACTAACTTATGATACTCCCGGTTCAGTAGTGCAAAATATAGCAAAACAGATAGAACAAATGCTTAAAAACCATCCTAAAATCGCCAAAGATCAAACTCTGCTTGTAAGATTTGATGAATTTGGAGACAGCGCACTTGGTATCTTTATATACACTTTTGTCAACAGTGCCGTATGGGGTGAATATCTTGAAACTAAAGAAGATATATATCTTCAAATTATGAAAATAGTAGAAGAAAACGGAAGCTCTTTTGCTTTTCCAAGTCAATCAATATACATAGAAAAAATAAACAAAGTAGAAAATCAATGAAAACCATAGCACTCATAGGAAAACCCAATGTCGGCAAAAGCTCTCTTTTTAATCGTCTTGTCGGCCAAAGAATAGCCATTACTTCAGATATCAGCGGCACTACAAGGGATATAAAAAAAGTAGAGTTTGAAATTGATGACAAAAAAGCACTTTTGGTTGATACGGGTGGACTTGACGAAAGCAATGAAATGTTTGAAGCTGTCAAAGCCAAATCTATAAAAAGTGCTCAAAATGCAGATATAGTTTTATTTTTGGTTGATGGCAAAATGTTGCCAAACGATAAAGACAAGAAGATATTTTATGAAATATTAAAACTGGGCAAAGATACCGCCTTGATTATAAACAAGATAGACAATGATAAAATGAATGAAATAGTATGGGAGTATCAGAGTTTTGGAGCAAAAGATATATTTCCCATCTCCGTTTCACACAATCGTGGCATTACTCCTCTTCTTAGTTGGCTTTACAAAAGATTGCCAAATGAAAAAGAGTTAAAAATTACTCAAGATACGGATATGGCATTGGAGGATTTTCTGCAAGAGAGCGAAAAAGGCATTGAAGACAAACTTGAAAATGACTCAAATGACATAAAAGTAGCAATCGTAGGTCGAGTAAATGTAGGTAAAAGTTCGCTTTTAAATTCACTCTTGGGTGAAGAAAGAGCTGTTGTAAGTTCAATTGCAGGAACAACCATAGACCCTGTTGATGAAGTTTTGC
This sequence comes from uncultured Campylobacteraceae bacterium, assembly GCA_964556545.1. Classification (GTDB taxonomy): domain Bacteria; phylum Campylobacterota; class Campylobacteria; order Campylobacterales; family JALSKU01; genus JALSKU01. The sequence continues at coordinate 28,856 of CAZKWE010000012.1, read as the reverse complement.
CATATAAGGATAAATTTATTACTTTTGTAGATACAGCAGGCATCAGAAAACGAGGAAAGATAGAAGGTATAGAGAGATATGCACTAAACCGAACTCAAAAAATGCTTGAAAATGCTGATATTGCACTTATTGTTTTAGATGCAAGTGAAGAATTTAAAGAACTTGATGAGAGAATTGCAAGTCTGGTAGATAAATTTTCCCTTGGTTCAATCATTATACTAAACAAATGGGACAAAGCAAGAGATGAGTATAAAAAAGTAGTTGAAGATGTAAAATACAGATTTAAATTTCTTGGCTATACACCGATTATTACTGTTTCAGCTCTTTCAAAAAAAAGAGTTCACAAGATAAATGATATGATACTTAGAGTTTATGAAAATTATTCGAGAAGAATACCGACAGGAAAATTAAACGAACTTATAAAATTTGCAAATTCAAAACATCATTTACCTTCGGATATGGGAAAGATTGTAAAGATTTATTTTGCTACACAGTTTGATATAAGACCGCCTAAGATAGCTCTTGTGATGAATAGACCAAAATCTCTTCATTTTAGTTATAAAAGATATCTTGTTAACACAATAAGAGAACATTTTGATTTTGAAGGTTCACCCATACTTATATATCCAAGAAAAAGAGGTGAAAAAGATGAAGAGCAGTACGACGAATGATAATGATTTTATTGTTACGAATTTTCAAGAAAAACCTCTTAATACATTATAAATAAAAAACAAAAAAAACGGGAAGCTGTCAAAAGTTTTGATAGTATTGTGGTATCGATATACCATAAAGAAAAAAATAATTTTTACTTGTTAAACAGTTCGGAGTTATAGTGTATCTAAATGATAAAAACAAAACATTTACTTTTGAATTGTGTACCGGCATAATAGATAAAAAATCTCCCTACATGGCTTATCAACCGCTATAAAAATTTTTAATTTTTACAAATAAATGCGATATAAAGCCATCAAAAGATGACTTTATATCATAAGATTTAGTATATTTACAGTTTTTTTCAAATCTTCCGAAGAGAGCGATTTGTCTTTTTGGGAAAATTCTTTTGCTATAAGAGCTGTGATATATAGTAAAGTTCCTGCTATCAAAGGCAATTTCTGTTCCGCTTGAATTTCAAGTTCATATCTCAAACTTGGCAAACCGGCTATATATTCCAAAATCTGCTCTAATTCCAACTCTTCTTCTAATTCTTCAAATTTAATCATTGATTCTTTAAATGCTTTGGTTAAAGGTATATCACTATACCAAACAATATCTCTGTTGTTGTATTTTGCATTTTCCTGTGCAACCACAAGCAAATCATAAAGCTTATCGTCTATGATATCACTTATCTCTTTTACTTTACTTTTATCAAGTCCAAAAGATGCAACCTCTTTGAACAATTTTTCTATTTTATGTACACCTATTACTGCCATTTTCTACTCCTTCTCACTTTTGTTATTTTCTTTTGTTTCATTATTTATATTTTTTGTTCCTATTGCAAAAGTCAAAAGAGCAACTCCGTCAAAAAACAGACTGACTCCTACAAAAAGACCAACAAGAATTACAGAGCTAAAAGGCCAACCCATCAGGAGAATAATTGCTAAAATGATAGAAAAAATACCATTTAGTATCATCATCCACCATCCTCTGTTTGGTTTGTATTCAAAACCAAATGCTATAGAACTATATGCATCAATCAGCAAATAAGTTGCCAAAAGTATCCCGACTACCGCAATTCCCTGTATTGGAAAAATTAAAAACACTATGGCAACCAATAGTGAAAGTATCGGCTTTAGCCATGCAACAAATGATTTTCTGTAATTTTTCCAAGTATTATAACCTTGTACAAATGCACTAAACATAAACATCCATGCCATAAATGTAACTACTGCAACAGACATTATAGGTGGCAAAAAGATACCGGCCAATCCTATAAGCATCATCAATATTCCTGCAATGATTCCGTATTTGCTGAATTTTTTAAGAATATCTTGGTCAAATTCAAATTTTACAAATGCCATTTTCAATCCTTTATCTTAGAAGTATTTATAAATTTTATAAAGGAATTTTAGTCAATTTTACTAAATTGTTCTGCAACTAAAGTGACATTTGTAAAGAATTATTTTTTATTGATTTGAATTGTTTATGGTTAAGTATTTCTCTCTTATAATTACCCTGGCATACTCCATTATCTCTTCTGCTTTATGAAATTCATAAAAATCAAATAAATTTCCGGGGATATTTATAATAAGATCAGGAGAATACCCTGCTATTTTGTATTCGGTAAGAATTTTTTGCATAGTATCTATGCTTCTGGTCATAATGTTTAATATGCCCATATCTTGTATAGTATTTATTTTTTTCTTCTGTATTAAAGTACCAATTTTATTTTCAAATTTATTTAAAAAATTTTTATCATTTTTTTCTATTTTCTTAACAATCTTTTTATTTGCAAGATGAGCATGCTTACTTCTTGCATTGACATTAACCGCTACAATCATATCGGTATCATCAGATATAGTTGGAGCAATAGGCAAAGGATTTAAAACCGAGCCATCTACAAAATATTTATCTCTGATTTTTTTAGGAGTAAAAACGGTTGGAATAGCGATAGAAGCTCTTATAGCATCTAAAAGTTTTCCTTTTTGAAACCATACTTCCTTTTGCTCTATAATATCAGTTGCAACTGCTGTATATGAGATAGGCAAATCCTCAATTTTTACATCTGAAATCATTTCTTCAATTACTTCAAATACTTTATTGCCACCTATGAAGCCATCTCCTTTAAAAGTAAAATCAAGCAATTTTGCAATATCAATAAATTTCAATGACATTACCCATTTTTTATACTCATCCATTTTACCGCAAGCATAAAGACCGCCTATAAGTGCACCCATAGATGAACCGCTGATAGATTTTATCTCATATCCGGCTTTTATCAACTCTTCAATTGCTGCTATATGTGCATATCCTCTTGCACCGCCACTACTTAATACCAAAGATATCTTTTTCACTTCGCTATCCTTTTTTCTACTGTTACTGCTTTACTTTGTCTAAAAGTTTACTGATATTTTCAAGTGTTATTTTTTTTCTTTTTATATTTATAATACCCTCTTTTTTTAATTCTTGGAGTTGCCTGTTTACAACTTGTCTTGCAGTACCGATCAGTGATGCTATATCTTCATGAGAAAGTTTATGCAAAAGAGGCATATTTTTAGAGGTATTGTTTATATTTTTTATCAATAATTTAATCAGCCTTGTTGAAGTATCATACAGCGAAAGATCAACTGCAAGTTCCTCAACTTGTCTGAATTGCTTTGAAAGATAAGGAAAAAATGCCTTATTGAAAGCAGGGTTTGTATAAATCCATTCTCTTACTTTTTGTATTGGGAGCTCTAATACATGACTTGTCTGAAGTGCCAATGTATAAACTTCATGGGGTTTTTCATCAAGTACGCTCAAGACATCAAAAAAATCTTTTCTTTCAAGCAGATACAAAGTTTGTTCTTTATTCTTAGAAGGGTTGTATTGAAATACTTTTACAAGCCCTTTTATCATAATATAAAAGTATTTCATTGTATCATCACTATCCATAGCAGGTGTGTTTTGAGGATAAATTTTAATTTTTCCCATCCTGTTTATTTCATCAATTAAACTGCTGCTTAAATTATCAAATCCTTCTATACTTTTTAATTGCAGCATTACTTTTCTTTTTCTATATACTCTTCGTAACTTCCCTTAAAATCAATTATTTTATTGTTTGGTTTTAATTCGATAATTCTATTGGCATATGCGTCAATAAGTTCTCTGTCGTGGCTTACACATATAACAGTTCCCTCAAATTTTCTAAAAGCTTCGCCAAGAGCTATAATGGCTTCTAAATCAAGGTGATTTGTAGGCTCGTCAAAAATGAGAAAGTTACCCTCGTCAAGCATTATTTTGCTTATCATCATTCTGTGTTTTTCGCCACCGCTTATATCTTGTATGCTTTTTTGTTGCTCTTCTCCGCTAAAAAGCATTCTGCCAAGACAACTTCTTATCTCGCCTCTGTCTCTTTTTCTATCAAAATTTTCAAGCCATTCATAAAGAGTTTCATTTCCTTTGATTCTATCAGTGGTATCTTGAGGAAAATAACTATACTCTACTGTCGCACCCCATTTTACCCGTCCGTTATCAGGTTTTAATTCTCCTGTTAAAATTTTACATAATGTAGTTTTTCCTATACCGTTTCTTCCGATAACAGCAATTTTTTCACCTTTTTCAAATTTTAATGATAAATTTTTCAAAACTTGTAAATTTCCATACGATTTTGATATATTTTCTATTTCAAGGGCTTCATTTCCTATCTCTCTTTTTTGCTTAAAAACTATACTTGGTTCTCTTCTTGAACTTGTTTGAAGATTCTCGATATTGAGTTTCTCAAGCTGTTTTTGTCTGCTTGTTGCCTGTTTTGCTTTTGAGGCATTTGCCGAAAATCTTCTGATGAAACTTTCTAATTCTTCTTTTTCCTTTAGCTTTTTACTTCTTTCTGCCTCAGCTTGTTTTTGAATAAGTTCCGAAGCTATATACCACTCATCATAATTTCCTGTAAATTCTCTAATTTTTTTATAATCAACATCAAGTATATGTGTAACTACACTATTTAGAAAGTGCCTGTCATGAGAGATAACAACCAATGTTCCCTCATGCCTTTTTAATTTTTCTTCAAGCCATGATATAGAGGACAAATCCAAATTATTCGTAGGCTCATCAAGAAAAAGAATATCCGGCTTTGGAAAAAGAACCTGTGCTAAGAGTATTTTAAATCTATCTCCCCCTTTTAGGGTGCTTACTTTGTCATTGTGAATTGATTCATCAAAACCAAGCTCTTCAAGTATCTTTTGTATAACTATATCACACTCATACATCGGATCTTCTTCGGCACAAATTATCTCAAGCTCACTTAGTCTGTTATTTATCTTATCGTCTTCAAAATTCCCTTCATTATACAGCTTCTCTTTTTCTTTTACAGCCTCATAAAGCCTTTTGTTACCATAAAGTACCGCATCTTTTAAAGTAAAATTTTCAAAAGCAAACTGATTTTGTCCGAGTATTCCTACTTTAAGACCATTATCTATGACTATCTCTCCGCTTGTAGGCTCAATTTCACCTGACAAGATTTTTAAAAATGTAGTCTTTCCTGCACCATTGGCTCCGATTAATCCGTATCTTTTACCTTTTGCAAGTTCCAAAGAAACATTTTCAAAAAGTACTCTGCTTCCGTATCTTTGAGTAATATTTATAGCTCTAAGCATTAATGAAGCTCTTTATTTAGTTTTACTTCACGATTGCTTTTAAAAGCTTTTATTTTACCGTTGGTACTGTCCTGTCTAAAATGAAGTCCGCTAAGTCCGGCCAATTCAACACCTTTATACATACCCTTTTTTTCTATTTTTTTACTATTTATTTCATTGATTTTATCTATATTTATATCATCAATAGACACTTTAGTGCCTTCAAGGATAGCAATACCGGCATCAACTATACAACCATCTCCTAAAGGGATACCTGTAACCGAATTGGCTCCAAGAAGTGTATTTTCTCCTATGCTTACCGGATTTCCGTTTGTTCCGCTAAGCACCCCAAGGATACTCGCTCCTCCGCCTACATCACTTCCGCTTCCCACAACCGCACTTGAACTGATACGACCCTCAACCATAACAGGTCCCAAAGTTCCCGCATTAAAGTTTATATAACTAGCACCCGGCATTACCGTAGTACCTGCTGCAAGCTGAGCTCCCATCCTTACTTTTGAACTATCAAGTATTCTTGTATTGTCTGCCGGAATTATATGTTGTAAAAATCTTGGAAATTTATCAACACTGTCTATTACAGGGTATTCTCCCTCAAGTTTTAAAGCTATTTCGTTTTCTCTTAACCAATCAAGTTCTATCGGAGTATTACCGCTCCATGCAACATTGTGCAATATTCCAAAAGCTCCGTTTAAATTAACACTTCTTAATTCAGCTTTTCCAAGAGAAAGAGCATAAAGTTTGAGATAAACTGTCTCTACACTTTTGGGAGAGTCATCTTCAAATACAAAAACGGCTTTATAATCATCACTATCTACATTTTCATCTTCCAAAATACAAGAGAGATATTTAACAACCTGTACATTTTTATGGTCATTGCCTTTAGCCTCTTCTTCATACGGAGCAAATCCCTTTAAAGCTTTTTTTATAAATTTTTTATTTATATCAAAAACCAATTCACTTTGAGAAAAATCCAAATCTTCCCCACACTCTTTTATGGCTGCCAAAAATATAGCGGCACTTCCATAATTTTCTCTCCAATTTACAACAGGATAAGTAGCTTGTAAAATTTTATCTCTGTTTATCTGTCCTCTGTCAACCGCGGCGATTCCAAAACCTACAGGATCTCTATATCCATTTTTATTTTGAAAGTTTTCTACAAAATTGGCAAAGTCCTCTTTTGTTTTTATCTTTTTAAGTGTCATTATTTTCCTTTTGTCTGTTTATTTACAGAAACTTGAATCCTCTGAAAATATCCATAGTTTACAAGAGAATTTATTATATCAAAATTAGATTTTAAAAATGATAAATAGCACTTAAAGCCCGGGGATTCTTGGTATTTTGTTTAATTTTGAATTTTTACAGTACCATCCCCATCCCTTCTTAATCCAATGACCGATTAAAGGCATAGGTATCATTATGGCTTTTTCATCATTTCTATAAACAAAAGCCGCCCCGTCTCCGCTATCCATAATACACAAGATATTGATATGACAAGAATAACTTTTTCTGCCAATCTTGCCGTTTTCTATAGCATTAATATTGTAAGCAATATTTCTTGCCATAACTTCTGCGATATGACCCTGTTTCGCTCTCCAATCCGGACCCTGTAAAGCTGCACTATCGCCTATGGCAAAAACTTTATACTCATCAGGAGACTCATAATAATCATGTTTTACTTCGCAATAATTGTTGATATTTACCAATCCTGCTTGATTTAAAGGCAAATCAGAATTTTCAAAAACCTTATGTCCGTTACCGGCCGGCACAAACATAGTAAGATCACTCTGTAAAAAAGAATCATCTTCAAAAACGATTCCGTCTTTTGTAAATTCTTTAATTTTTTTACCGGTGTAAGATTCGATATTTAATTTTTTAAAAAATATATCCATCATTTTCAAAGCTTTTGGACCCATTCTGCTGCCCGGTTGTTTCATAGGTGCAAAAAAGTTTAATTTAAAATTATCTCTAATTCCAAGTTTTTTTAATTTGTTATGTACATTAAAAAGCAACTCATAAGCAGGACCGCCTCTGACATTGCTGGCATCTTTCGGATTGCCTCCAAAACCCATGGATATGGTACCACTTCCTTTTTTTATAAGTTCATCTAATCTCTCTTTTATTTTTATGCTCTCTTTCGGGTCTGCACAAATAGAAAGTGTATGTTCTATGCCCTTGTGTTTCATTTTTTGATTGCCAAGTGCCACAACAAGATATTCATATTTAAATTCATGTTTTTTACAGTACACTTTTTTTTCAAGCGATTTTATAGATACAACCTCATCTATAACAAGTTCAAATCCATGTACTTTTTGAAGTTCTTTTAAAGGCACTTTCGCATCATTAAAATCAATTTCCGAAGTAGGTATCCAAATAGATATGGGAAATATATAAAAATAATCCCTGTTGCTTACAAGTGTAACATCAAAACCATATTTTCTCAAATATATAGCAGACTCCACACCTGCAAAACCACCGCCAAGTATTAAAACTTTTCTCATAATCACACCTTATCTAAAAAATTAGTTGTGATTATACAATAATGATATTAATTATCAATTAATTGATATAGACTATACCTCTTTTTTAAGTTCATCTAAAGCCTTTTGCATAGCTTCAAGTATCAACTTTGACATTTCATCATCATTTCTTTCCGGTATATCCAGTCCGCTTGCTTCCATATTTGCATTATATATAAGTTTTAACTCTTTTTTTATTTCATTTTTTAGTGAATCTATCTCTTTGTGTTCCATATCCATTATCTTATCCCTTTATAACCATTTTTTCTTTTTTAACCAGCTATATATTCCTATAGCAACACTAACATTGAGTAAAGTAGCAAAAAGATATCCGTACTTCCAGTGAAGTTCGGGCATATACTCAAAATTCATACCATAATTTCCCACTATAAAAGTAAGTGGCAAAAATATAATAGTTATAGCTGTAAGCCTTTGCATTGCGGCATTCATTCTGTTTGACATGATACCCATATGAAAGTTTAAAAGATATCCTGTTCTATCAAGCAAAGTCCTGTTTTCTTTTACAAGAAACAATATATGCTCTTTCAAATCGGATATTTCGTATTTTAATTTTTTCTTCTTTGCTATTGATACAGCACTAAAAGCCTTGTTTACTACATCACTTTCTTGAACAAAAAGTTTTACAAGTCTGTTCAATGTCCTTCTTGCATAATATATTTTCTCTTGAATTAATTTTTCATTTATACTTTCATTCATAATTTGATCTTCGAGCTCTTCAAGACTTGTATCAATAATATCAGACATAAAGATAGAGTTATCCATGATAATATCAATAACAGTATATATTTCAAAAATTATATCAGCTTTATGTAGCTTCATTCTTCTTTCAAATTTTTTTGCTATTTCAACAACCGCCTCATCTTCATCACAAGCTATAATAAGTTTATTTTTTATCTTAATGATAGCTATATTTGCCGTATCAAAATCCAAGTATTCTTCACCGGAAAAATTTAAATGCTTAAGTATTGTTACATCACCGTTCGGAATAATATCAAATACCGGAGTTTGATCCTCACTCATTATATCTTCAATAATTTGTTCCGGAAAATCATTATCGAATAACCAGGTTTTCAACTCCTGATTTGATACATGGGTAAAAAAAACTTGATGTATAGGTTTATCCAAATCCAACACATCAACTTTTTCTTCAACCAAATATCCATTTTCAACAGTAAACATTTTCATAAAATACTCCTTATGTTAGTATCAAGCTAACACAAGCAACCCGCAAACGGGATACTTAAAGGAGTATTTTACTTTGTTTTGACTTAAATTCTTATTTTTTCTTAAGTGTAATAACCAAAACTCCATTTACATACTTGGTTTTTAGAGAATTTTCATCCGCATTAGCCGGCAGAGTAATTTCTCTTTCAAAATTACCTACAAATCTTTCTTGTTGTATAAAATGAGAGTCTTTTTTATTGATTTGGTTTGTGGTTTTTGCTTCAACTTTAAGAATATGATTTTTTACACTTACTTTTACACTGTTTTCTTTGGAGCCCGGTATATTTATATTGATAACATATTTATCGCCCATATCTTTCATATCCAATGATGGCGAAACAGTAAAATCCTTAAAAAATTTATCAAAATCAGGATCATTTGAAAATCTGGCATTAAAAGAACCAAAAACTCTGTTCATTTCTTCTTGCATTTTTTGAAATTCTTTGAAAGGATTTAGCTTAAGATTATTGCTTAGTACAAATTGCTTAAAAGGATCAATACCACCTGTCTGAACTTTTGTATTGTTTTGCATATTTTTTGAATTGGCAGTTTTTACCGGATTTTGTTTTACAACAGGTTTATAGTAAGATTCTTTTGAATTTAATTTATGATTCATTTCATATAAATAATACCCTTCAATTGAAACTGCTATTATCAAAACTACTGACAGCAATATCAAAATCTTATCTCTCATTATATTACCTCCCTGTTTTTTTGAAATTATAAAACAAGGAGGTAAACAAACAGTAAACTTATTTTATCTTTTTTACGGCACATCCGTTTTTATTTACAAGATAAGTTATAGGGGTATTCGGACATTTGTCATACAAATCTATAACTCCGTCTTTATCGCTATCTAATGCACATCCATATTTATCAACCAGAGCCAAAGGCGGTGTTTTTGGACATATATCCATATAATCCGCTACTCCGTCCTTGTCATTATCCATTGATATATTTCCTGTGGTAGCACAGCCTATAAATAGCATTGTTAATGATATAGTAAAAAATAATGATATAAAAAATTTTATCATATCTACACTCCTGCCAAGTTTTACCACGAACCACCGCCAGCACCACCGCCAGCACCACCGCCCATGCCGCCCATGCCGCCCATGCCATCAGCACCACCACCCATGCCGTCTGTTCCACCTATACCACCTGCGGATCCTCCGCCCATTCCTGCTGCTCCTCCCATTTCACCAAAATTGCTACTATGGCTCATTGCATTTAAATGCTCTTGTGTATTTATGGATTTATCTTTCATACCATGGACTCTACTATGAGTATTTTTTGCATTTTCCTCCATTTTTGATTGCATCTGTGCTTTTTTATTTTCTATATGTTTTTGCATTAAAGCAATTTTGGATGCTCTGTTTTTAGCATTTATAGAACTTAATTTTGTCTTTATCGCATTCATATATTTATATCTTTCTTCAGCTTTAACTTGTTGCATTTTGGCAATAAGCTGATCTATGCTTTGTGAAGATAGATTTGAATTTGCAGAACCGGTTGAGGTTGAAGAGGTAGATGCTTTATCTTTATTTGCATTTGCAGAACTATCCAAATTGTTATTTGTGTTAGCTGTTGTATCGGCAGCATTTGCACCAATATAACCTAAAACCACCAATGATAAAAGTATATTTTTTACTTTCATTTCTTACTCCTTGTTTTGTATTTTTGTAATGAAAGTATAAAATATCATTGTTAGTTAAGTGTTAGTTTGACAATTGTCCCTATATTTTTTTGACTTTTGATTTCTATGCCTATATTTAAAGTATCACAAAAATTTTTAACTATATTTAAACCTATGCCGATACCATTATCATGTTCTTTATAAAACCTGCCGAAAGCTTTTGATATATTTTCAATACCAATACCGTTATCTTCTATAAGAATATATTTTTTCTTTATAGCAATATTAATTTTTGGATTTTTAACAGAGGCATATTTGCAGGCATTTGATATAAGATTATCTATAATTCTGACAAAAGCATTTTCATCAGTTTTATAAATATTTTCCACTCCTTCAACTTTTATATCAATATGCGGATAAAGTTGTTTAAAATAAATTACTCTTTTTTTTATCAATTCATAAATATTTGTATTTTTAAACTCCGGATGAAACTCTTTTGTATCCATTTCAAAATTTTTATATAAAGAGAGTATGTTTTTCGCACTTGTTTCAATCCTGTCCAATTCATTTAAAGAGTACTTGTTTTTTAAAAATTTTGTATTTAGCAGTATTGTTGTTATCGGGGTATTAATATCATGTATAATATCTTTTAAAAAATTTTCTACCAAACTGATTGCTTTTTTCATAGGGGCAAGTGCATACAAAGCATAAGCTACAGACAGCAACAATAAAAAAAATACTACTATAAAAAATATCATAAATACTTTATAGCGAATCTTGTTTATATCATTTTCGTATTTTTTCAACGGATATATAATTTTTAAAAAATTTTTCTTTTCCCGAGGAATTCTAAAAAGTGCAAATACTTCTTTATCATCTGTTTGTAAAATATCAATCTTATTATTTTTTATATTTTTAACTATAGTAGCATCAAATTTTTTTCCCTTAAAATTAAAATTATATTCCCTCATCTCATAAAGCAGTATATTGTTTAAAGATGATACTTCTTCTTTATAATACAAATAGGCAATTATCCCACTCATTAAAAACAAAATACCAAAAAAAATAATAAATATTTTTACAAATGACTCTTTTTCATAACTTTTCAAGTCTGTATCCTATACTTCTTATATTTGTAATATTTAGATTTAGTTCGGTTTTTATCTTGTTTATCTGAACTCTAAGAGCCGTATCGCTTGGTCTTTTCATAACATCATAAAAAGTCTCTTTATGTATGGTTCTTCCTATATTTTTGAGTAGTATCATTAAAATTTTCATAGATACTTCTCCGTAATTGAGCTCTTTTTCTTTAAAATATACTATATCTTCACTTGGATTATATTTTATATTCCCATAGCTTATATACGGATTACTTTTTTTCAATACAGCCTCAATTCTGATAAGCAATTCATCAAAATCAAAAGGTTTTTTTATATAATCATCACATCCTGCATCAAATCCTTTTGATATATCTTTTATATCTCTTAGTGCCGTTATAAAAAAAGCCGGTGTTTTATCACCCGCATCTCTTAAATCTTTTAAAAGATCAATACCGTTTCCAAAAGGCACATTGATATCAAAAAGATACAAATCATACTTTTTGCTATATGTCTTATCAAGTGCTTCATTTATATTTTTTACAGCAGTAACACTGTAATTTTTCATTTGAAGAAGAGATTTCAATGTCTGTGACAACATTTCATCATCTTCAAGAAGTAATACATTAAACAAAATCATCTCCATATTTTTTTAAAATTATATCATATAGATAAACGGAAGTTTAACGAAGAACTATTAACAGTCATTTAACACTATAAAAGTATAATTACAAAAATTTTTTAAAGGATGGAAAATGATGAGAAAATTATTTCTTGGCATACTACTCGCAGGAGTAGTTTTTAGTGGTAATGTTTTTGCGAAAAGCAAACATATGATGTATCAGGCAGTTCCTATGAACAAAGTTCAAATACTTCAAAAAGGTAAAAGCAAAGCTTACTGTCCAAACTGCGGTATGACACTGAGAATGTTTTACAAAACAAATCACTCGGCAATCGTAAACGGTAAAATCAGACAATACTGTTCAATGCACTGTTTAGCCGAAGATGCCGTAAAAGGATTAAATCCCAAAGATATAAAAGTGGTTGACAACACAACACTAAAATTTATACCCGTAAATAAAGCTTTCTATGTTGTTGGAAGCAGTAAGCCGGCTACTATGAGCAAAGTCAGCAAATATGCTTTTGGCACAAAAGAAGCGGCTCAAAACTTTGCCAAAAAATTCGGAGGTAAGGTTATGAGTTTCAATGAAGCATTTGCCATGGCCAAAAAAGCTTATAAAAAAGAAGCTATGATGATAGGTAAAAAACAGCATATGATGGCAATGAAAGGAAAAATGATTCTTAAAAAGAAATGTCATCCAAAAGAGAAATTACCGAAATTTAACTCAACTGCTAAAGCCAAAGCTTATATTAAAAGTAGCGGTATTTGTGGAAAAATTATGGGAAAACCTTTGCAGGCAATCGGACTTTACCTTAGCGGTCATTAGACAAAGAGGGTCAAATGACCCTCTTTATAATCGTATTGCTTTAACCTAAAGCTTATCTTATATTGAACAAGCACTTTTACCGGCTGTATCAGTTCCTTGAACTCCGATAGTAGGCTGGATAGCTTCATTATCAACTCCGCCTTCTTCATTTATCTGTTCTATCATTTTCCAAAGTTTTTCTGCAGCATCATAATATCTTTTCGCAGTTACGGTATCCGGAAATTCACTTGTAACAGGTTTTCCCGCATCTCCGCCTTCTCTGATGGCAGGCTCGATTGGAATTTCTCCTAAAACTATAGTATCAAACTCTTTTGCTAAAGGCTCGGTTGTACCTTTACCGAATATATCATACTCTTTATTGGTCTCAGGACATATAAAACCGCTCATATTTTCTACAATTCCCGCTATTGGAATATGAAGTTTTTTAAACATATCCAAACTTCTTGCAGTATCATCAAGTGCAACTTTTTGAGGAGTTGTAACACAAATTCCGGCAGTAACAGGAACACTTTGAGCTAAAGTCAACTGTGCATCACCGGTTCCGGGAGGCATATCTATAACAAGTACATCCAAATCTCCCCACAATATATCCTGAAGAAGTTGCTGTATGGCTTTCATAACCATTGCTCCTCTCCATATAAGAGACTGTCCTTCTTCCATAAGACTTCCCATACTCATAACTTCTACACCATGAGCCAAAATAGGTTTTACTTTATTGCCTATAATCTCCGGGGTTTCACCAACTATTCCCATCATTCTCGGAATATTCGGTCCATATATATCCGCATCCAAGAGTCCGACTTTTTTTCCCTGTTTTGCCAAAGATATAGCAAGATTTACGGTGGTTGTTGACTTGCCGACTCCACCTTTTCCACTGCTGACCATAACAAAATTCTTAATATGCGGGGCTATATTTTTACCCTTGGAGCTTGATTCTTTTGGCATTTTAGGTTTTTTTAAATCAATTTCATAATTTTTAATACCTATGCTCTCAAAAGCTTCTTTTGTATCTGCTTTTATCTGCTCTTCAACTTCAGGCGCAGACGAAGTAATCTCTATATGAACTTTTACCTTGTTAGCATCTACTTCAATATTTTTAACAAAGCCAAAATCTACAATACTTTTTGTAAATCCCGGATATGTAACCTTTTTCAAAGCTTCAATAACCATATCTTTTGTTATCATATGACTCCTTTTTATTTTCTTAATATGAGTTAGGAATTTATCATAAAAAAGATAAAAAAAAGCTTTGAAAGTGTATAATATCGTAACACTTTTAGATAAAAAGGATAAAATTTGCCTGATTTAACACTGATACTGTTAGGAGCAGGAAATTCCACAAGATTTGGAGCTAAAGTAAAAAAACAGTGGCTATGGATAAATAACGAACCTCTTTGGCTCTTTTTGGCAAATAAATTTAAAAAATTGCTAAATATAAACAATATTATAATTGTAGCAAATGAATCAGAGTTAAATTATATGAAAAACTTTGCAGATTTTACTTTTATTGGCGGAGGAAATGAAAGACAGATTTCTTTATATAACGCACTTAAACATGTACAAAGCAAATATGTCATGGTTAGCGATATTGCAAGAGTCTGCTTAGATGAAAAACTTTTAAAAAGACTTTTGGAAAATATAGATAAAAGTGATATTGTCGTTCCATATCTTTTGGCAACAGATACTATTCATTATAAAGGAAAATATATCGATAGAGATGAAGTCAAAATCATACAAACACCTCAAATATCAAAGACGGAAATTTTAAAAAAAGCTTTGCAAAATAAAAAACTTTTTACTGATGAAAGCAGTGCCGTATTGGATTTTGGAGGAAGTATTACCTATGTAGAAGGTTCACAAAAAGCAACCAAATTAACATATCTTAACGACTTAAACAAGATTGAGTGTTTAACTTCTCCTTCCAAAGATATATTTAGTGGTATCGGATATGATGTACACCCTTTTGAAAATGGCAAAAAAATGTATCTTGGCGGAGTTTGCATAGATGTACCTTACGGATTTAAGGCCCATTCAGACGGTGACGTGCTGATACATGCACTCATTGATGCACTTCTTGGAGCGATAGGATACGGTGATATAGGTGAATTATTTCCCGACAATGATAAAAAATACAAAAATGCCGATTCTAAAGAGTTGTTAAAAAATGTTATTGATTTTATAAAACGCATTGGGTTTGACATAATAAATATAGATATAACCATAATAGCGGAAAAACCAAAAATTACACCATATAAAAGAGATATAAAAACAATGATCTCCAATATAGTTAAAATACCGATGCAAAAAGTAAATATTAAAGCAACCACAAACGAAAAACTGGGTTTTATAGGAAGAGGTGAAGGTATTGGGGTACAAGTTATAACAAATGTAAAATATTTTGATTGGACAACTCTCCTTAAGGAGGCAAAACAATGAAAGTCTTAATAGTTGAAAATGAGATATATCTTGCCCAAAGTATATCTTCAAAATTATCAGAAGTCGGATATAACTGTAAAATTGTAGCAACTACGAAAGAAGCTTTAGAAGAAGGAAATTACGATATT
The DNA here is from genome assembly GCA_964556545.1 of uncultured Campylobacteraceae bacterium. Classification (GTDB taxonomy): domain Bacteria; phylum Campylobacterota; class Campylobacteria; order Campylobacterales; family JALSKU01; genus JALSKU01. The sequence goes on along the minus strand of CAZKWE010000012.1, from coordinate 13,059 downwards.
GTTTTGCTCTCAGCCAATATTTCCGGACAAAATTTTTATCCTGCAATAGAAAAATATAAAAATTCCATTATTATCCTGCTTATTTCATATATCAGCAATGATACCGTATCAAAACCTTTAAAAATGGGTGTAGATGATTATATGCTCAAACCTTTTATGATTGAGGAATTGATAAGAAAAATTGATCATCTTTTTGAATATAAAAAAATAAAAAAAGAGAATGAGTTCTTAAAAAACTATATAGAAAATTCATTTAAAAACAGTTCTTTAAAACAGATGGATTCCAAAAAAATAGTCCCTCCTGTTCTTATAAAAAGCAGTTATCAAAAACTTATAGACAAACTTGTTTACGAATACAGCAAAAGCATCAATACCACACCTGTTTTTATAGCAGTGGATTCTCCAAATGCTATAAGTAAAATCGAACAATACAATAATTACACACTTCTGTATTTGGTAAACTTTCAGAATTTAAGAAAAAGCGAAAAGATAAAATTGCTCTCCGCGATAGAGAAAAAAAGAGTTATTTTGTGTACAACCGACTCAAATGAAGAATTAAACAATAACTTTAATGTACTTTCTCTTGACAATTATAATAAAATATATGAAAATGGAGATATATTATCTATTGATGATTATGTAAAGTATATAATACAAAGTTTTCAAAATAAATTTACAGATACCGACCTCAGTAAAAAACTGGGTATTTCACGAAAAAGCTTATGGGAAAAAAGAAAGAAATATGGAATCAATAAAAAGAAATAACAACTTAAAAGAGCTTCATCTTGATAAAGAAGCCGTGGCAACACTTTCTCTTGTAAAAGAAGGTATACTAAAACCCATAGATAAACTTATGGATAAACAAGAGTCTGAGGATATATACAAAAAACACTCCTACAAAGGACAGTTTTTACCTTTTCCTTTTATATTGGCACCGGCAGGAAAGAGAAACAAAGAGGTATTGAAAAATGCCGAAAGAGGTGATATTTTAAAAATTGTATCAAACAATAAAATAAAAGGTTATATAGAAGTTGACACGGTTTATAAAATTGATACCAAAAGAAGGATTAAAGCGATATTCGGTACGGATGACGAAACTCATCCGGGTGTAAAAGATACTGCAAAAAGGCTTGGTGAGTACGCAATAAGCGGAAAATATGAGATTGAATTTGATGATATAAAAAAAGTTAAACAACTAATAAACAAAGCAAAAAGCCATATTGGTGCTCAAAAAACAACTGCCATTATGATGGCTGCCAAACCGTTACACAGAGCACATGAAAGATTGTTGAGATTAACTTTGGAAGATACTGATCTTTTAGTAATTTTTCTTTTAAAACCCTATAAAAAAGATATATTATCATACGAAATAAGATATAAAACCTTAGAATATTTTGTAGATAATTTTTTACCAAAAAACAGAGTAGTTATAGTTCCGTTTGAAAATACATACATTTTTGCAGGATACAATAATGCCATCCTCGATTCACTTGCTGCAAAGAATTTCGGGTGTACGGATATAATACTCGGACAAAATCATTCCGGCATAGGTATATTTTATGATCATGACAGAATCAACTCAATCATGGACAAAGTTAAAAAAAGCGGTATCAATGTTGATATTGTAAGTGAATTTGTTTACTGCAACCAGTGCAAAACATTAGTAAGCACAAAAACATGTCCTCATGGAAAACATCATCATATCTCATATCATTCTCCATCAATACTTGAAATTTTAAAAGCAGGGCTTTTGCCGCCTGCCGTTTTGGTAAGAAAGGAAATTTCTGCGATAATTCTAAGTGAACTGTTTAAAAACAGATTTAAAGGTTTAAGTAAAATCTATGATTCCGTAATGCCTGGTAACGGTCTTTTGGAAGAGCATAATGAAAAAGATTTTTATATAAAACTTTTAGAATTGTATCAAACAACATCACTGACTTAAGGTTTATATATGAGAAAACTTTTTTTAACCTTTTTCTATACCGGTTTATCGCCTTTTGCACCGGGAACCGTAGGCAGTATTGCAGCAGCTATTTTAGGATATGCCATTTTGTTGTATTTTCCTGTTTCTACATTGGTATTGCTCAGTATACTTATCACATTAATAGCTGTAAAAGAGATAGATAAATATGAACAGGATTTCAACAAACATGACCCAAAGGAAATAGTCATAGATGAAGTAGTGGGAGTTTGGCTTGCATTTGCTTTAAGCGGGGCAACACTAATGCAAATGTTTCTCAGTCTTCTTTTTTTCAGGCTTTATGATATACTCAAACCATCCATCATAGGTAAAATAGATAAAAACTATAATGGCGGCATAGGAGTTATGGGAGATGATATAGTTGCCGGTATATTAGCCGGTATTTCATCAGCTCTTGTTTATCAGCTTTTTTTAAAAATAAATTTGACTTTCTTCACAGGTTAAGTGCTTAAAAATTGCCTGTAAGATTGTATAGCTTCTTAAATGCTTCGCAATTATTTTTTAATTCAAAAATATTTCCCTGACAAACAATTTCTCCATCTTCAAAAACCAAAATCTTATCTGAATTCTCAACCGTAGATAATCTGTGAGCAACAACAAAAACTATCAAATCCTTCTTTAAATTGTATATAGTTTGCATAATAGAAGCTTCACTTTTATTATCAAGTGCACTAGTAGCTTCATCAAGGATTAAAATATCGGGATTAGTGTATAAAGCTCTTGCTATTGCTATACGCTGTCTTTGTCCGCCACTTAAATTTGTTCCGGATTCATCTAAAACCGTATCGATACCATCTTCTAATGTTTTGACATACTCCCATAGATTGGCTCTTTTTAATGTATCGATAATCTTTTTGTCATCTCTTGTTTTACCATATGCTATATTTGCCGCAATTGTATCATTTAAAATATATATTCTTTGGCTTACTACACTTACATGTTTTCTTAGGCTTTCCAAATCAAATTTTTTTAAATCCTCTTCATTTATACAGATAGTACCTTCGGAAGGATCATAAAATCTTAACAGTAAATTTACTACTGAACTTTTCCCTCCTCCGCTGTCTCCCACAAGTCCTATTATTTCACCTTTTTTTGCATTGAAATTTATATTTTTTAATGCTTGTTTGTCTCCATAGTACAATTCGACATTTTTTACATCAACCCTATCTATAAAATCAATGATTTTATCGCCTGATATTATCATGACAGGATGAGACATTATCTCTTTTATCCTCTCGTTGGCCGCAACAGCTATTTGAAATTTGCTGTATGAGTTTGATATTCTTTTTAAGGGATCAAGCAAAAGCGAAAGTGCGGTTAAAAATGAGAAAAATCCACCGGTGGTTAATTCGTGGGTTATTAAAACTTCTCTTCCTCCTACAACGATAACGGAAACTATAGATATTGCTCCTACAATTTCAAAGATAGGAGCTAACAATTGTTGCTGTTTAATACTTTTCATATTTATTTTAAAATATTCCAAGTTTTGTTTCTCAAATCTTTTTTGCTCATAATCTCCTGCATTATATGCTTTTACCATTTCGTAATTATTGAAAATTTCACTCAGTCTTGAAGTCAATCTTGAATTTTGCTCCTGTGATTTTTTGGATAATACTTTTATCTTTTTGGAAATAATCTTTATAGGATATATTGCGACAGGTATAATTATGAGTGAAAAAATTGCAAGTTTGGGACTTTGATATACAACCACAACCAATAAACCCACAACTGTAAAAGAACCTTTTAAAAAATTGATCGCATCAGATGCTATTGCACTTTGGATTTTGGATATATCATTTGTTATTCGGCTTATGAGTTCTCCGCTGTGCTTGTTTAAATGAAAATCCAAATCCAAGCTTATAATGTATTTTAACATTTTATTTTTGATAATTCGCACAACATCCTCACCGATATAAGTTAGATAGTATGATGACAAAAATGCTCCTACTCCTTTTCCTACAAAAGCCAATATTACAAAAAACGGAAGAATATAAAGCATTTTTATATTTTGTTCTACAAATATTTTATCCATTACAGGTTTGACAAGATACGCCACGGAAGCTGTTGATACGGATACCAAAATCATACCGAATATTGCCAAAGCTAATTTGCCTTTATAGTTTTTTAAATACGGCAAATACTCTTTGAAAAATTCAATCACTTTTTATCCTTTAACTTTTTAGGGTATATAAAAAAGAGTATTTTACCCTTTTTGTTTTTTATTTCACTCCATTTTTTTATCTCAAACTCTATAGCCATCACACCGGAAGTTGGGATATTTGTTATAATTGTATCGGTAAAGTATTCAGATAGTTCGCTTAAAGAGGGATTGTGTCCTATGATAAAAACATTATTGTATCTGTTATCAAGTTTTTCAATCATTTTTATAAGATATCCGACATGTGCTTCATAAATATTTTTATCAAAATTTATAATATTTTTCTTAATATTTAAAACAGTTTCCAATATTTTTAAAGTTTTTACTGCTCTTTTTGCAGGTGATGAGATAACTTTATCCGGTTTAATTCCCTCTTTTTTCAACCATTGTGCAATATTTTTTATATCCTCTTTTCCTCTTTTTTTCAAAGGTCTGTCAAAATCATCAAGAGATAAATCACTCCAGCTTGACTTTGCATGTCTGATTATATATATTCTCTTCATTTTTTTATTTTACCTAAACTTTTTCCGGCAAGATAACCACTCGTCCATGCAAAGGCAAAATTAAATCCGCCTCTTTTTCCAACTATATCCAATGCTTCTCCTGAAAAATATAAATTTTTAACCAATTTTGATTCCATACTATCAGGTTTTATCTCCGTAGTATCAACTCCTCCTCCGCAAACTTCAGCAAAATCAAATCCATGCGTATCAACAACTCTCCATCTCCATTCTTTTAAGGCATATACACTTTGCTTAATCTCTTTTATCGTTAATTCACCCAATTTTTTTTGAGAAAAATTTAATTCACTGCTAAATAGTTTAACCACTTTCATAGGCAAAAGTCCATGAAGCATCATTTCATAACTGTAATCAGGATTTTTTTTACAGGTTTGCAAAAGTATAGAGTACAATTCATTTTTATCAAATTCCGGTATCATATCAATACTGAGAATTACTTCTTTTTCTTTAAGCAATAACTTTGAGACATATAAAGATATATCAAGTATTGCAAATCCGGATAATCCGTATTTTGTAAACAAAACATCACCAAAAACAGATATATCTTTAACTTGCTTTGAAACAATTGATACTTTTGCTTCTATCTTTGTTCCTGATATTAGAGAGTTTTTCTTTCCTTTTGTTTCAAGCTGAACCAAAGCGGGATAGCTTTCATAAACATTATGTCCAAAACTTTCAGCAATCTCTTCGGATATTTTTGTAGCTCCAAGCTTGCCAAAAGCTCTGCTTCCCGATGATACAAGAACTTTATCATAGATTTGTGGTTTTTCATTTTTGATATTTACTATAAATTTGTTATCTTTTTTTTTAACTCCCGTAATCTCTTTTGAAAGCAATATATTGACTTTTTTTCGCTTTAAGCTTTCTTCAAAAACAGCCAAAACAGATGCGGCCTCATATGATCTTGGGTAAACCTTTCCATCACTGCCGTACGATAGATACAATCCCAAACTGTTGCAAAAATTCTCCATCTTTTTATAGTCGAATTTTTGCAAAGGAATTTCTAAAAAATCAATATTATTTCCAAAATAGTCATTTTTGCTTATATTGACATTTGTAATATTGCATTTTCCATTTCCCGAAACTGTTAATTTTTTCCCGAGACTTGAATTTTTTTCATACAGATCTATTTTATTATTATCATTTTTAGCAATCAATGCCGCCATAATTCCACTTGCACCACCGCCTATGATAGCTATATTTACCACCACTACTCTTTATCTATAAAAAATGTAAAATATTTTGATATAAAATTACTATCACCAATTTTTGAAAACTGTATAAGTGCGGCTTTGATATTTTTTACTTCCATATATAACAATCCCAAAGCCAGTCTGCTTTCAAAATTATTCGGATCGGTTAATTTGGCCAATTCCAAAAGAGCTATTGCGTTTGCATCATGATTTGCCCCTATTGAAGCAACCGAAGCCAAAAACAGGGTATTGGTATCTTTTTGCTTGTAAGTATCAATCAATTCATTGTATATTGCATATGCTTCTTCATAATTGCCTGTATATATATCAACATATCCCAAGGCTTGCATAATTCCTACTACATCATCATTTTCTTCCTGTAGTTGCTGTTCAAGCACATCTCTTACATAATAAAGCATTCCTGAAATTTGCAAAGCATTTATATAAATTTCTCTTGCTACAACAGGTCCGTAAAAAAGTGATTTTAAATTTGTATCTCTTTGTAAAAAATTTTTTTGAATCTCTTTTGCAAAACTTTCTATACTTTTTCCATAAGTTTTTGCACTGTCATACAAAAGATTTGCTATCATATCTTTTGGAAGTATGGTTTTTAATGAAAGAGATTTTCTCAAAAACAGTTTTCTCATATTTGTATTTTTTGCAACTATTGCATCAAAAATGAGATTTAACGGCTTGTTTGAAGTATCACTTTGGGCAAAATCCGCCGCTGACATATAGTTATTTTTAGAAAAATCAATCATTGCAAAGTAAAATTTTTTATTATTTATTTTATGGTCATCTCTAAGATCATTTGTAACTTCTTCACTAAGTTTAGTATTGTCTTGATGGATTAATTCCTTTGTCATTATGGCAAATATACCGCTTAAATAATTTTTACTGTTTAAATGATAACTTTTTACAAAATTTTTATATGCATTTGTATAGTCCCCCATTTGTGCAAAAGAAAGACCAAGGTCATAAAAAAGTACGGAATGGTTTGAATATTTCTGAGCTATAGAATCAAATATTGTATTGGCTTCATTTATTTTATAATCAAGTGCTTTTTTAATTCCCTGTACAATTTTTTTATTTATCTTTGATATATTTGAGCTTTGGGAAAGAAGCATAAGTGCATTTTTTGTCTGATTTAAAGATAGATCAACTCCGCCCTTTCTTATAAATTCTATAGTTTGATTTGCATTAAAAACTTTGTAAGGAGCAAAGTAAAACAGTAATCCGTACATATTTTCTTTTCTTTGTAAAACTCTTTTTTCAAACTCTTTCTGAGAAAGCTTTACATTTGTCAAGCTTGGTTTTATCTCAATATTTACAGGATATATATCTAAAATATTTTTTTTAGAATATGATTTTGCATCTTTCAAGTTTGCTGCCGCACTACCCAAGAGTCCCATATTGATATATGATAAAGCCATTGCTATTTTTGATTTGATAGGCATAATATGCATTTGATATGATTTTATAAAATGCTTGATTGCTATAGGATACTCCGCAATTCTGGCATATAAAAGTCCAAGTGTAAAATCATCCTGTATGTTTTTATTTTTCTCAAGATAATTTATCGCAGCCAAATCATCATTGAAAAATGTATTAATCTTGGCTGAAAGATAATTTTGTTCCTCTTTGTAAAAATCAGAAGATGGATGCATCATTGGTATAAGTGTTTCAAAATACTCATTTTTATAATATTTTACCAAAGCCATATAGTATGTATAAAGCGGTTCGTTAGTTTCATACGGAAGATATATCCGGGCAAGTGAAATAAAATAGTTAAAAAGTTTTTTATTGTTAAGTTTTAAAGCACATACTGCACTATTTATAGCACTTACGCATCTGTTTTGCTTGTTTTTAATTGCATTTTTAAAATATTTTATCGCATCGGCATATTTTTTTTCTTTCATTTTAGCTACACCGATATTGTAATTTGATATAGACTCATTATATGATGCTATCTGTTGATAAAGTTTCAATGCTTCTTTTTTATCACCTTTTTTGTATAAAAGATTTGCTTTTTGTATCAACTTATCCAGCTTAAACGAAGGAAACTTCAAAGAGTTCTCTTTTTTTATAATTTTTTGTGCAAGTTTGGAAATATTACTGTTTTCCTCTTTTTTTGTAGAAGTTTTAAGAACAATAATCAAAACAACTATAACAATTACAAGCAATACGGCAAGTGATATAATTATAATTGTATTTTTTCTATTTTTTTCGGGTTTTTCTTCAGTATGTTCATTGCCGTCTTGTATATCTGTTTCATCACCCTCTTCAAGAATTATTATATCATCTTGCTCTTCAGCCATATTGCCTCTATAAATACTCTTTTAAAACTTCCGGTATATCAACTGTACCGTCTTTTTGTTGATAATTTTCCATAATAGCTATCAAAGTTCGTCCAACTGCCAATGATGAACCGTTTAAAGTGTGAACCAGTTTATTCTTTTTGCCGTCTTTATATCTTATCTTTGCTCTGCGGGCTTGAAACTCTCGTGTATTGGAAACTGAACTTATCTCTCTGTATTTGCCTTGACCCGGAAGCCATACTTCAAGATCTATAGTTTTAGCCGCACCAAATCCAAGATCACCGCCACACAGCATAACAAGTCTGTGAGGAAGCCCCAAAGAGGTAAGCAAATCACTGGCACATTTTACCATTTTATCAAATATTTCATCACTTTGTTCAGGTTTGGTTATGCTTACAAGTTCAACTTTATCAAACTGATGCTGTCTTATCATACCTCTTGTATCTCTACCGGCACTTCCTGCTTCTTTTCTAAAACATGCCGTATAGCCTGTCATCAAAATCGGCAAATCTTCATCTTTTAATATTTCATCTCTGTATAGATTTGTCAGAGGAACCTCGGCAGTCGGTATAAGATAAAGCTCTTCTTTTTCTATTTTAAACAAATCATCTTCAAATTTTGGAAGTTGCCCTGTAGCGATCATGGATTCTTTATTGACTATATACGGTACACAAATTTCATTGAAACCCCGGGCGGTATTAAAATCAAGCATATAGTTTATCAATGCTCTTTCTAATTTGGCTGCATCATTTTTTAAAACGGAAAATCTGCTTTTAGCCAGTTTTACACCTCTTTTAAAATCTATCCAGTCAAGTTCTTCAGCCAACTGCCAATGTTCCTTTGGCTTAAAATCAAACTCTCTTGGAGTTAAAATCCTTTTTATCTCTATATTGTCATCTTCACTTTTGCCTTCAGGCACTTCATCATCCGGAATATTCGGAATATTGAGGGCATATATCTCAAGCTCCGCTTCTAAATCATTTACTATCTTTTGCTCAATATTGATAGCTTCTTTGATTTTATCAAGCTCATTTTTTAATTTTGCCGTATCTTTCCCCTCTTTTTTATAAACGGGAAAAAGTTTACTTTTTTCATTTTTTTGTGCCTGCAGAGTTTCAAGTTTTGCTTTTTGCTCTTTCAAAACCATAAAAAGTCTTTTTAACTCTTTAAGCACTTCCTCTTTTATATTTTTTTTTCTAAGCTTATTGGCTGTTTCATCAAAGTTATTTTGAAGAAGTTTTAAATCCAACATTAGAGTATTCCCACCTTTTCTCTTATAATTTGCATTTTTTTAGTTGCAATTGTTCTTGCTTTTTTTGCTCCCTCATTCAGTATATCTCTAACTTCATCTTTATGAGAAAGATAATACTCTCTTTTTTCTCTTGCCTGACTAAAATAATCCCAAATCTTGTCTTTCAAAGTAGCTTTAAAATGACCATATCCCTCTTTACCGCTTTTGTATCTCTCTTGCAGTTCCAAAAGTTCCTCATTTTCCATAAAAAGTTTACAAAGTTTGTATATATTGCAGTTTTCCCACTCTTTCGGTTCTTCAAGCGGGGTTGAGTCAGTTACTATTTTTCCCGTTTGCTTTTTTAACTCTTTTTGGGTTGTAAAAATATTGATAGTATTTCCGTAGCTTTTACTCATCTTTGCTCCGTCTATTCCGGGAACAGTAGCAACATTTTCATCTATTTTAAACTCCGGCAGTGTAAAGATATCCCCATGGGCATTGTTAAATTTTACAGCTATATCTCTTGTTATCTCTACATGTTGAACTTGATCTTTGCCAACAGGTATGATATTTGAATCATAAAGAAGTATATCTGCCGCCATCAATACGGGATATGAAAAAAGTCCGTGATTTGCAATTATACCTTTTGCGACTTTATCTTTGTAACTGTGGGCTCTTTCAAGCAAACCCATAGGTGTATAAGAAGAGAGAATCCAGTAAAGCTCCAATACTTCTTTGACATCGGATTGCACCCAAAAAGTTGCTTTATTCGGGTCAATTCCCAATGATAAAAAACTTATAGCCGCATCTATTGTATTTTTTTTTAATGCATTTGCATCTTTTAGCGAAGTAAGTGCATGATAATTGGCTATAAATATAAAAAGATCACTTTTGCCCTGATATTCGAGCATTTGTTTAATAGAACCAAAATAATTTCCAAGATGCAAAATACCCGAAGGCTGAATACCCGTAAGAACTCTCATAACAATCCTCTAAAAAAATTTATAGATTATATCAAAAAGAGTCATAAAAGTTTTTTAACCCAAATTATGCATTAGATTTTTATCAAAACAGTACTGATGCTTTGCAATAGGGATTTTGATAAAATTTGCAGGCTCTACCTGTTTGGTAATTTAAGAAATTTAGTAAAGTTCCTATTGAATAATTGTACAAAAATTATCACAGATGGCCCAAAGCTACTTGGTAATACTCATAATCAATTTTTTAAACTTCAATACTTGCGGCTTTGTGCTTTGTCTCACACCGGACAACAATATATCAGTATTTACAACACTGTTATAGTATTTATCGTTTTTTTCATCATCTATATACAAATTACCGCCTGCTATTGAGATCATATTTAACTCAACTCCGCTACTGCGTCCAAACATAAATATATCTGCAGACAATTCACCATCTGTTTTTCTACTATTATAAGGACCTTTTTTACCCACAACCATACCTGCAGTCAAACTTATGGTAGCTTTACCGTCGGTTATCCCGTCAAGACCTCTTGTATTTTCAAATATCATAATTGCATCAGTTGATCTTATTCCGGCCTGCAATCCAAAACTTATATTTCTAAAAGTAACAAAAGAAGGATCACTCCAACCATTGTCATTTTTTATTGTCAATATACCATGCCCATAACTTCCTCCGAACAATAAACTGCCATGCTGTAGGTTTGGCATTATAATTATTGCTTGTGCGTTTTGCAGTATTTTTTGAGGAATTTTTATATGGGAATTTTGTATAATACCCATAGCAGTTGAAACCATTCTATTTTCTTTAAAACCTGCATATAAACCGACTATACAAAATGAAACTATCATGACTATCTTTAACAATCTTTTTGACATATTTGTTCCTTTAGCATTTACTTTAATGCATATTATACTGTTTTTTTTAAAATTAAACAAATTTTCATATACTTGTTGCTTTTACACAAAATAATTTTGGTATAATGGTATTATGAAAAAGATAGTCATGCTTATCTTTGGTGCGGTTTTACTTATGGCATCAAATGATATAAACAATTCCAAAATAGACAATATACTAAAAAATATACCAAAAAATTCTCCTGAATATAGCTTGGATCTTTTATATGCAAAAAAGATAAAAACTCTAAAATTTAAAAAAGAAAATATCAATACTTCAGAAATTTCAAATTATTATACATATATTGCTCTATTTAAAAAAATACTCTCTTTCCAAAAATTTATACTCTTGTCAAAAAATTATTTTGAGAATTTAAATAAAAAGTTAGACATTTTATCTTCATCAAATACTCCTACTCAACAACTTGAATACTTATACTATAAAAAACTTGTATTAATTGGTCAAAAAAAAGAAAAATATATAAAAAATCATTTAAAAGATTGGAAAAATATGCTTTATAACAAAATATTTGCAATAAATTTTCCAATAGATACGGCAATGAAAAATATACGGATTTATCAACAAAAGATAGAAAAAACAGATAAAAAACTTGAAGGTTTAAAAATAGACCTTGAAAAGTGGAAAATAGCTGAAAGCGAAAAAAATATAACTAACATTCAAAATTTGATAAAAAATAACCAAATAGCCATAGCCGTTTTGAAACAGCAACTTATAGACAATCATCTTTTACTGTTTTTTTATTATATCAAGTCAAAAGATAAAAAAGCTTTCAAGATAGAAAAAAAGATAGAAAAATTATCCAATCAGGACAAAAAAGCTTATCTTTTGATGCTTAATTATTTTGAAAAGATGAGATTTGGCAATACGGAACTTTTTTTAAATAATGCAATAAATGAAATAAAACTATTTTTTGAAAAAGCCTGGAGTGTACTAAATTATCCTCTTTTTACCATAGACGATAAAAATATATCTCTTATAAACTTTTTCATATTCAGTATTTTGATATTTATGGGATTTTATATAGGAAAATACTATAAAAAAAGTATATATAATTTAAAAAGAAAATACGATATCAATAACTCCACGGCAACTCTTTTGGCAAATATCGGCTACTATCTCATACTTTGCATAGTCTTTTTGTTATCTTTAAAATCCATAGGATTAAATCTAAGCTCACTTACCGTTATAGCGGGAGCTTTATCAGTCGGAATAGGTTTTGGTTTGCAAAATGTAGTTTCCAATTTTGTTTCCGGTATCATTTTAATGTTTGAGAAAAGTATAAAGATAGGAGATTATATTCAACTTGATGAAGAAACCAGAGGAACGGTAACTGATATAAGAATGAGGTCACTTACCATCAGAACAAATGACAACATTGACCTTATAGTTCCAAATCAGAATTTTATTCAAAATATAGTAACAAACTGGACTCTAAATGACAAATCAAGAAGATTTCGCATACCTTTTGGAGTGGCTTACGGCACAGAAGTTAAAACAGTAGAAAAAGTGATACTTGATGCCTTGAGAAATTTAAAACTACCACACTATAAAATAGGTGCAAAAAAACCTCAAATCATTTTTACTTCGCTTGGCAACAACAGTATAAATTTTGAACTTTTCGTATGGGTGAAAGATGAATTAACCTTAAGGCCAAGATATACTACAAGTGAATTTTTAAAAATGATATATAAAGCACTCAATGATGCCGGTATCAATATACCATTCCCTCAACAAGATGTTTATATCAAAGAGTTTCCT
>CAZKWE010000011.1:0-20564 GCA_964556545.1 uncultured Campylobacteraceae bacterium | reverse complement strand
TTAAAATCTCCTTTTTGCCGGAAATGAATTCCGGCAAAAATTCCTATCACTTTGGGGTCCCCACAAAATTTTAAAATTTTGTGGGGTAAAACTTATGCTACGCCTGTCGGCGAGAGAAACAATCATGATTTTTATTTTTGTTTGTGTTTTTTGAAACATGATTATTTCATTTGTTTTTGATTAAGTACTTATTTTGAGTTTAAAGTCCAGACCCCTTCAAAGTTAGCCGGTGGGTTTTTTATAAAATATTTGCATCTATCAACATATAATTTATATAGTTTTTGTTTGTCGCCCGAGTATAATTTTTCAAAAAGCCATAAAGCTTTTTTAAAATCGGATTTTCTATATAATTTTAAAGCTTCATGGTATTTTTCTATACTTTCTTTACTTATATTTACCCAAAAGTTATTAGTATCGCCCATACATTCATATACTTTTACAGCTTTGCTTTTGCCTTTTACTTTTACAATATCCAATTCTCTTAAAAGATACCCTTTTTTCCTTAATAACTCTTTTGTAAATTGTGTTAAAACTATCTTGGCACCGTATAATTTGCACAGTCCTTCAGATCTTGAAGCAAGATTGACCGCATCTCCTATGCAAGTATAATCACTTCTGCCAAGTGAGCCCATTTCTCCGACAATACTTTTTCCTGAATTTAAACCTATGCCTATATCGATATGGGGTCTTTTCCGTAAAAAAAACTGATCATTTAGTTTTTTAAGAGCAATTATCTGTTCTATTGAAGCTTCGAGTGCAGTATCGGCATGCAGTTCAACATTTACAGGAGCATTCCAGTATGCCATGATGGCATCACCTATAAATTTATCTACAGTACCATTGTGTTTTGTAATAATATCTACCATTGGTGTCATATAATCATTTAAAAGAGTTATTAACTCTTTGGCCGAGCCTATTTGTTCCGATATACGGGTAAAGTCTCTAATATCACTAAAAAATATTGTGATTTCCCGTTCTTCTTCCATCGAAGTTCTTTTATCTTTCAATAACTCTTCAACAACTGCGGAAGAAACTTTTTTTGCAAACTTTGATTTTATCAATTTTTTTTGTCTGTTTTCGTAAAAAAGATTGATTGTTGTACCTGTAAAAAATAGTATATTCATATAAAGCATAGGAAACAGGGTATTTAAAATTATTCCTTTTGAAAACATAAGATAATAATGCAAATACAAAAAAACAATATTTAAAATCACAAGAGATGCAATGGATAAAAATATATTCGGGATAAACAGTAAACCAAAAACAATAAATCCTATAACAATCATACTTGCCAAATCGGCACTGCTTGCCCATATGGGAGTTGATATAAAGTTTTGGTTTATCATATTGTCAAGTGCATTTGCATGGACTTCAACACCCGGATATGCAGCATCAAAAGGTGTGCTTCTTAAATCTAAAAGACCAGCGGCAGAAGTTCCTATGAGAACAAATTTATTTTTAAATAATGATTTATTGATTTTGTTATAGTAAACATCAGCAGCAGAAATATATTTATATTTTTTTTGAGGACCACTATAATTGATGCTCATTCTGCCGTATATATCTGTTGGAATAGTTATATTTCCTATGCTGATAGAGGTTATGCTGTTATTTTCATAGTTGAGTGTTATAAACTTTGTCTGCATTGCATTTCGTATCATTTCCAGACTTAAAGATGGGTATAGATTATTTTTATATTTTATTAGCATAGGTATGCTTCTTACCACGCCGTCATTATCGGGAATAGTGTTAAAATATCCGTTCGCATTTGCATTTTTTTGGATAAGAGGTATATTTAAAATGGCTCTGTATGCTTTAATGATATATGAATGCTTGGGTTTGTTTTTTTCTATAATCACCGCATTTAAATTCGGAGCAGATTTTGGTTGTATGCCGTCATTTTTCAAACTAAAAACATATCCTACTACAGTTGGTGTTTTTTTGATGGTTTCAGCCAAAATAGCATCATAATCTTCAATATTTTTTTTCTTTATGCCAAGTTTGGACAGAATGGTTTTTGGTGAACTGTTGTCGGGTTCGGCAAAAAGAATATCCAGACCTATTATACCAGCACCCGCATTAGTGATATTTGTTATGATTTTTGCTATCTTGTTTCTGCTCCATGGCCATTGCCCTAACTCTTTTAAGCTTTTTTCATCTATATCTACTATAACAATACTTTTATCAGCTTTCTTTTCACCTCTTGTTATAAAATATATATCATTTATTTTATTTTCAAACTGTAAAAAAATAGTAGGATATTTGATATATAAAATTAAAAAAAACAGCAAAAGAAAAATAGTTACAAAAAATAGAATCAATTTTTTTTTCATAAGTTCAAAAACTTCCTAATCTTTTGCTTTAGTATAAATTTTTATATAAATTTGCAGTATATCTATAGCAGCGGGCGTAACACCGCTAATCTCACTTGCGGCAAAAAGAGTAGGGGGTTTGATTTTTTTTAGCTTCTCTTTTATTTCATTGCTAAGACCTGAAATTTTTTCTATATCCAAATCATCCGGAATTTTAAGATTCATCAAGTTTTTCATTTTGTCTATTTGCTCTTTTTGTTTTTGTATATAATTATGATATTTTGCTTCTATTAGTATTTGCTCTTTTATTTCATTATCTAATTCTTCAAAATCTTTTACAAGTTTATGAAGTTTGTCAAGTGTAAAACTTTTTCTTGCAACTATCTTTTTTAACTCCATTTTATCAGATATACTATCTTCATCCATTTCATTTAAAAATGTATTGTTTTCCTTTGAAGGTGTTAAAAATCTCTGATTTAGTAACTCGATTCCCTTTTTGGCATGTTCTTTTTTATAAAGCATTTTATCATAAGTTTTTTCATCTATTAGTCCCAATTTATATCCATATTGCATAAGTCTTAAGTCAGCATTATCTTCTCTTAAAAGTAGTCTGTATTCTGCTCTGCTGGTAAACATTCTATAAGGTTCTTTTGTACCTTTTGTAACCAAATCATCTATAAGCACCCCTATATAAGCTTCATCTCTTCTTAAAATTACAGGTTCTTTTTTTTCACAGCTCAAACTTGCATTTATGCCTGCCATCAAGCCTTGAGCCGCAGCTTCTTCATATCCGGTAGTTCCGTTGATTTGTCCGGCACAGTATAAACCTTCTACGGTTTTGGTCTCTAATGAATGTTTCAACTCGGTCGGATCAATAAAATCATACTCTATAGCATATCCGTATCTGACAATTTTAGCATTTTCAAGCCCTCTTATTGTGTGTAGCATTTCAAGCTGTGTATCAACAGGAAGTGATGTAGTAAGACCGTTTATATAGTATTCGGTAGCCTCAATCGTTTGAGGTTCTATAAAAAGATGATGTCTTTGTTTTTCCCTAAAGCGGTTGATTTTATCTTCAATGCTTGGACAGTATCTTGGTCCTATACCTTCAATCTGACCGGTAAAAAGAGGAGCTCTGTGAAAATTTCCCTCTATAATTTGATGAGTTGTTTCATTGGTATATGTGATATAGCAAGGTAATTGCTTGGGATTGAAATTTGACTTATCGGTTCGAAAACTAAAAGGAATCGGCGGTATATCTCCTTCTTGCATCTCCATTTTGGTAAAGTCTATGGTTTTAGCATCAATCCTTGGACATGTTCCGGTTTTTAATCTTTGGACATTGAAACCAAGTTTTTTGAGCGAATCACTTAGCTTATTTGAAGGAAATTCTCCAAATCTTCCTGCATTTTGTTTAAACTCGCCTATATGTATAAGCCCTTTCATAAAAGTACCGGCAGTTATGATGACTTTTTTTGCAAGATAGTGATTTTTTAAATTGGTTATAACTCCGGTAACTTTACCCTCTTTTACTATGATTTCATCTACAATTTCCTGCTTTATAAAAAGATTTGGTGTATTTAGACAAATATTTCTCATAAACATTCTGTATCTGTCCATGTCGATTTGGGCTCTACTTCCTCTTACTGCAGGACCTTTTGATATATTTAGTGTTCTAAACTGTATAGCGGTATTGTCCGTGGTTATACCCATTTGACCGCCCAAAGCATCAATCTCTTTGACAAGATGACCTTTTGCAAGACCACCGATTGCAGGATTGCAGCTTGCGGCTCCTATCTGTTCGACAAGTATAGTTGTTAAAAGAGTTTTTTTGCCAAGTCGTGCCGAACTTAAAGCTGCTTCGATACCTGCATGGCCGCCGCCTATGACAATAATGTCAAATTTCATTTTATTAAATTCTCCCTTTTGTGTATTCGGTAAAGTAATTATTATATCAAAAATGGTATAATAAGTACCTGATTGATTATGGAAGTTCTAAAAGACTTTTGTAAGATTTATTAAAAAGGATGGCATTGTTTACGGGATTGATAAGAGAAATAGCACAAAGCAGAATACAAAATAACAAACTATCAATAAAAGCAGATTATAAGCCGTCAGTCGGGGACTCTATTGCTGTAAACGGTGCATGTTTGAGTGTGATTAAAGTATATGATGGCGGATTTGAAGTAGAACTCTCTCACGAGAGTCAAAAGATAATCGCACTTGATAATTATAATGGTTTTGTTCATATAGAGCCTGCTATGAGATTTAAAGACAGAATTGAAGGACATATACTCCAAGGCCATATTGATGCTGTAGGAACTATTATAAAAATACACCATCAGGGGAAAAATCTTGATATTTTTATCAGGCTAAAAAAAGAGTTTATAAAGTTCATAGTTCCTAAAGGCAGTATCGCGGTAGATGGAGTTAGCTTGACGGTAAATGATGTTTTAGAAGATAGTTTTAGATTGACAATTATCCCAATTACAGTACAAAATACTCTTATAAAAGAGTATAGAGTCGGCAGACTTGTAAATATAGAAACCGATATGTTTGCAAGATATATATATCATATATTTAAAAAAGAAAAAAGTATTGGTTGGGACGATATAGACAAGATAATGGCAATATATTAAAATGGGATATATAAGAGCATGGTTTGAAAATGATGATGTATTGGCATTTTTTACCGATAGAAATGGCGGAGTTTCGGCAGATGCATACAAAAGTTTGAATGTAAGCAGTAATGTTGGTGATAATATACGAAATATCGTACAAAATAGGCAAATAATTGCAGATGATAATAATTTTTTACTTGAAAATCTAATATATATGAAGCAAGTGCATTCCAATCATGTAAAAATCATCAAAAACAGTTTTATAAACGAGATAAAAGAGTGCGACGGGATTGTAACTTCTAAGAAAAAAATACCTCTTATGACTATGGCGGCTGATTGTGCCCCCGTGCTTTTATATGACAGAGTAAAAAAGGTTATAGCCGCACTTCATAGCGGAAGGGTGGGGACAAAAAAAGAGATAGTCAAAAATGCTGTAAAACTGTTTGAAAAAGAGTTTGGTTCAAATTCAAAAGATATAGCAGTTGCAATTGGTCCTTCTATCGGTGTTTGTTGTTATGAAATAGGACAAGATATAGTTGATAGTACCGATAGCATTTATATCAAAGAAAAAAATAAAAAATACTATCTTGATATAAAAGCTATGCTTAAAGATCAGCTTTTAAATGCAGGAATAAAAATGGAAAATATCCAAATTTCCGATATATGCACAAGTTGCAACAAAGAGTATTTTTCATACAGAAGAGATGGAAAATGCGGAAGATTTTGCGGAATTATAATGCTAAAGACTTAAATAATGGCAAAATCAATCTTCTTTAATCAGATATTTTAAAACAAGGAGATATCAAAGGTGAAAATATGGTATGAAAATAACACAATTTTAATGATATTAAGTGCTTTTGTATTTATAGGAGGATATTTTTTCCTTCGGTTGGCATATCATATAAGCGATAAAATGCCATTTACTCAAGAAATAATACTTATCATCTTGGGAACTTTGGCAACAGTACTTATAACGGCTATGCTTTTAAACAAACAAACAGAAGTTGAGCTTCAAAAAGAACAAAGTATAAAATTTTTAGAATTAAAAAGTGAAACATATCAAAAAATTATTGATTTGATGGAAGAAATAGTTCAAAAAAAGACTGTAACGAAAGAGGATAAAAATAGACTTATTTTTAATACACATAGAATTGCACTTGTTGCTTCGCCGGCGGTACTTAATGAATACCAACTGTTTTTGGAAGTTTTTAACAGTGAAACCAAAGACGGTATTGTCAGTGTCGAAGATGCAAATCATTTAAATAAGGCATTAGCCAGGCTTACTATATTTATAAGAAAAGATTTGATTGGAGAGTTGGATAACCAAAGCGGACTTGATATAGATCATATCAACAGACAAATACTTTCAAATGCAGACATAATGCAGGATATCTCTATACATTAAAAAGATTTATATCATCTTTGTCATGTAAATAATCCAAATTTTTTGAAGTTATTAGATGAGAATCCGGTTTGCCTATATAGTAACCCTGTACATAGTCAAATCCCATAATCTTTACCTTGTCGTATATATCTTTGTTATGTACAAATTCAGCTATTGTTTTAATTTTTAATTTTTTTGCAAAATCAACAATAGTCCCGGCTATAATCTGTGTATCTTCATTTATATCTATATTTCTTATAAGTGAACCGTCAACTTTTAAAAAATCTACTTCAAGTTTTAAAATATATTCAAAATTTGAATATCCGCTTCCAAAATCATCTATAGCTATTTTTGCTCCAAGTGATTTTATTTCTCTTAGAAAACGAGTTACTTCTTTATAATTTTTTATACCTTCACTTTCAAGAATTTCAAATACAAGCCATGAGCCTATATCACTTTTTTCAAGTTTTTTGAGTATAAAATTTCTTGTTTGCTTATCAAGTATGTCGTCTACGGATAAATTTATCGAATATTCTACTTTTGAAAAGTTTATACCGTCAACAACTTTTGTAAATATTTCCTGCATAAGCCTCGGGTATAATTTTAACTGTTTTGAGATTTGTAAAAATTCTGACGGCTTTAAAAATATATCATTATCGAGTTTTAATCTCATTAGTGATTCGTATTTGTCAATTTTATGGAGTTTGATATTGTAGATTGGCTGAAAAAAGGGAATAACATTGTGCTGTTGTATAGATTTTTTTATAATTTTGTTTATTTTTATATTTTTTTCGTGTATGTTTTCATTATATTTATCATGATGATAGATTTCATACTGTGTTTTTTTGATTTTTGATTTTTTAAACGCACTATGTGTAAGCTTTAAAAGATTGTCGCTATTGATGGCGGCACCCATAGTAAAACCAATATCCAATTCATTGTCAGATATTAAAAAACTCATATTGATAATTTCACTTGAAAGTTTGTTTAGATAGTCGTTTAATTCTTTGTCGCTATTGTATTTTCTGGTAAAAATGGCAAAATTATCAGCTTCAAGCTTGTAAAGCTCAGAATCTTCATCAGGCATATGCTTTTTAAGCCATAGAGAAATTTCTTGCAATACTTTATCACCAAACTCATATCCGAAAAAATCATTTATGTCTTCAAAAGAGTCGATATTTATAAGAATCAAAGCTTTTGGTTTTTTGCCTTGATAATATTTTAGTTTCTTAAGGAGAGATTTTCTTCCGGGCAAATTTGAGAAATGCAAAGTTTTGTTTTGATATAAATTTCCAATATAATCATAACAAAAAAGAGATATGGTGGCTATAATCATTGCAATAGAAGTAGCAATGGTAATATTTTTATTATTGTAATTAATGGCAAAGATATTTGAAATTGCCAGGCCGATAATCATAAAAAATATAAAATTACGCAAACAAACCCTTTGAAATTACCTAAATTCGTAAAACTTTATCTGAAACTTTCTTAAAGTGTTATTATATTTTTCTATAACCGAAATAACATTTTTGCAATAAATTTGCAATATTAAGTACCCGACCAAAAGAAATCCCAATTAACAGAAACTCAAAAAAGCTGCCTCGTACTCGTACCGTTTTTTTGTGCTATTAGTTGGGTACTTATCATCCGGACTGTTTAAAAAATACTTGTATGAAGTATATCGGTATAATAACAAATAAACTTAAGGATACCTCTAATAATCTACAAAGCTTCAAAAAGCAAAGAAGGTATAAGATTTTGTAAAAGAAATAGCAGTAGGTAATTTAAGAATTTATCTAAGACAGGTTTATATCTCATAAAGAATTTTAAATATAATTTAATGAAAAAATAGATATAATCCATTCCTTAATCTCACACACACCAATCCTTAAAGGTTGCGCAAATTGCGTTGATGGGTGTGGAGGATAAAACCAAAATACAAAAGGAGACATATATGGTTACTATGAAGGACCTATTGGAGTGTGGTGTTCACTTTGGGCATCAAACAAGAAGATGGAATCCGAAGATGAAAAAATATATCTTTGGAGAAAGAAAAAATATCTATATTATTGACTTGCAAAAGACTTTGAGATATTTCAGATATACTTATAATGTTGTAAGAGATGCAGCTGCCGAGGGTAAAACAATTTTATTCGTAGGTACAAAAAAACAGGCCAATGCAGCCATAAGAGAGTATGCTCAAAAATGCGGTATGCCTTATGTGGATCATAGATGGCTCGGCGGTATGCTTACCAATTTTCAAACTATAAAACAGTCTATTAGAAAACTTGAAGTTATTCAAAAAATGGAAGAAGAGGGTCAGCTTGACTTGCTTACCAAAAGAGAAGCTCTTGTTTTAAAAAGAAAAAAAGAGAAATTAATGAATTATCTTGGCGGCATCAAAGATATGAAAAGTGCTCCAGATATGATATTTGTTATAGATACCGTTAAAGAAAAAATTGCTGTAAAAGAGGCAAACAGACTTGGTATCCCTGTAGTTGCCCCGATAGATACAAACTGTGATCCTGATGTGATAGATTATCCGATTCCGGGAAATGATGATGCTATAAGAAGTATCCAGCTTTTCTGTAAAGAGATGAGCGAAGCTATTATCGAAGGAAAAGAGATTTTAGCTCAAGACCAAGAAAGCGACAAAGAAATACCTGTTGATGAGGAAAAAGAGACAAAAGAAGAGACGAAAGAAACACAAAATGACAAAGAGGCATCTGAAGTTGCCGAAAATAGTCCCGTAGAGCATGAAAAAGAAGGAGAATAGCAATGGCGGCAATTAGTGCATCATTAGTAAAAGAATTAAGACAAATGAGCGGTGCGGGTATGATGGATTGCAAAAAAGCTCTTAGTGAAACTGAAGGAGATATCCAAAAAGCAATGGATATTTTAAGAGAAAAAGGCCTTGGAAAAGCAGCTAAAAAATCTGACAGACTTGCAAGTGAAGGTTTGGTAACACTCAAAGTCAGTGATGATTTTAAAGTTGCAACAATGACCGAGATAAATTCTGAGACCGACTTTGTGGCTAAAAATGAAAATTTCATAAATCTTACAAAAAAAGTTACTGATTTTGTTCAGTCAGTTGATAGTGTTGATATAGATGAAATTAAGAAAAAAGATATAGAAGGTACAACTTTTGAAGAATTTTTCAATACACAAATTGCAACAATAGGCGAAAATCTTGTTCTTAGAAGAGTTGCAACCATAAAGGCAGGATATGCCGGTGTAGTTAACGGATATGCACATTCAAACGGAAGGGTAGGGGTATTAATCGGTGCAAAATGTGAAAATGAAGAAGTTGCGAAAAAAGCAACCGGATTATTAAAAAATATAGCAATGCATGCGGCTGCAATGAAACCAAAATATATAAGCTATAAAGAGTTGGACCCGGAATTTGTTGAAAAAGAAACATCAGCACTTAAAGCCGAAGTTGAAAAAGAGAATGAAGAATTAAAAAGACTTGGAAAAACTTTAAAGCATGTACCAAAGTATGCAAGCAGATTGCAACTTACGGAAGAAGTTTTAAAAGAAGCAAGAAAAGAACTTGAAGAAGCTTTGAAAGCTCAAGGCAAGCCTGAAAAAATATGGGATAGAATAATTCCTGGACAAATGGAAAGATTTATAGCGGATAACACACTTTTGGATCAAGAATTAACTCTTCTGAGCCAATTTTATGTAATGGATGATAAAAAAACTGTTGAACAAATTCTTGAAGAAAAATCAAAAGAGTTCGGCGGAAAAATAGAAATAGTCGAGTATGTAAGATTTGAGCTTGGCGAAGGCTTACAGAAGAAAGGTTGCGATTTTGCTTCGGAAGTTGCCGAACAATTAAAATAAATATAGTATAATACGATTGTGGGAAACTTGAAAATAGACAAAGAGGGGAAAGGCTTTGTTTAGTAGCCCGCAAATTAAAAAGAGTGAAAATATCCTTCTTAAATGTGAGGGTATTTCTCACTCTTTCGACTACCCTTTATTTGACAATATCAATCTTTCACTTGATAAAAAAGAGAGTATAGCGATTCTCGGGATAAGCGGAAGCGGTAAATCTTCACTTTTGCATATTCTTTCTACTTTGCTTAAACCAAACAGAGGTAAAGTTTTTTGCGAAGGAAAAGATATATACTCTCTTTCAGATGAAAAGCTTTTAACTTTAAGAAGAGAAGATATAGGTATAATCTTTCAGGCACACTATCTTTTTAATGGTTTTAGCGCGTATGAAAATATAGAATTATCTTCAATATTGACAAATCAGCCCATAGATAGCAGATTGATTGAACTCTTAAAAATTGATAATATCCTAAACAAGAAAGTTACCGAACTATCAGGGGGACAGCAACAGCGTATTTCTATAGCAAGAGTTTTAACGAAAAAGCCAAAAATTATTTTTGCAGATGAACCAACGGGCAATCTTGACAGACAGACTGCTAAAAATGTTATAGAAGCTGTATTTGAGTATATTTATGATAATGAAGCCGCTCTTTTTTTAGTTACGCATGATGAAGATTTGGCTGAAAAATGTGATAAAATATACCGACTGAAAGAAGCAAATCTCATAAAGGAGAAATAGTGGAATTGTTACAGATGATAGGCGGTAACAATGCTATTGTTTTTTTACTTTTGTTCACAAGAGTAAGCGGTGTGATAGCTTTTTTCCCTTTTTATTCTTATGGGTCTATCCCGGTTGGCTTAAAGGCTTTGTTTGCTTTTTTTATTACGATATTTTTATTTCCCAATGCAACTTTGGATATACAAAATTTTGATATAGCAACACTTGCCCTGGCTTTTGTAAGCGAACTTTTTTTAGGCTTGGTAAGCGGTACTGTGCTTCAGATTATTTTTGGAGCACTGGGTTTGGCGGGTGAACAAATATCATTTGTTATGGGTTTTTCTCTTGCAAGCAGTATAGATCCGATGACAGGAGTGAATTCACCTGTTATAGGAAGATTTATAACTTTGTTGGCTTTATTGGTTTTATTATCTTTCAACGGCCATCATCTTATACTATTGTTTTTAAGCAAATCTATAGGATATATAGGACTTGGTGGATATTATCCCGATATATCCGTATGGCATTATATTTCAAAAGCCATATCAAGTATGTTTGTGTTGGGTTTTGTTATATCTTTTCCTATTATTGCGCTTTCGCTTTTAAGTGATGTTATTTTTGGAATGCTTATGAAAACTATGCCCCAATTTAATCTTTTAGTAGTTGGATTTCCTATAAAAATAGCAGTATCTTTTATGGTTCTTACTGTAATATTAGGGTCAATTATGTATATATTTAAAAAAGAGTTTTTAGAAGCAATAAACCATTTAACAATACTTTTTTAAACTGTATTAAAAAGATTTTATTATAGAATTGAATTAATGTGATATAATTATAAAAGGAGAAAAATATGCAAATTTTACTTATCAATACAAACTCTTCTGTTTCAAAGCTTATACATTTAACCGCTAAAAAATATGATTATAATGTTGAAGAAATAAGTGATATAACCGAATTAACCGATGAATCTAAAGATATGGTATTTGTTGATGATGAAGCTTCAAAAGAGATAGACATTGATCTCTTAAAAGAAAAAACAAAATGTGATGAAGTAATATTTATAGCTCCCAAAGGTTCACAAAAACCCGAAGGGTATAAATATATGCTTACCAAGCCGTTTTTACCAAGTGATTTTCAAAATATCATAGAAAATATCTCAAATACCCATAAAGTAGTTGAAGAAGAGGCGGTAATTGAGGAGATAGCTGATAAAGCTCAAGATGAATCAGATGATGAAGAATACTCTGTAACGGATGAGTTTAATGATATTGAAAAATCAGAAGAGAAAAATGAAGATTTAAAAACAGAAGAAGAATCCGAAGAAAAAGATAATGAAAATGAAGAAGTAAATACACAAAATAAAGAAGAGATAAAAGATATTCAAGGCAGTGATGAGAGTGATGATGATATTGAAAACGCCATAGAAGAAGATATAACTTTTGATGAAGATTTATTTATAGATGATGAAGACAATATTAAAGCTGAAGAGAACAAGGATATAGATGAAGAAATTGTTTCGGATGAAAAGAAAGACCAAAACAGTTCTATTCTTGACAAAGAAGATATTATGGAAGTAAAAGAGTTGCTTGAAGATAATGAAGAAGAGTTTGTTGAGGATAACTTGGATATAAATGATAAAACAATTACGAAAAGTGATGATATAAAGCCCGGCAAAGAAGATTTTGATATATCTGAATTAAAAGATGATTTTGATGAATTCAAAGATGAAGAAGAGCCAATAGAAGATGAAATAGATAAATTTGAATTTGATATCGATAAAGATATTGACAGTGCAAATCTACAAGAAAATGAGAAAGAAAAACAATCTGATTATACAGATGAATTTGAAGATACGCAAGCAGAAGAAAGCATTAATGAAGAAGCACAGGTTGCAATTTCCGATATCAAAGAGGAAAACGATATAGCTAAAACCGAGAAAACAAATACAACGCATAATTCTCAAGAAGAGTTGGATTTGATTGATGAAGAGAGTTTAAAAGAGTTATTTGATGAGGCACAAGACACTAAAGAGAGCAAGGAGAATTTAACTGACAAAGAGGAAAATATGTATATAGAGTCATTAGAAAAAAAGAAATCAAAAAAGAAGAAAAAAAATAAAAATAAAAAAATAAAAGATAAAAAATTAATTGAACTTCAAGAAGAAATTACTTCAAAATTACTTGATATAGATACATTAAGAGAAGTATTGGACGGTATGGAAATAAGAATCAAATTTTACAATAAAAACAAAAGGTAAATTTTGAAAAGAAGAGGTTCCATACTGCTTATATCAGGTCCAAGCGGAGCAGGAAAAAGTTCCTTGGTGAATGAAATTGAAAAAGAGATAGACAATATATATTTTTCAGTCTCCGTTACAACAAGACAAAAAAGGGAAGGCGAAAAAGAGGGTATTGATTATCACTTTGTTAGCAAAAAAGAGTTTGAAAAAGATATAAAAGATGGTTTTTTTCTTGAATGGGCAAATGTTCATGGAAATTATTACGGTACATCTTTAAAGCATACTTTAAAAGCTATAGAAGAAGGGAAATTGATACTGTTTGATATAGATGTACAGGGTTTTTTGCAGGCAAGAAAAAAAATTGGTGATTTGATAACATCAGTATTTATAACTACACCCTCACTTGAGGAACTAAGGAACAGACTTTTAAAAAGAGCAACCGATACAAAAGAAGCCATACAAAAAAGACTTGAAAATGCAAGTAGAGAATTGGAGTTGGCTAAAGAGTATGATTTTTTTATTATCAATGACAATTTAGAAAGAGCAAAAAAAGAGCTTTTGAGTGTAGCTGTAGCTTCAAAAATTAAATCTTCAAGTTTTGATCTTGATAATTTTATTAAAGAGTGGAAAAATATATCTATAAAATAGTCTATTAAGTTTTTTATCTGTATAATATGACAAAATTTTAAGGAGAATTTATATGGGTTTCGGAACACAAGAATTACTAATTATACTTGCTATTGTTATTATACTTTTTGGAGCAAAAAAAATACCCGATCTTGCCAAAGGTTTGGGAAAAGGTATAAAAGACTTCAAAAAAGCTGTTAAAGAGGATGATGAAGACGAAGTATCCGTTAAGAGTGAAAAAATAGAAGAAAAAGAAAAAGAGAGCCACAAAGAGACTGTCAGCGAAACAGATAAAGCATAGGTTTATTGTTTTGAAGAAGAAAGTTTATAAAACTTTAAGTAAATATATTGATGCTAATCTTATTATAGAAAAACCAAAAGATATAAAGCTTGGTCATTATTCTACCCCTGTTGCATTTTCTCTTGCCAAAATATTTAGAAAATCACCAATGATAATTGCTGAGGAACTTGGTAAAAAATTAAATGATGAAGAACTGTTTTGCAGTGTGGAAGCCGTAAAAGGATATATAAATTTAAAACTAAGTGAGAGTTTTTTAGATAGTGAAGCAACAAATGCTCTAAAAGATGAAAGTAATTTTGCAAAAGATAACAAAAGTAGAAAAATACTTTTGGAATATGTCAGTGCAAATCCGACTGGACCGCTTCATATAGGCCATGCAAGAGGTGCTGTATTTGGTGATACTTTGTATAGAATCGCCAAACACCTTGGATATGAGATAGATACGGAGTATTATGTAAATGATGCAGGAAACCAAATAGATATGTTGGGACTTTCTGTATATTTAAGCGGGAAAGATCAGTTTCTAAATCAAGAAGTAAAATGGCCTGATGAATACTATAAGGGTGAGTATATTAGTGATTTGGCCAAAGAGGCAAAAGAAATTTTTGGCAAGGATATATTTGAAGATGAAAAATATATAGAAAAGCTCTCATTTTGGGCAAAAGAGAAGATGCTTGATCTTATAAAATCAAATCTAAAAGAGTGCGATATAGAATTTGATAATTTTGTCAGTGAAAAAGAGTTATATAAAAAGTGGGATGAAGTATTTGATAAGCTAAAATCAAATAATGCACTTTATGAAAAAGATGGCAAATGGTGGCTAAAATCAACTGAATTTGGTGATGAAAAAGATAGGGTTGTCGTAAGAGAAGATGGCAGAGCAACATATCTTGCAGGTGATATTATATATCATAATGATAAATTTGAAAGAGGATATGACAAATATATAAATATATGGGGATCCGATCATCACGGATATATTGCAAGGGTAAAAGCCGCTATAAAATTTTTGGGATATGATGAAGATAAACTTGAAGTTATACTTTCTCAAATGGTGTCTCTTTTAAAAGGCGGTGAGCCTTACAAGATGAGTAAAAGAGCAGGTAATTTTATCTTAATGAGCGATATAGTCAAAGAGATAGGAAGTGATGCTTTGAGATTTGTTTTTTTGACCAAAAAAAGCGATACTCATTTAGAGTTTGATATAGATACTCTAAAAGCCAATGACAGTTCAAATCCTATATATTATATAAATTATGCCCATGCCAGAGTCAATCAACTGTTTGAAAAAAGCGGTAAAAGAGTAGAGGATATAGTCAATATAAAACTTGAAAATTTAAATACAAATGCAAAAAATCTGCTTTTTTATGCACTTTTGCTTCCTGAAATTATAGAAGATGCTTTTTCTCAAAGAGCTTTACAAAAATTGAGCGAATATCTTAAAAATTTAGCAGGCTTTTTGCATAAATTTTATAACGAACAAAAAGTAATAGGCTCAGAAGATGAAGATAAACTGTTGAAAATATTTGCTACTGCGGCTCTTAGTATAAGAGTCGGACTGAAACTGATGGGCATAAAAGCAAAGGAAAAGATGTAGGATTATATCTCTTTGCTTGTTTGTGTTTTATAATTATCTAAAAATTCTTCTATATTGTATTTTGATCTGTATTCGGGAGTCATAAGATGTATGAGTGTATCTCCCAAGTCTATTACTATCCAGTTATCACCCTCTTCAACGGTAATTATCGTTTCGCCATTCTCTTTCAGTTTTGTTTTTAAAGCATCCAAAAGTGCATATCCGTGCTTGTCTCCAAGAGTTGAGGCTATAATTACACTATCAACAAAATAATCTTTTTCTTTCATATTGAAAACTTGTATATTTTCACCTTTTTTTTCATCAATGGTATTAATTATCACTTCCAGTTTGTTTGTCATTTTTTTCCTTATAATATTCCGTTATATCTTTTAAGATGGTAGTAGGCAGAAACTTAGTATCCAAATTGTTTCTAAGTTTTGTAGAGCTAATATTAGCTGAAATTTGTAAAATTTTCAAGTTTTTCGGATACTCTTTTTTGTATCTTGTTGCTACCACAAAAGTTACCATATTTTTTAACTTTTCATACTCCGTCCATTTATGCAAATTTTCAAGATTGTCATCACCTAATATAAGATAGAGTTTGTCTATATCATATGCCCTGTAAAGGTATTTTACAGTTTCTATGGTCGGCACCGCTCTGTCTTTTTTTATTTCAAAATCCAATACTTCAACTTTGGGATAATTTTTAAAAAGTTTTTCAACCCATTTGTATCTTTTTTCGGGAGGTGCAAAAAAATTCTTTTTAAATGGATTTAAATATGCCGGTACAATAAATAATTTGTCAATATCAAGTTCTTGAAGTGCTTTTTGTACTATCAATTGATGTCCTGTATGCGGAGGATCAAAGCTTCCTCCAAAAAGTGCCGCATTCATTATATTTGATCCTTTAAAACCGACTTTAAAGCAAATTATACTAAAATATTACAATTATTTTTTTAAAAGGGATAAAATATGTCTATAAAAGTTGCTATCAACGGTTTTGGAAGAATTGGTCGATGTGCTGCAAGAATCATCACCAAAAGAGAAGGCGTGGAACTTGTTGCCGTAAATGATACAAGTTCAAGAGATATGACAAAAAATCTTTTAAAATATGATTCTGTTCATGGAAAATTTGATGAAACTGTAGAAATACTTGAAGATGACTTTATGCTTATCGGTAGTCAGAAAGTAAAATTTTTTAGTGACAGAGATCCGAATAACTTAGAATTTGCCAAGTACTCAGCTGATGTAGTTTTGGAATGCACAGGAGCATTGCTTACTCAGGAAAAAGCCATGCCTCATATAAAAAACGGTGTAAAAAAAGTAGTTTTTTCCGCTCCGGCAAAAGATGATACTCCGACATTTGTCATAGGCGTAAACAGTGATAAATACAATAAAGAAAGTATAGTGTCAAATGCAAGTTGTACTACCAATGCATTAGCACCTATCGTTAAACTTTTAAATGATAATTTTAGAATTCAAAAAGGATTAATGACAACTATACACTCATATACGAATGATCAAAATCTACTTGATGTCAAACACAAAAAAGACTTAAGAAGAGCAAGGGCTGCAGCAGTAAATATAATACCGACCACAACAGGTGCTGCAAAAGCCATAGGATTGGTGTTGCCTGAATTGCAGGGTAAATTGCAGGGTCTTGCTGTTAGGGTTCCAACTCCAAATGTTTCTATGATAGATTTGAGTGTTGTAGTTGATAAGAGTATATCTTTAAAGGAGTTAAAAGAGCTTATTGTAAAAGCTAGTCAAAATGAGTATAGAGGGCTTATCGGTATAGATAATGACAAATTGGTTTCAAGTGATTTTAACGGTGAGAGTATAAGTACCGTCGTTCCGCTTGATCTTTTGCAGGTAATTGATGGCAATATGATAAAGGTAATGAGTTGGTACGATAATGAATGGGGTTACTCTGAAAGACTTGTTGATATGGCAATACATGTTGTAAAAGGTTAGAATATGTTACAAACTATAAAAGATATAGATATTGAAGGTAAGAGAGTTTTTATAAGATGTGATTTTAATGTTCCAAAAGATGAATTTGGCAATATAACTGACGATAGAAGGATAAGGGCTGCACTTCCTACTATTAGATATTGTATAGATCATGATTGCAAGATCATACTTGGAAGTCATTTTGAAAGACCAACACCGGGAGTTTACGAAGAGAAATACTCTTTAAATCCGGTAGCAAAAAGACTTCATACTCTTTTGGGCAAAGAGATACATAAAGCTAAAGATGTAGTTGGAGAAGATGCTAAAACGAAGGCTTCATCACTTAAAAATGGAGATATTTTACTTCTTGCCAATTTAAGATTTCATCCGGGTGAAACGACAAATGATGAAAAATTTGCCAAGGAATTAGCAGCATTTGCAGATGTTTACATTAATGATGCTTTTGGAGCATGTCACAGAAAACATGCATCTATATATGCCATGGCTTTGCAATTTCCACCAAGTGCAAGAGCCGCAGGATTTTTACTGACTAAAGAGGTAAGTTTTTTTAGTAAAACTTTGGAAAATCCCGACCGTCCTTTTTTGGCAGTTGTAGGTGGGAGCAAGGTGTCCGGTAAACTTCAAGCTCTTTACAACCTCATAGGCAAAGTAGATAAAATCATTATAGGTGGAGGAATGGCCTTTACATTTTTAAAGGCCCAAGGATATGAAGTGGGTAAATCACTTGTAGAAGAGGATTTGATTGAAAGAGCAAAAGAGATTATGAAAAAAGCTCTTGAAAATAATGTAAAATTTTATTTACCGGTTGATTTGGTTGTTGCTCCCAAGATAGATGAGCATGCAACTATAAAATACTTACCTTCTCAGGAAATTCCCAAAGACTGGATGGGGCTTGATATAGGTCCGGCTAGTTCAAGACTTTTTAGGGAAGTTATAAATGATGTACAAGTTATAGTATGGAATGGTCCTATGGGAGTTTATGAGATAGATAAATTTTCCAAAGGAAGTATTATGATGAGCCATCATATAGCCGAATCAAATGCAACGACCATAGTAGGTGGCGGTGATACTGCGGATGTTACAAAAAGAGCAGGCGATATAGAAGAGATGACTTTTGTTTCTACCGGCGGTGGAGCATCGCTTGAATTGATGGAGGGTAAAAAATTACCCGGTATCGAAGTACTGGAGGTAAAAAAAGATGATATATGCGGCTAATTTCAAAACTAACCATACAAGAAATTCTACAAAAAATTATATCGGTAAATTGATAAATTTCGTAAAAGAGGAAGGTGTGAAAGAAGATATCTATATATTTCCTCCTTCTACCGCACTTGATAAATTTAATTTACCTTCAAATATTACCATAGGAGTCCAAAATGCCTACCCTGTGGAAAATGGCTCATATACCGGAGAAATAGGACTTGAACAATTAAATGAATTTGATATCAAAACTATTATTGTGGGTCATAGCGAAAGGAGGACAATATTTGGCGAAAGTCAAGAATTGATTGCTGAAAAATTCAATTTTTTTAAAAATCTGGGATACAAAATTATATATTGTATAGGTGAGTCAAAAGAGATAAGAGATGCAAATCAAACAATGCAATATCTTTGGAGTGAGTTTGATGATATTGATATAGAGTATAATAATTTGATAGTTGCTTATGAGCCTATATGGGCTATAGGAACAGGTATAAGTGCAAAAAAAGAAGATATAGATGAAGTTTTATCGGCTTTAAGAAATAAGATAAAAGTTCCGCTTCTATATGGAGGAAGTGTTAAAAGTTCAAATATCAAGGAGATAGCAGGTATAAAAAATTGTGATGGAGTTTTGGTGGGAAGTGCAAGCTGGAATATAGAAAGTTTTTGTGAAATTATAAAAAATAGGTAAATCAATAAAAAGGATAAATATGTTAATGAAGGGTAAAAAAGGATTGATTGTAGGAATAGCAAACAATAAGTCAATAGCTTACGGTATAGCCAAAGCAGTTGCAAGAGAAGGAGCAGAGCTTGCCTTTACATACTTAAATGAGCAGCTTGAAAAAAGAGTAAGACCAATAGCTCGGGAGTTGGGAAGTGACAAAGTATATAAACTTGATGTAAACAGTGATGAAGAACTTGCAAATCTTACTGAATTTATCAAAAATGACTTTGGAAAAATAGACTTTATAGTTCATTCTGTTGCATTTGCTCCAAGAACTGCACTTGATGGCAGATTTATAGATACTGACAGGAAAGCTTTTGATATAGCTATGCAAACTTCGGTTTACTCTTTGATTGCACTTTGCAATGCTTGCGAGAGTGTGCTAAACGACAATGGTTCAATTTTAACTTTAACATATCTTGGAGGACCGAAATATATACCTCACTATAATGTAATGGGTGTAGCAAAAGCAGCACTTGAGTCAAGTGTAAGATATCTTGCGGTTGATTTAGGAAACAGAGGCATAAGAGTAAATGCTATAAGTGCAGGACCTATAAAAACTTTGGCAGCTAGTGGCATAGGTGATTTTAGAGCCATTTTAAAATGGAACGAGATAAATTCCCCGCTTGGTAAAAATGTAACCATTGATGAGGTGGGAAATAGTGGAATGTATTTGTTAAGTGATCTAAGTAGTGGAGTAACTGCGGAAGTACATTATGTAGATGCCGGATACAATATCATGGGTATGGGAGCAATAGATGAAGATGAAGAGGGTAAAACCATAATGAAATGGGATAAAAACCGTTAAAAAAAGCATAAATACTTTTTATATATTTCTCTTTACAATAAACACAAGAGGTAAGTTAAAAAAGGAGAATTTAAAATGAAACAATCATATTTCAAAAAAACACAAACAAAAATAAAATCTATGATTGTTTCTCTCGCCGACAGGCGTAGCATAAGTTTTACCCCACAAAATTTTAAAATTTTGTGGGGACCCCAAAGTGATAGGAATTTTTGCTGGAATTCATTTCCGGCAAAAAGGAGA
>CAZKWE010000010.1:0-2095 GCA_964556545.1 uncultured Campylobacteraceae bacterium | reverse complement strand
TCTTTTTTCGGAGTATCGAAAAGTATGACTCCTCCGAGGTTGTATCGGTTTATGAGTTTGATTATTTTGGCGTTTCGGTTTATTTTTGAGCCTTTGAAACCGACTATCAGCATCGAGCCTATCATTTTTTTGAGTTTTTCTTCTTCCGATTCGGCGGCGAAGGAGAGAGAAAAAGAGAGGGAAAATATAAGAAGAAGGGATAAAAGCGGCTTCATTTAGATCTCTATCTCTTCCACGATGTCAAGACCGAATCCGCTTATGCCTATGAACTCTTTTCCTTTGCTGCTTACTAAGAGTTTTATCTTTTCTATACCGAGTTTCTTCGCTATCTGCGCTCCTATGCCGTAATCTCTCATATCGCTCTTTTCCGCGTTTTCCGCGTTTGACAAAAATATCAAAGCTCCTCCGTTTTCTTTTAGGATTTTGATTGTATTCATCATTTTGTTGAAATTATTATCTTGGGTTAAAAACTCAAAATCCGTTTTTATATGATGGAATCTAATAAAAGTCTCTTTGGAAATAGGCGGAAAGAGCATGGCTACATGATGATTTTGTCTGTGGTCTATGAAATCGACTCTTCTTACTTCGTTTCCCAAAAAGTTTACGTTTCCCTCCGCTATCGTTCTTATTAGGTATTCGTGTTTTAGTCTGTATTCTATGATGTCGGAGATATAGACTATGTTTAGGTTGTGTTTTTTGGAGAATTTTTCGAGATCTCCCCGCCTTGCCATGGTTCCGTCTTCTTTCATTATTTCGCAGATGACTCCCGCGGGGGCTACGCCGGCGAGTTTGCATAGATCTACCGATCCTTCCGTATGTCCCGTTCTAACGAGAGTTCCTCCGTCTTTGGCTATGAGAGGGAATATATGTCCCGGTCTTACGAAATCGGAAGGTTTGGAACTGTAGTCGGCTAAGAGTTTTATCGTCATATCCCTTTCGTACGCTGAGATTCCGGTAGAACACTCCCTCGCATCGACCGAAACCGTAAAAGCCGTTTCGTATGAGGAGTCGTTGTCCTTTACCATCGGTTTTAGCTCGAGCCTGTCGGCTATCTCTTTCGTTATCGCTACGCAAATGAGACCTTTTGCGTAGGTGGCCATGAAGTTTACTTTTTGGGGAGTGGAGAAAGTCGCGGCATAGACTATGTCTCCTTCATTCTCCCTGTCTTCGTCGTCTATCATAACGATCATTTTTCCCTGTTTTATGTCCTCTATCGCTTGTTTTACTCTTTGGATGGGCATATCTACTCTCTTGATAATTTTTCGTAAATTATATCTAAAAAATTTTACGGGGTTCAAATTTGATTGTTTTTTTGGAAAGATGGGGGAAATGAAATTGATTTTTAGATTTTGTACTATAAAATGATTGATTGTAGATTTGATCCTTTTGATGTTTTTTAAAGCTTCTAAAACATTTGTAATAGGCGAATTTATTGATTATAAATTTTTGGTTATAATTATTAAATAAAATTTTGGGTAGGTTTATATGGATTGTAATATTAAAATAAAAAATAATAAAATATATGCTCCATTGAAAGATAAATGGCTAGTTTTAAAACCAGAAGAGGAAGTAAGACAAAAATATATTTGTCGTTTGATAAATAGCTATGGTTACGATAAAGAGTAAATGGCTCAAGAGATACAAGTAGTAACTCAGTAAGAGGACAATATGAATGTTGAAAAATATTTAGAAATTAAAGAAGATCTTTATGATACTATTTTTAAAAATATAGATGATATAGAGATTGATAAAGCAACTTTAAGATTTCATTATGTTCAATTTAATCCAAATAATGAGCCAAAATTTGATAAATTAATTGATATCTTGCTAGAACATGTTACACATTATAGTTTATCCGTATCAAAAAGAGATAAAAGTAATGATGAAACCTATAAAAATAGAATGTATAGAGAAGCTAAAAAATTATTTCGTAATCTTTCTAAAACAGGTGAACTGGGAGAGATGATATTGTGGTTTTTTCTTGAAAGTATTTTGAAAGCACCACAAGTTGTTGCAAAAATGGATTTAAAAACCAATAGAAATGATGAAGTAAAAGGTGCGGATGGAATACATGTTAATATAACAAATGATGATA
>CAZKWE010000009.1:0-85937 GCA_964556545.1 uncultured Campylobacteraceae bacterium | reverse complement strand
GACTCTGATAATGCACTTATGAATGCTATCAATGCAGTTTCCAACCAAACCAATGTAACAGCTTCTCACAAAGACGGAAAATTGGTTTTAACAGCAAATGACGGCAGTGATATAGTTTTAGGAGGTTCTACAAATGAGGATAGCATTACCCATTTAGGAGATAATGCTACAGGGGTAAATATAAGAGGTAAGATAACTTTAACATCTGACAAAACCGTTCAGTTAGGTGGCAACAATGAAACATATGCAGGTTTTACGGACAATCAAGTTTTTACTGCGGCTCACACACTCAATGCTATTGATGTTACTACAAGAGATAATGCTGAGAGTGCAATCAAAACTACTGATTCGGCTTTGAGACAAATAGATGCCGTCAGATCAGCTATAGGTTCTGTTCAAAATCAGCTTGAATCAACAGTTAGAAACATATCCGTAACACAGATAAATGTTACAGCTGCCAAATCAACCATCATGGATGTTGACTTCGCAGCAGAAAGTGCAAGCTTTGCAAAACACAATATCTTGGCCCAATCAGGCTCTTATGCTCTAAGCCAGGCAAATGCTGTTCAGCAAAATGTATTAAGATTATTACAGTAAACCATATTTTAAGTTTTAATCTTAACTTCAAAGAGAGGAGTTTTAATCTCCTCTCTTTCTTGACACTAAACTTACTAAAAGGCATATAGTTGGACAATATCTTTGCAAACAATCTTATTTCCTTAAAAAAAACCGACTTGCCGCTATATAAAAAACTTAAACAAATCGAAACAAATGCCTCGTTTGAAGTTTTTGCACCAAATACAAATGATTTAGGCAATGCCAATATACTTGATACAAAAGACAATACACTGTTATATTCAGGTGAACCTGCAAAACAGATACAATCAAAATTTGAAGAATTAAATCCTTACAAATGGCACAGATATCTCTATTTTTTCGGCATAGGAAACGGCTTTTTATTTAAAAAGCTTTTAAAAAATAAACTTTTAAATAAAGTTCGCATTATAGAACCTGAGATAGAACTTATATATATAGCACTGAATTTATGTGATTTTTCAAAAGAAATACTCTCAAAAAGAGTAGTTTTTCATATAGCGGACGATATAAGTTTTTCTCATTTATGGAACGATATGGACGGTAATGAAAAGGTATTTTTTAAAAGCTACAATCTTTTTGTATCTTTGCCGTTTTATGAAAAATACAGTAAACAAATCATAAAAGCAAATGAGGAAATTCTAACTGTTTTTAAATACTATATAAATGCTGCAGGAAATGACTGTAAAGACGAACTTACAGGATTGAAACAATTTTTAAAAAATCTTCCTCTTATGCTAAAAAATCCTTCCCTTGAAGAACTTATAAAAAAATCAAAAACGGCTGACACAGCTATCATCATAGCCACGGGACCGTCTCTTTCAAAACAGTTATCTCTTCTTAAAGATATACAAGATAAAGCCGTTTTGATAAGTGTAGATGCATCACTGCCTATACTAATGCAATGGGACATAAAACCCGATATCGCAATTTCCATAGAAAGAGTGGAAGCTACCGCAAAATTTTATAAAAATTTATCAAATGATTTTCAAAAAGATATCATATTCAGCATATCGGCAATAGCTAACCAAAAGCTTATAAATTCCATAAAAAACAGTACTTTACAACTTAGTATGCGTTCCACAGGCACTCATTATAAATTTTTTGAATTTAACAAGTGGGGTTATGTGGGAGAAGGTATGAGTTCGGCAAATCTCGCCTATGAGCTTGCAAGTAAAATCGGATATAAGACCATAGTATTGATAGGGCAGGATCTTGCTTTTGCAAAAAGCGGAGAAAGTCATGCAAAAGGACATATATTTGGAGAAAATGAAGTAAAAAACAGCTCGGATACAATTTATACGGAAGCTTATGGCGGGAATGGAAAGATAAAAACCGGCAAAATATGGAATCTCTTTAGAAAATCCCTCGAAAATATGATATACAAAAACAATCTTGCAAAAAAAACCATGACCATAAATGCTACCGAAGGAGGAGCAAGGATAAAGGGTGCTCAAGAGTTAAGCTTTAAACAAATATGCAAAAAGCTTCAAGACGGTAAAGTCAAAAACAAAATAATATTAAACCCACCTGCACAAAAAGAGTATGAAGCAAATATAAAAAAAATGGATAAAAAAATCAAAGAAGCTTTTAATATCGGTAAAGCAATGCAAAAAAGAGCCAAGAAACTCATAGATGAGATAAGAAGATATGAAAAAGATAAAAAACAAAAAAATGAAAAAATGAAAAAACTTATTGAAGAGATAAGAAACATAAGGGCAAAATACTATGGTGGAAGTTTTTACAGTTTTTACTCTCAACTTCTATCTCCGCTTATCCTGCATATAGAGTTTGATATATACAAGATAACAACCATGCCTGAAAATTCGGAAGAGGAAATAAAAAAGAAAAACCAAGAAACGATTTTAATCCATTATGAATGGCTTTCAAGAATTTTGCTAAATTTAGAAAAAATTTTAGAGATACTAAAAGCACCTATCCACACATAAAAAGACAGATACAAAAACAAAATATACTTGTAAAATTTATTTAAACGGAAGAAGTAATGAGTTGTAAGATATTTGTGCCATATTTATAAGAAAATCGACCCCGGGAATAAACAGTATGTGAGAATTGCCCATTCCTCCCCACAAAATCAAAAGAGCTACAAATCCTATAATTTTCGGACTTAACCCTTTTAGTTTCGGAGCATTTTTCATATGCGTCCTTTCATAAAAGTACATTACTGCGATAAGTTTGAAATAGTAATATACCGATATAAAGGTTGCCAATATGCCTATAACGGCAAGTATATAATTGTGAGATTCTATAGCTGAGGTAAATATATAAAATTTTCCAATAAAACCTATAGTTCCGGGAATTCCGGCAAGCGAAAACATAAAAATACTCATCATTGCAGCCATGTAGGGATGGTCTTTTGCAAAACCTTTAAAATCATCATAAGTAATCCTAAGCCTCTCGTCGGAAGTAATATATGACAAAAGACCAAATGAGCCAATAGCCGATAAAAAATAGGCTACAAGATAAAATATAATGGATAGTGTCGCTTTTTCACCAATTTCCTGTATAGATGAAATAGCTATAAGCATATAGCCGGTATGAACTATACTTGAACTTGCAAGCATTCTCTTGATGCTTTTTTGAATAGTTGCCAAAAAGCTCCCGTAAGCAATAGTTAGCATAGTTAGCCAATAAAAAAGTTGATGCCAAGTATAAGATATAGTATCAAAGTCAACTACCATAAGTCTGAGTAAAAATCCAAAAATCGCTATCTTGAAAGTTGCGGCCATAAATCCGGTAACCGGCAAAGGAGCACCTTCATACACATCAATTGTCCATGACTGAAAAGGAAAGGCTGAGATTTTAAAAAATATCAGCATTATAACAGCAGCACCGCCCAACTGGACCAAAGATAAATCTGATACTTGATGAGATGAAAGATATATACCTATATTTCCTAAAAGTGTTGTTTTTGTTTTCAAATATATCAAAAGTGAACCCAAAAGATAAAATGAGCCTGCAAATGCACCAAGCGTCATATACTTAAAAGCGGCTTCTATTCTTCGATTGTTGGCCCTGTTAAAACCTGTCATTGTATATATGCTTAAAGATGCTATTTCCAAAGATATAAAAGCTGTTATAAGTTCATTTGCATGCACAAGCATACTCATACCGAATATACTAAACAAAAAAAGAGCAAAAAATTCTCCTCTGAAATAATCTCTTCTTTCAAAATAGTGTTTGCCTACCAACATTGTAAATATACCGCCACCTATAAGCATCAAAGTAAAATACGAAGATAAAGAATCAGCTATATACATACCGTTAAGCACTAAAGGAAAAGGTTTTTGGGAATATAATTTTCCAAGATTGAGCAAACCCGTGATAACCGAGAGAGTTAAAAATCCCATAGTAACAAAAGCAAATGTCTGTATCTTTACATTTTTAAAACCGCTCATTATCATCAAAATAATCCCTCCGCCGCTCAAAGCAATAACAGGCAAAAAATACAGCAGATGAGATAAATTATCCATCTTATATTCCTATCTTTAAAATATCATGCAAATAATAATATATGGTAGGCTCAATCTTCAAAGTAAAAAGATCAGAATAAATACCCATAACAATAATAACTATTGCAATAGGCATAAGCCCCAAAACCTCATAATAATTTAAATCTTTCATTTTTGAAGTATCATTTATGCTATCTTGAAGTACGGCTCTTTGAAACATCCAAAACATAAAAGAAGCTGCAACTACAACGGTTAGGGCTGAAACCATACCCATTGTGATTGATCTTTTAAATGATCCCACAATAATCATAAACTCTGCAACAAATCCGTTGGTTCCCGGAAGTCCTACTATACTAAAAAGAAATATGGCAAAAAAGAGAGTAAAAAGAGGAGCTATTTTTGCGATACCTCCGAGTTTGGAAATGTTGAAAGTTCTTAGATAAAAATGAATTTTTCCTACAAGCAGAAAAAGACCTCCCGTAGCCATTGCGTGGGCTATTATCAAAAACAATGCTCCAAGCATAGCATATTCATTTAATGCAAATATACCTGCCACTATAAATCCCAAATGTGAAGCCGACGAATAAGCAAACATTTTTTTTATATTATCCTGCATAAGAGCAGCTATACCAAAATAAATAAGACCGAAAAGTCCAAGCCACACAAAAAATGATGAATACTCTTTAAAAAGATTCGGAAATAAAGGCATAACAAAACGAATAATACCGTAAACACCAAGTTTAGCCATAAAAGAAGAGAGTAAAAAAACTCCTCCGGTAGGAGCATTTTTATATGTTTCCAACAGCCATCCATGAAGCGGAAACAGAGGTATCTTGACCATAAAAGCTATCATAAAAGCCCAAAATAACCAAAA
Source organism: uncultured Campylobacteraceae bacterium (assembly GCA_964556545.1). GTDB lineage: Bacteria > Campylobacterota > Campylobacteria > Campylobacterales > JALSKU01 > JALSKU01. The sequence goes on along the minus strand of CAZKWE010000009.1, from coordinate 80,996 downwards.
TTTTTCTATGGGTGAGAGGATTGTAATTTTGGTTAAATCAATAAGCTGAAAACTCCAAAGGCCGAATTCATTATGAAAAGCAATACCGATATACAAAATAGCCAAAAACATAAACAAAGAACCGCTTATGGTATATATGGTAAATTTCAATGTTGAGTAAACTTTTTCTTCATGACCGAACATTCCGATAATTAAAAACACAGGGAGCACCATAGTTTCCCAAAAGAAATAAAAAAGTATCAAATCCAAAGAAAACAGTGCACCAAGCATACCGCTTTCGATTAAAAGCATACTTATCCAATATCCCTTTGTTCTTCCCTCCCACAGTAAAAGATACCCCGAAGGCACAAGGACTGCTATAAGGATAAGTATCACGAGTGAAAAGCCGTCAATTCCTATATAATAGCTAATACCGTAATTTTCTATCCACGGATGAAATTCTATAAATTGCATGTAAGAAACGGGTTCAAAATCCAAAAAAACTTTAAATGAAAGCACAAGTATCACTATGCCGGTTAAAAAAGCAAAATTTCTTGTTGTGGAGGCATCAGCTTTTGATATCATCAATACAAAAGCCATTGCCATCGGAGTAAATATAATATAGCTCAATATCCCCGCATCCATCTTTTTATCCCATTACATATATCAAATAAGTAAAAAATGCACTTGCTCCCAAAAGCATTGAAAATGCATAAAACCTGACATTACCGTTTTGTAGTATCGAAACAAACTCTCCCATGTTATAAAATGATTTGGCAAACATCATAACTGTTCCGTCTATGAACTTTCTATCAAAAATTTTTCCTATAAAATTACTGAGTTTTTGTAAATTTTTTACAAAAAGTAAATTGTATATTTCATCAATATAAAATTTGTTATAAATAATTCCTGAAAGTTTTATTTCTCTGTTTAAATCAATAATTGCAAACTTTTTATAGGCTATGTAAATTCCGACTAAAACAACAATGCTATTTAATCCCATAAGTAAAAATTCTACCATGCCGGAACTTTTTATATTTTCATCTCCAAACATTAAGAACCAATGAGCCACAAAGTTGCTACCACCCATAATTTTTGGTACTCCTATAAATCCGCACAGCAAAGAGCCGACAGCCAAAACTATAAGCGGATATGTTACCACGAAAGAAAGAGTTTCGGGTTTATCAATTCTTTTACTGCTTTTTGGAGCAATAAAAACCGTAAAAAAAAGCCTAAACATATAATAAGCCGTCAATCCTGCCGTAAACAACTCAATCGCCCACAAAATATAGTGGTGCGAAGCAAATACATCAAACAAAATCTCATCTTTGCTAAAAAATCCCGCAAAAGGAAAAATACCGCAAATTGCCAAAGTTGCTATCAAAAATGTATAATAGGTTATTTTCGATGCATCTTTCATTCTTCCCATATGAAATATATCCTGCTCATGATGCAACTGAAGTATAACAGCACCCGCCCCCATAAACAAAAGTGCTTTGAAAAATGCATGGGTAAATACATGAAATAATCCTGAGCTGTAAAAACCAAGACCGACTGCTACAAACATATACCCAAGTTGCGATATAGTAGAATATGCTAAAATTTTCTTGATATCTCTTTGTTTCATGGCTATTACTGCGGCAAATAAAGATGACAGGGCACCTACAATGGCTATAAACTCGCCTATGACCGGAGTTAAACTATATAAAAAGTGAAATCTTGACACCATATACACTCCGGCTGTGACCATGGTAGCAGCATGAATAAGAGCTGAAACAGGAGTAGGGCCGGCCATAGCATCCGGAAGCCATACATAAAGAGGTATTTGTGCTGACTTGCCCATTGCTCCTACAAAAAGAAAAAAGGCTATAAGTGACAAAGTAGATTTCGGTACAGTTGCAATATGCTGTTGTACGGATATATAATCAAAACCGTTTATCCCTGCATATATAAAAAGTATTGATAAACCGATTATAAACCCGAAATCTCCTATTCTGTTGACTATAAAAGCTTTGTTTCCGGCTATTACATTTTGTGCATCTTTATAATAAAAACTTATCAGAAGATAAGAGCAAAGGCCAACACCTTCCCATCCAAAGAACATAATTACAGGGTTATTTCCCAGTACCAGCAACAGCATCATTCCAAGAAAAAGATTGAAGTATGAAAAAAATTTACCGTATCCTTCATCTCCCTTCATGTAACCGACTGCATATATATGGATAAGCCATCCGATAAATGTAACAAAAAGTGCCATAAATACGGAAAGATGATCAGCCAAAAAAGTGATATTTACATCAAATTTTGCAACTTTTAGCCATTTAAACAAGGTATATCTCATATCATTTGAGCCGTTATACAATTTTAAAAACAGTATAAAAGTAAATATAAAACTTACGAACGGTGTTATTAAAGCTATAGCCGCAAATACGATATCACTAATTTTTTTTATCTTTACACTATACAAATACATTGCACCCAGCACTAAAGATCCAAATAGCGGAGAGAGTATAATCCACAAAAGATATATATTCATGATTTATCCCTGTGCTGAGCTAATTTGTTGAATACATCAGCATCAAGAGAACCTTTTCTCTTGTACAACAATACGACTAACGATAGAAAAAGAGCCGCTTCTGCAGCACTTATTGCTATAATCATCATAGAAATAACTTGTGCATTCATAGAGTGAAAATATCTTGAAGCAGATATAAACATAAGATTTATCGCATTTAGCATAAGCTCCAAAGACATATATATAACAAAGATATTTTTTCTTGATATAACTCCTATTATACCTATGGAAAAAAGCATAATTCCCGTAAACATTACTTCAAAAAGGCTCATTATATCTTCCTTTTGGCAAATACAATAGCGCCGATTAGTGAAACTATCAAAAGTATAGATATCAGCTCAAACGAAAGCAGCCAATCTTTGTATAAGACCATTCCGAGAGACTTTACACTTCCAAATCCGTCAGCCATAATTGACATATCATTTTTTGGCAAAACGAAAACAGCTTTTAGTATGGCTATATCTATGGGCACAACAAATATTGCCGATATAAACATATACCTCATCTTGTGAGGCTCTTTCGGTAAATTATCCTCTTGAATATTTAAAAACATTATGATTAAGAGCACCAATGTTATAATTGCACCCGCATATACGATAATTTGCACCAAAAACAAAAATGAAGCACTAAAAAGAGCAAAAAGTCCCGCAAGAGAAAGCAAAGTAACCATAAAACTAAGAGCACTTGTCATCGGCTCTTTTGCATATATCATTACTAATGCACTTGCTATGGCAAAAAATGAAAGAATTACAAATATAACTTCCATTATTTTTTTTCCTTAAACTCTTTGTTTGCCAAAAGTTTTTCTTTTGTAAGGATAAAATCCTCTCTGTCTTTGCCTATAAAAGAAAAAATACCCGTATCCATTCTTATGGCATCACACGGGCATGCTTCCACACACTCTCCGCAAAATATACACTCAAGCAAATCTATATCAAATCTTTTTGGCTCTTTCTCATCTACCGTATCCAATCTCTCTTGTGCTTCTATAAATATACACTCGGCAGGACATGCCGTAGCACACATAAAACAGGCTACACATCTTATGCTTCCGTCATTTCTGTGAGTCAATCTATGCACTCCTCTGTATCTGCTTGTTATATCTTTCGGACTCTCTTCGGGATACCATACAACTCTTAAATTATCCGTATCTTTTAAATTTTTAACAAAATGGGAAAAGGTGACTTTCATTCCGCCGAATATGGCAGGTAAATAAAGCTTTTCTTTTAAAGTATCCCCATATCTTGGTATTTTTTTAATCTTCATTTTACAACCCGAATCCAACTACTACAAGAGAAGTTATAAAAAGATTGCCTATGGATACAGGAAGAAGATATTTCCAACAAAGAGTTTGAAGTTGATCATACCTAAATCGAGGCAGTGTCCATCTTACCCATATATATACCAGATTCATCATAAAAAGTTTTATAACAAATGTACCAAATTGCAAAAGTGCAGTTAAAACAGAAGCTACAATCTCGGTTTTTACCACTAAATTAAGGTATAAAAGCAATATTGTCAAAATTATATCAAACCCTATAATTACTTTAGCAAGTATTGCACTCTCTTTGTTTCTTTTATCATCAGCCTTTTTCCATCTATTGTTTTTATACATCCACTTTATAAATACATAACTAAATATCGGCAACAGTACAATAATTGCATAAGAAACCGTATCTATATGCTCTTTTAGGCTCTGAGTTGAAAGCCAAGGTATATTGTATCCGCCAAAAAACATACTTATGATAACTCCGCTTGAAGCACTCATGGCTACATATTCACCTACGAAAAAAAGTCCGAATTTCATTGCTCCATACTCCGTATGAAATCCTCCGACTATTTCACTCTCTCCTTCGGCCAAATCAAATGGAGTTCTGTTAGCTTCAGCAAAAGCGGCAACTATAAAAGTAATTGCGGCAACAGGCTGAAGCAAAACTCCCCATGCCGGTATCAAGCCAAATATAAGCTCACTCTGTTTTACGACCATATCGTTTAATGATATAGTTCCGTATATCACTATCATTGTAACTACCGAAAGTGCCATAATCGGCTCATAGCTTATAGTGCTTGCACTTGCTCTTAGCCCGCCAAGAAGACTGTATTTATTGTCACTGCTCCAGCCTGCAAGTATAATGCCATATACACTAAGTCCTGCAAAAGCTATAAACCATACTATACCCGCACCCGTAGGAAGAGCTTGGAGCATATAAGTTTTGCCATTTATTACCAAATTATCTGCAAACGGTATAACGCTAAAAGTCAGGATAGCACAAAAAAGAACAATAGTGGGAGCAAGAGAAAAAAGAAATTTATATTTTATATGAGTCGGCACAATATCTTCTTTAAAAACAAGTTTGAGCATATCTGCAAAAGATTGAATAAGGCCTCCCAGTCTGAAACCTCCTATGTTGCATCTGTTGGGACCTGACCTGTCTTGAATGAACCCGGCAACTCTTCTTTCAAGCCAAACCAGCACCGGTACTCCTCCCAAAGAGACAATAACGGCAAACAGGATATTGATAATGACTATACTTACTCCGAGCAAACCCATTACTCTAACTCCAATTGATATCCGTCGCTTTTTAAAAGAGTTAAATTTATATTTTTAAAAATCTTATTATCGTTTAGATACTTTTTCCAGATTATATTTTCGTCCATATATTCATCTTGGAGTATACTTAAAATTTCTATAATTGTAGGTGGCTGAAGCTCTTTGTGTACAATCTTCTCACTTTTTTGCAATATCCAGTCACAGTTTATATACGACCCCTCTTTTTCATAAGTCGATGCTATGGGCATACAAAGTTTGTACAGTTCACTATTTTTAGATAAAGTTGTAAAATTTATCACTTTTTTATTTTTAAAAATTTCACTTTTTTCTAATGCTATTTTATGTGAAAATATTATGATATTATCATACTTTTCTATACTTTTTTTGATATTATCATCTATCTCGATATTTAAAAGTCTTATACCGTTTATATTTGAGGCTTTCTCTTTTGTTTTTAAAAGATTGTCTTCAAAATTTTCGTCAATGTACTCTTCAAGAGAAGTTGTCAGTTTAAAGTTTTTATTGTCTGCCCATGCTTTTATACAGGCAAGTTCCTCAAGAGATAAAGAAGGTGAAACTATAACCAGCGAATTTTCTTCAATATAGTATCTTAATTTGTCTATGCTCTCCTGTAAGCCTATATCTTTTCCGTAAATCTTTGGACTAAAAAGTCTATTTTCATTCTCTTTTTTATAACTGTATCTACCATGGTCGCAGATAAAAAATCCGTTAACTCTGTCATTTCTTCTTGGTTTAAATCTATAAATGATATCATCTTGATATTTTGCCTTATCATGTCCGACCCTAAGATTGCATCCTCTTGAACATTCCATACATATACCGTTCCCATGAGACAAAAACCATACTCTTTTTTTAAATCTAAAATCTCTGTCAGTAAGTGCACCGACAGGACAAATATCCACTACATTTCCGGCATATGGATTTTCAAATTTTTCTCCCGGGAAAGTTGTGATAACAGATTTGTCACTTCTTTTTTCCACTATCAGATCATCGGTTTTTGTATAAATCTGAGTAAACCTAACGCATCTTTTACAAAGTACGCATCTTTCCTGATCAAGCATAACTTCGCTTCCGAGATATATGTGTTTTTTAGATTTTACTTTCGGAGTATCAAGCCTGCTGTCGTAAAGACCTATTTCCATATAGTATTCTTGAAGCTTGCACTCTCCGGCTTGATCGCAAATAGGACAGTCTGTAGGATGATTTATAAGCTCCAATTCCAAAATTCCACGTTTTACTTTTTCAATTTTTTCACCCTTGGTCCTTACGACCATACCCTCTTTAACTATGGTGTCACAGGCAATTTGCGGTCTTTTTTGTCCTTCTATTTCAACCATACACATTCTGCAGTTTCCATCAGGACCCAAAGCTTCATGATAGCAAAAATGAGGTACGGATATACCGTTTTTAAGCATTACATCTATCAGCAATGCTCCGTCATTGACTTCAATATCTTTGTTGTCAATATTTACAGTAAGCATAATCCCTGCTTTTTATCGGTAATATTACCGGTGTTTTTATCATATAATTCTACACTCAAAAAACTTTAGCAAAGCTGTAAAATTTTTTAAATATATATTAAACTATAATTTTTTAATATATTTAAAATAATCTGTACATAATTGTGATGCGATATTTGTATTTTTGAGGCTATTAGAGACACCCTTTATTAAAAATAAATATAAAAAATAGTAAAATATCATTATAAATTCTCTGACAAACTATAAATATTTTCAGGGGATTTAACTATTTTACAGGAGAATGCAGTATGAAAAAAATTGAAGCAATTATAAAGCCTTTTAAACTTGAAGATGTCAAAGACGCCCTGGGCGAAGTTGAAGTAAGCGGTATGACCGTCAGTGAAGTAAAAGGCTATGGAAGACAACAGGGTCATAGCGAACTATACAGAGGTGCGGAATATGTGGTTGACTTTTTACCGAAAATCAAAATAGAAATTATCGTAAAAGAAGATGATGTCGATAAAGCGATTGAAGCTATCATAAGATCGGCAAGAACTGGAAAAATTGGAGACGGAAAGATATTTGTAAGCTCTATTGAAAGAGTTATAAGAATCAGAACCAACGAAGAAAACGAAGAAGCGATATAAACAACCCGTTTTAATGACAGATATACATAGTAAAGAAATTAAATTTCAACTATTTAGTTATTGAAAAATAGCTCTAAAAATTACAGACAAGGCATCTTGCTAAACTCAAATATTTTCAGTTATATTTAATTAATTTTTTAGTATAATCCATACCTTAAAAAATTTAACAAAGGAAACTTTTATGGCAAATCACAAGTCTGCTGAAAAAAGAATCAGACAAACCAAAAAAAGAACTGAGAGAAACAGATTTTACAGAACCAGAATTAAAAATATAACAAAAGCTGTTGAAACAGCAGTAGCGGAAGGCAACGCAGAAGCCGCCGCAGAAGCTTTCAAAAAAGCTAACAAAAACTTACACAAATATGTAAGTAAAGGCGTTTTAAAGAAAAATACAGCTGCCAGAAAAGTGAGCAGACTTCATAATCTTGTAAACAACTTAACAACTGCCGCATAACTTATAGCAATACAATGTTAAGAGAGAAATTATCTCCTTTTTTAGATAGATATGATGAAATAACCAAGCTGCTTAGCTCTCCTGACATTGCAAACGATATAGAAAAAATGACTGCTCTGTCAAAAGAGCAGTCAGAACTTGAATCCATAAAAAATAAAACCGAAGAATATATAAATATTTGCGAAAGCATCAAAGAAAACAAAGAGCTTTTAGAAGACAGTGAATTATGTGAACTTGCAAAAGAAGAACTTAAAGAACTTGAACCGAAAAAAATTGAACTTGAAGAAGATATAAAACTTCTTCTCCTTCCAAAAGATCCAAATGATGACAGAAATGTCTATCTTGAGTTAAGAGCCGGAACAGGCGGTGATGAAGCTGCTTTATTTGTTGAAGATCTTTTTAAAGCTTATCTTAGATATGTTGAACTTAGAGATTGGAAAAGTGAAATTATCTCCAGTAGCGAAGGAAGTGCCGGCGGCTTTAAAGAGATAATTGTTCTCATAAAAGGTAAGGGTGCTTATAGCAGATTAAAGTATGAAGGCGGAACTCACAGAGTACAAAGAGTGCCTCAAACAGAATCTCAAGGAAGGGTGCATACTTCAGCCATTACTGTTGCTATAATGCCTGAAGTGGATGATGTTGAAATAGATATAAATCCGAATGATTTAAAAATTGATGTTATGAGAGCAAGCGGATGCGGAGGTCAATGTGTAAATACAACCGATAGTGCCGTTAGAATAACCCACATACCAACCGGCATAGTAGTAACCAATCAAGATCAAAAATCTCAGCATAAAAATAAAGATAAAGCAATGAAAGTCTTAAAAGCACGACTTTACGAGCTTGAAATGCAGGAAAAAGCAAAAGAAAATGCAGATATAAGAAAAACCCAAGTAGGCACAGGGGACAGAAGCGGACGTATTAGAACTTATAATTACCCTCAAAACAGAATAACAGACCACAGGATCAATCTAACACTTTACAGATTGGATGCCATCATGCAAGGCGGACTTTTTGATGAGATAATTGATCCCCTTATAACCCACTATCAAACCGAAGCTATAAAAGAAGCAGGTATATAAAATCAGCACAAACAAAGTCTGTGCTGATACAAAATTTATTGCCAATATTTTTGGTAATATCTTCTCTCCAAAAGCTTTAAAGAGTCCGGATCCACCTTTCCATCAACTAAGTTAAATTTAATCAAATCATATTTATACATAATCTTTTTTTTACTTGTAAAATCAAAAGATTGTTTTTTATCTTTTGTTATTATTTTGTATTTCCAAAGACCGCTTGGTTTGTCATAAACTCTTTTAACAATAACACCTTCATAACTTTGTAAAAGTCCCGTATTGTCAGGGCCGTCAACTGAAAGATTACCTCCATTTCCAAGCCCGCCTTTAACATGCTGTGCCTTATAGGCTTTAACTGCTTTTATAATATTGTTCATTGAGTCAGTAAAAGCTGCCACTATAACTTTACCTTGTGGAGTTTTTGTATAAGCTCCTACCCCAACAGTAGTTGAAAGTCCTATTCCTCCCAGAAGATTAAAATCAGTATTTCTCGCACTTCCTTCTGCTACAGCAAGCTGAACACCGGTTCTGTTATCAACAAGAGTTAAAACCGTACTTGCGTCACTTGTTTTTATGCTGCCTGCTACACCTCCGACAACGGAGCCAAAAAGTGCACCGATAGCTCCTCCCACTCCTCCAGTATTGTTTGGACTAAATGTAATAGAAGGTGTCATCGTATAATCAGCTGCAACCATTTGTCCCTTTCTAAAATTGGAACTTCCTCTTAATTCTCCTGATTTCATAAGTTCTCTCTCAGCCATCATTTGTTTCATGGCTTTTCCTCTTTCAACTATAACAAAACAGTTTGATTGCTGTGCCAAAAGTCTTATAACCGGTATGGTTGACGGAAGTCTATAATCATTTCTGAGTTGTTGATACCAAGGCTCTGATTTATCTTCATAGATAGCCAAAGTACCAAGAGGAGATTTACATTTTTCCAAACCTTTGTTTGCATTTTGTGCATTTGATCCGCCGGCCGATCCTGTTGCTGTTGTTTTTGCCTCCGGAGCTCCGGTTGACATTGAGGGAGCACAACCACTAAAAAATAAAAAAACAGCAGCTATGCCGACAGACAATTTTAAAAATCTTTTACCTTAAACCTCCTTAAACTTAAGTTTTCATTCTTTTTGTAATTTTACCCTACTTAAAAAATTCTAACATAAAAATTTTAAATTAATACTGAAATTATGTTTAATAATATTTTATAAAATATCTATGAGTCTTTTTAGACAGAAGGGGGATTCCCTTTTTATCATATCGTTAAAACATTGTATAAAAAGGGAATTTTGTGGATAAGCTTAAAAATTCCGATTAAGTGCAAACATTAGCACATTGTTTTTCGTATTGCTGTTTTTATCTATGGTGTCATATTTTAAAAATCGGTTTTTTTGCATAAATTTCTTTATCATATGCACATACTTCTCTTTTAGTTCAGAATATTCTCTTAAAGTTTCTGCAGCATCAAGACCGCTGTACATTTCATTTAAAAGTCTTGCCTGATATCTTTGAAATCTAAAATTTTTATATGCTCTATTCCTGTTTAAATTGGCAATATATGCATTTACTGAAACTTGCAAAGATGGAAATATTTTTATCTTGTGGGTTTTTCCCTCTGCTCTGTGTTCCGGCACCAAGCCCTTTGCTTTAAAAGTCCACTGACCAAAGATATTGTTGGCATATTTAGCAAATCTGCTTTTCCCCCAAGCACTCTCTATAGCAGCCTGTGTCAGAGCTAAGGACTCGGGCACCTTGTCTATTTTTAGAAGATACTCGAATTTGTCAAACAAATGTTTTATTTTATACTTCTTGGATAATTTTACCAATTTTTTAAGCTCATCTTTTTTTATAGCTTTAAAACCTTTTTTTTCAAGTTTGTCAAAAAAATTTTCAACAAATCTTCTTTGTGCCAAAGTTTTTTTATTTGCTTTTTTTATAAGTGGCAATATAATCTCGACAAATTTTTGTTTTTGAGTGGAGACATTTTTTATCTTATAGTACCAAGATGGCAATCCTCCGGCAAAAACAAGTGTTGAAAATAGCAAAAATATCGCTAAAATTTTCTTCAATTATCTCTCCTGCTTTATTATATATATTCTATTATATCAAAAACTTTTACAACTTTTCCTTTAAAATATATTTTATTATTTTTATAAGATAAGATTAATCTTTCTTGGCTTTTTGGATAAACCTCTATAAAATTACCTATAAGTTTTTTTCTAAGAGCACTAAAAAAACAAGCCGCCATACCTGTGCCGCAGGCAAGTGTTTCATCTTCTACCCCTCTTTCATAGGTTCTTACATACATTTTTCCTTTTTCAAGTTTGGCATAATTTACATTGGCATTGTATTTATTTCTCATATATATACAAAGTTTTTTGTCATAAGCATTTAAATCATCAACAAAAGTAACAAGATGCGGAACACCGGTATCATAAAAAGACCATGTAAAACCACTCTCTTCAAATTCTTCTTTTAGTATCTTTGTCTCACTTAAAGCCGATTCTACGATATCACCTTCAACTTCAGCTTCAATAATGCCGGCTTTGGTAAGAAATTTCGTACTCTTTTTACACAATCCGTTGATAAAAGCATAGTGTGCTACTGCTCTGCTTGCATTACCGCACATTGCCGCTTCACTGCCGTCACTGTTGTAAAATTGCCACTTAAAATCATACTCTTCTTTTTTATCACCGGGAAGTATGACAACAAGACCGTCTGCTCCTATACCGAACTGTCTATGACATAATTTTTTTGCCAATTCACTCCTGTCGGCTTCCAAAAATGTATAAAATATGACAAAATCATTACCACTTGCACTGTATTTGGAAAATTGCATTTTTAACCTCATCTTTTAATTTTTCTATATCTTTTGAATTTTCTATAACTAAATCGCTCATTTGTTTTTTTGCCTCTATTTTTATTTGGCTTTCTATTCGCTCAAGGGCTTCTTTTTCGGAGAGTTTGTCTCTTTGCATCACTCTTTGAAGCTGTAGTTTTTTCGGAGCATAAACAAGTATGACTTTATCAGCTTTATACTTCCCGCTTTCAAAATAAAGTGGAATGTCAACTATATATTTTTTACCCTCTTTTTCCAAAATTTCAACAGTTTTTTCTATCTCTTTTCTAATCTTCGGATGCAATACCTTCTCAAGTTTACTCTTGCTTTTCTTATCTGCAAAAATAATATTCCCAAGTTTTTTTCTATCAATTTTGCCATTTGTAACAATTTTATTTCCAAAAATTCTTACTATTTCATCTTTTGAATTTTCAAGCTCTTGATGAGCAATCTTATCAGCATCCACTACTTCATAACCCGATTCTTTAAAAATTTTACAAACCGTACTTTTTCCTGTAGCAATACCGCCTGTTATTATCAATTTCATAATCTGTATTTTATCACAAATTGGATAAAATAACTAATTGATACCCTACATAAAAAAGGAGGCATATATGTGCTATCAAAGAATGCAAAGAATTTTAACTGCTATAGTTCTTGGAATTATAATGTATCTTTTTGCCATGGGAGCAAATGGTGATAAAAGTATGTTTCAAGTTGCCGTAGTATTGCAATCTTTTGTAATAGTTATGCTACTTATATGGGCATTTACCAATTTTTGCCCTTCAATTTGGTTTTTTAAAAAAATATTTCCTCCTTGTAGTTGGAAAGATTAAAAAGATAAGAAAAGAGTTATTATGAATGATAAATTAAGTTATAAAGATTCAGGTGTTGACATAGATGAGGGTGTTAGGTTTGTTGAAGAGATAAAACCTTATGTAAAAAAAACTTTCAATGCTCAAGTTTTAGGAGGCATCGGCTCTTTTGCGGGAGCTTATGAACTTCCGGGCGGATACACCAAGCCTGTTATCCTTGGTGCTACTGACGGAGTGGGAACAAAATTAAAACTTGCAATCGAGGCTAAAAAGTTTGACACGGTTGGCATAGATTTGGTTGCTATGTGTGTAAATGATCTTATTTGCAATTTTGCAACTCCTATGTTTTTTCTTGATTATTATGCCACTTCCAAACTTATTGTTGATGAGTCAACTGCCATAGTAAAAGGCATAAGCGAGGGATGTTTGCAAAGTGAGTGTGCTCTTATAGGAGGGGAAACGGCGGAGATGCCGGGAATGTACCAAAAAGATGATTTCGATCTTGCCGGATTTGCCGTAGGTATTGCCGAAAAAGACGAACTTGACAGGGTAAGCAGAGTCAAAGAGGGGGATATACTTATAGCACTTCCTAGCTCCGGCATACATTCAAATGGTTTTTCACTTGTTAGAAAACTGTTTTTTGATAAAATGAAACATAAATTTGAAGATAAATTTGAAGATAAAAAACTTATAGACATACTGCTTGAGCCGACAAAAATATATGTAAAAACTTTTAAAAAACTAAAACCGTACATTAATGCTTTGGCACACATAACAGGGGGCGGAATTACTGAAAATCTTCCCAGAGCACTGCCAAATGATATGATGGCGGTTGTAAAAAAAGATGATATAAAAATTCTTCCCATTTTTGAATATATGAGTAATTTTATAGACGAAGAAGAAATGTTCAGAACTTTCAATATGGGAGTCGGCATGGTTTTAATAGCAGATAAAAAAAATGTACAAAAGATTTTGGATAATTCTGACGGATATATCATAGGAGAAATTCAAAAAGGTGATAAAAAAGTAAAAATGGCTTAAGGAGAAAAAAGTGGAGAGAAAAAAGATATATAATCCTGACTCAAAAGAAGGAGTAAGCGACAGAAAAATTTTCGGAGGAAACCCAACAGGAATTTTTGAATTAAACAAAATAAAATACCAATGGGCATACAATCTATGGGATATGATGTTAAACAATACATGGTTTCCAAAAGAGGTTGATATGACACAGGATGTAAGAGATTACAAGCTTTTAACCGAACAGGAGAAAATCTCCTATGACAAAGCTCTTTCTCAGCTTATTTTTATGGATTCTTTGCAAACAAACAATCTTATAGACAATGTAAATCCTTTTATAACAACACCTGAAATCAATCTTATACTTGTAAGACAAGCCTACGAAGAAGCCCTGCACTCTCAAAGCTATGCGGTTATGGTTGACAGTATTTCAAGCAATACCGATGAAATATACGAAATGTGGAGAAGCGACAAACAGTTAAAAGGTAAAAATGACTATATAGCAAGTGTTTATGAAAACTTGGCAGAAAATCCAACTGAAGACAATATAGTAAAAGCAATGTTTGCCAACCAAATCCTGGAGGGTCTTTATTTTTATAGTGGTTTTACCTTTTTTTACACTCTTGCAAGAAGTGGCAAGATGCTGGGCTCCGCACAAATGATAAGATTTATTCAAAGAGACGAAGTAACGCATCTCCTTCTTTTTCAAAATATGATAAATGCAACAAAAAGAGAGAGACCGGATCTTTTTACAAATGAACTTATAGATGAAGTTTATCATATGTTTGAAGAAGCGGTAAAACTTGAAATAGCTTGGGGAAAATATATAACAAACGGACAAATACTCGGGCTTACTGATGATATCATAGATGAATATATAAAATATCTTGCCAATGACAGACTTAAGGCAGTAGGATTAAAACCTTTGTATGATGCAAGACATCCTATAAAATGGGTTGACAGTTTTAGCAAGTTTAATGATCAAAAAACTAATTTTTTTGAAGGAAATGTTACAAACTATTCCAAAGGAAGTCTAACTTTTGATGACTTCTAAAAAGTTGGTTGCACTTCAGTTTAACTATAAAGAGTTTGATTTTGAAGAGAATTTTAAAAAATTCTCTTCACTTGTAAAAAAATCTCCAAAAAATTCCATCATAACCGCACCGGAGCTGTGTCTAAGTAATTTTTGCTATCAAAATATGCAAAAGGCGGTTGATTTTTCAAAAGAGATTAAAAATGAGATAAAACAATTATCAAAAGACAAAACCATATCTTTAACCATGATGGAAAAAGATGGCAATGCATTTGTAAACAGAGCAAAAGTTTATCATAATGGGAAATTGGCTTTTCAAAGAGACAAATACCAACTGTTTAAATTTGGCAATGAGGATAAATATTTTAAAGCCGGCAAAGCGGAAGATATAAAAATTTTTGAGATTGAAGGTATAAAATATGCCATTATCATCTGTTTTGAACTTAGATTTATTGATATTTGGAAAAGAATACAAGGGGCTGATATTGTATTGGTACCTTCTCTTTGGGGTAAACTTAGAAAAAAACATCTTGAGATTTTAGGCAATGCTCTGTCTTTGGCAAACCAATGTTTTGTTTGTATAGCCAACAGTGCCGATAGCGATATGGCAAAAAGTTCACTCATATCCTCTCCTTTTGGAAAAATGTATAAAGATGATAGAAAATCACTCTTGCAAAAAAGTATAGATTTAAAAGAGATAAAAAAAATGCGAAAATATCTTAATGTAGGGATAATAAATTGACTGAAAAACTGCAACTGCAAAAATGTAAAAAAATGGCTGATGAGATAGATAAAATATTTACTTTGAGAAAATTGACAAAAGAAGCATTTTCAAAAATAGATAGGCAAATGTTTGTTCCTCTTGGATTTAAACATTTTGCTTATAGACTTGATGCTCTGCCGTTATCCTCAAG
Organism: uncultured Campylobacteraceae bacterium; assembly: GCA_964556545.1. Lineage (GTDB taxonomy): Bacteria > Campylobacterota > Campylobacteria > Campylobacterales > JALSKU01 > JALSKU01. The sequence goes on along the minus strand of CAZKWE010000009.1, from coordinate 65,618 downwards.
CCAATGGATAAGTTCTCCTTTAACTGTTGCTAAAATGACTGAATATCTTATGATAGATAAAAATGTTGATTCGATTTTGGAAATAGGCTGCGGAAGTGGTTATCAGGCTGCTATTTTAAGTAAAATGGTAAGAAGAGTTTTTACAGTAGAAAGGGTACAAAAACTTGCAAATGAATCAAAAGAGAGATTTAAGATATTAAATCTTACAAATATAAATGTTAGATGTGATGACGGTCAAAACGGATGGAGCAGTTTTGCTCCGTTTGACAGGATACTCTTTTCTGCAACCGCCAAAAAAATTCCCCAAAAGATATTTGATCAACTTAAAAACGGGGGTATGATAGTAGCTCCGATAGAAAAAGAAAGCGGACATATTATCACCAGATTTACAAAAAAAGAAAATGAGATTATAAAAATTGAACTTGAAAGTTGTAAATTTGTTCCAATTTTAAACGGTATTGAAAAATAATCCGATATAATACATAAAAATAAATTTTACCAAAGGTAAAAAAGGGGATTATTGTGTCCGATATCGCAACTATAAAAATTGGAAACAAAACATATAAGTATCCTGTGCTAAAAGGAAGTAGAGGTCCGAAGGTTCTTGATATCAGAACATTTTACAAAGATACGGGAATGTTTACATACGACCCGGGCTTTACTTCTACGGCAAGTTGTAAATCGGATATAACTTTCATAAATGGAGAAAAAGGCGAACTCAGATACAGAGGATATCCCATAGAAGAGTTGGCAGAAAAATACAATTATATAGAAGTATGTTATCTGCTTTTAAACGGAAATCTTCCTTCAAAAAATGAGGCTTTGGTATTTGATAATGAATTAAGACATAGAGCTTTTATAGATGAGGGCTTAAGAAAACTTTTTGACTCTTTTCCAAGAACTGCCCATCCTATGGCAATGCTCTCATCTGCAGTCAGTGCTTTGTCTGCTTTTTATTTTGATCATTTAAATGTTAAAGATGATAAAGATTTTAAAGAAATGGCAGCAAGAATCATAGCCAAAATTCCTACACTTACAGCTTTTGCCTATAGAAGAGTACTTGGCATTCCTATTATTCAGCCTGATATTGACAGATATTTTACCGAAAATTTTTTATATATGATGAGAGCATATCCTGGTGGTAAAATGCATAGAAATATTGGTAAAAAAGCTCCAAGAGAAATAAGCAAGATAGAGATAAAAGCACTTGATACTATCTTTACTCTTCATGCAGACCATGAACAAAATGCATCAACCACAACCGTTAGGACTGTTGCATCTACAGGAGCTCATCCGTATGCTGCCATATCAGCAGGTATCAATGCACTCTGGGGCAGAGCACATGGCGGTGCAAATGAATCGGTCATATCTCAACTTGAATTAATCGGTAATATAAAAAATGTAGATAAATATATAAAAAAAGCCAAAGACCCCGATGATTTTTTCAGGCTTATGGGATTTGGACACAGAGTTTATAAAAGCTTTGACCCAAGAGCAAAAATACTTAAAAAATTACAAGACCAATTAAAAGATGAATTAAATTTGGACTCAAAATTACTTGAAATCGCACATAAAATCGAAGAGATAGCTTTAAATGACGAATACTTTATAAAAAGAAATCTTTACCCAAATATAGACTTTTATTCCGGTGTTATACTAACATCTCTCGGGATTCCAAGAAATCTTTTTACTGCCATCTTTGTCATAGGAAGAACCGTAGGATGGATAAGCCAATGGATGGAATTAAAAAAAGATAAGAAAGCTAAGATTGCAAGACCAAGACAACTTTATACGGGAGCATAGTATAGGCTAAAATCTCCTATACGGTCTTTTTGTTCTATTTTTAATCTTTTTAAATCATACATTTTATCAATTTTATACTTTTTTATACAAGAAAGACAAAATGCTCAACAGCCCCATGTGCTCCTATGACCAATGATTGCTCAATGTCTGCAGTTTTTGAAGGTCCGCTTATAAAAACTCCAAAATTTGATAAATTTATATCTATATTCTCATAGGCTTCTTGCATATTGTTTAAGATATTTTCTTTTTTTATTACCACAACAAGAGTCTTAACGATAAAAAAAATAGCTCTAAAAGGTATATTTTTATCATTGCACCAAACGGCACCATTTTCTGCAATACCCATATCTCCCTGCACCACAGCTACATCTATGTCTTTTAAATCATAAGCTTTTTCAATATCCTTTTTTTCAATTATATTATCTTTTATATCGTCGATATAAGAGATAATTTTCTTATCATTTCCAAAAAGTTTTGATATTTTTTTGGCTATTTGCTCTTTTTGAATTTCAAAAGATTTACCTCCGGCTTTTTTAAGTGCTTCTTTAAAAGTTTTTATCTTTTCGCTATATATACTTGAGTTTATATTATTTTCATCAAGCAATATCTCTTTTAAATTTGCTTTTCTTATGGCTTTGAATATCTCTTTTTTTGATTGATTTTTAGAATTTTTCATTTTGGCTCTCTTTGTAAATTTCCCTAAAGCTTTTTTTCGCAAAATTGGGAAGTTCTCTGCCTTTTCCCCATAAATTTAGACTCTTTGGAAGCAAAGGTAGTATAATTTTTAAAATTTTAAATACTATTTTTGTCAAAGCCGGATGAGACAATACAAATGTTGCAATGTTTAAAATTTTTACTTTTGTTAGACTCAAATAACCTTTATCTACATACTCTTTCCTGTAAGATAAAAGTTGATGAGTAATATCTATTTTAACCGGGCAAACATTATTGCAACTTCCGCAAAGAGTAGATGCAAATACCGTATCACCGTTATGTTTTAAGTCTCTGCTTGAACCAAGCAATGATCCTATAGGACCCGGTACTACATAAGGATAACTGTGTCCTCCGCTTCTTCTGTAAACCGGGCATGTGTTCATACATGCTCCGCATCTAATACACTGTAATGATTTAACAAACTCTTTTTTAGAAAGCATCTTGCTACGCCCGTTATCTACTATAACTATATGAATCTTTGTATGATTTGCCGGTTTTATGTAGTGTGAAGTATAAGTGGTAATAGCTTGTCCTGTTGCACTTCTTGCCAAAAGTCTGATAAAAATACCTAAATGACTGACTTTCGGTATGATTTTTTCTATCCCCATACAAGCTATATGAAGATTTGTAAGGCTTGTTCCCATATCCGCATTGCCTTCATTTGTGCAGACTACAAAACTTCCATTCTCACTTATAGCAAAATTTACTCCCGTAATAGCCGCATCGGCACTTAAAAATTTTTCTCTTAAATGTTCTCTCGCAGCTTTTGTAAGATAAGTCGGATCATTATTGCCATCTTTGGTTTTTAAAAATTTTCTAAAAGTTTCTCCGACTTGTTCCTTTTTAAGATGAATTGCGGGAAGAACTATATGGCTTGGTTTTTCACCTCTTAACTGAATTATTCTCTCTCCCAAATCAGTATCTATTACTTCTATGCCCTTATGCTCTAAAAACGGATTTAAACGACACTCTTCGGTAAGCATTGATTTGCTTTTTACAACTTTTTTAACTCCATATTTTTTTAAAATATCAAAAACTATTTTATTGTGTTCAAGTGCATCTTTTGCATAGTGTATAACCATACCGTTCTTTTTGGCATTTTCTTCAAACTCTTCAAGATAATATTCTAATCGGCTTATAGTATGGGCTTTTATATTGTCAGCTTTTTTTCTTAACTCTTCCCACTCTTTTATCTCTTTTACTGCAATATCCCTTTTGCTTCTTACAAACCACAAAGCTTCATCCTGCCAAGAAGCAAAAGAGATATCTTTTAAAAACTCTTTAGCCTTATCTTTATGACTCATTTTCTAAACCTGCAAGGATTTGGACTATATGCAGTATCTTTATATCATAATTATTGGCTTTTATAATTCCATCCATATGCATAAGACATGAACTATCATATCCAACTATATATTTTGCACCTGCATTTAAATGATCAAGCACTCTGTCATTGCCCATTTTTATAGATATTTCGGGTTCATTTATACTGAAAGTTCCTCCGAAACCACAACACTCGTCCGGTCTTTTTAATTTAACTATTTCTATATCATTTACCATTTTTAAAAGCTTTAGCGGTTTTGAGTAGTAGGGTTCATTTAATTCTGAAGCGGTGCCAAGATAAAGTTCTCTCAGTCCATGGCAACTTTGATGAAAACCCACTTTATGCGGAAAACTTACATCAAGTTCTTTTACATTAACTATATCGGTTAAAAATTCGCATATCTCATATATAGAGTTTTGAACTTTTTGATATTTTTTATCAGTTTCAATAAAATCGCTATAGTGATTTTTTACCATAGAAACACAGCTTGCACTTGGAGCCACTATATAGTCAAATTTGTAAAATATATCTATAAATCTAAGAGCTAATTTTTTTGTATCACTTGCACAGCCTGTATTTGCCATAGGCTGTCCGCAACATGTCTGTTTTAAAGGATACTCAACTTTAAAATTAAATTTTTCAAGCAGCCTCAGGGTTGCCAAGGCTGCTTTCGGATAAATTTCATCTACATAGCAAGGTATAAACAACCCTACTGTTTTTTTATTCACGAATGCATTCCAAAAAATCCGGGATATACTATAACGATACCTAAGATAATCATTTGTATAATGATAAATGGTATAATACCTCTATATATATCCATAGTTTTCACCGAAGGCGGTGCAACACCTTTGAGATAAAACAGACTAAAACCAAATGGCGGTGTTAAAAAAGAACTCTGTAAATTCATAGCAATAAGTATGGCATACCACATAGGATTGATACCGATAGTGTCAGCTATTGGAACAAGTATCGGGACAATAATATATGAAATCTCTATAAAATCTATAAAAAAACCAAGTATAAATATAATAATCATAGAAAGTATGACGAATCCCCACTTTTGTCCCGGTAAATTGGTCATAAAATTTTCTATAAGCAAATCCCCACCCGTATAAGTAAATACCATTGAAAATGCTGTTGCACCTATAAGAATTCCAAAAACCATAGCAGTAGTTTTTGAACTCTCCAATGCAGCCTCTTCAAGTATTTTCCATGAAAATTTTTTATACATTATCGCTAAAATTATAGCACCTATACTTCCTACCGCTGAAGATTCTGTCGGAGTTGCAATACCTGCAAATATAGATCCGAGAACAACTACAATAAGTGTCAAAGGAGGAAGTATGGCCTTAAGTGCTCCCCAAATCTGCTGAGCTTTGGTTCCGGTATTTCCTTCAAGTTTTATTGAAGGAGCTACATCTTTTTTTATAAACGAGATAATAAGTATATATATTACATAAGCTGCTACTAACAAAAAACCGGGTCCAAAAGCTTGTCTGAAAAGATCTCCTACCGGTATTTGAAAGACATCTCCCAAAATAATAAGCACTATGGAAGGAGGTATAATTTGCCCCAATGTACCCGCAGCACATATGGTACCGCAGGCTAAAGGTTTTGAATAATTGTATTTGAGCATTACAGGAAGCGATATAACACCCATTGCTATAACACTTGCTCCTACAACACCTGTTGAAGCGGCAAGCAATGCTCCGACCAATACCGTACTGATAGCTACTCCCCCTCTAACTTCTCCAAATAAAAATCCCATTGACTCCAACAATCTCTCTGCAAGTTTACTTTTTTGAAGTACAATTCCCATAAATATAAACAGAGGAATTGCCATCAGTATCGTATTTGTCATAATTGACCAGATACGATGAGGCATCATTGCAAACATATTGAAACCCTCATCCAAAGCTTCCATTACGGTTCCGCCATCCGGGATAACAGTAAAAAACCCTGCAGCCATTCCGAAAAATACAGAAACAGCTCCAAATGTAAAAGCAACAGGAAATCCTATAAGAAGCATAACCAGAGCTGTAAAAAACATCGTAATACCAATCATTACTCTATACCTCCCTGCTCAATTGCTTCTTTTATCTCATCTTCTCTGGTTTTTGCCCTGCCGTATCCTCTGTAAATATTTATATTTTTTATAATAAAACCTATGCTTGCAAAGATAAGAAGTATAAAAGAGAACGGTATAAGCGCCTTTAAAATCCAACGGTGAGTAAGTCCCCCCGGATCTCCGCTTATCTCATGCATTTGATATGATTCTACAACAAAATCAATAGAACCGTATGCTATAAGAAATGACAAAGGCCATAAAAATAAAATTACTCCGACTATATTTATAATAGCTTGAGTTTTCGGACTCCATCTATCATACAAAACATCAACTCTTACATGCCCGTCTTCTTTTAGAGTATAAGATACTCCAAGAAGTATAATTACCGAAAAAATATGCCACTCAAGTTCTTGCATGGCTATTGAGCCTTCTCTAAAAATATATCTCATAACAACATCATAAAATACATTCAGCATCATCAAAAGCATCAAATATGCACAAAGTTTGCCTATTTTATCGATAATCTTATCAAAAATTATCTCTGCTTTTACTAATTTATCCATTTTAATTTTTCCTAAAATTTATAGTTTCTCTCCTCTTAAAAAGAGGAGAGAAAAGAGAGTTTACTCTTGGTTATACATATTTGCTTTTAGATATAAAAAGTCAGACATTTTTGTCCATTCTCTTACCATTTTCAAATACTTTCTTTGGTCTTGCAATATCTCTTTAAACAAAGGATCTTTTGAAGCATATTTTGCCAATACTTCATCATTGGCTTTTTTCATAGCTTTAAAAACCTCTTTAGGAAATGTTTTGATTTTAATTTGAGGATATTTCTCTTTCATTTTTTTCCAAGCTCTTGCACTCATATCATAATTTTGGACATACATATCAAAAGCATTTGCTTTCATAGCATCTTTAAGTATTGCTTTTAAATTATCCGGAAGTTTATCCCATTTTCTTTTATTCACAAAATATGTAAGAGATGTTGCAGGCTCATGCCATCCTGTATAATAATATTTGGCAATTTCATGAAATCCCATTCTTATATCCATACCGGGTCCTACCCACTCCAATGCATCAATATTGCCTCTTTCAAGTGAAGTATAAAGTTCTCCCGGGGCTATATTGGTAACAGTTACTCCAAGTTTTGCCATAATCTCTCCGGCAAGTCCCGGAATTCTCATCTTAAGACCTTTTAAATCAGCTAAAGATTTTATAGGCTTTCTAAACCATCCGCCCATTTGGTTTCCGGTTGCACCTCCTGGAAATGCCATAATATTGTATTTGTTATATACTTTTTCCATATATTTCATACCATTTCCATAATAAAACCATGCCCATTGTTCCGGGGCTATCATACCAAATGGCATTGTGGTAAAGAACATTGTATTCGGATCTTTACCTTTATAATAATAAGATGCAGTATGACCCATTTCATACTGACCGGCTCTTACCATATCAAAAATCCCAAATGGAGATTTGTGTTTATTTTTAGAATCAACTCTTATAATAAGTTGACCGTTACTCATTTTTTTAACATCATCAGCAAATTTATATACCGTATCACTAAACGGTGGTAAATTTGTCGGCCATGTCATAGCAAGTTTCCAGTGATAAACTCTGGCACTTGCCGCACTTATACTCATACTGACTGCCAAAGCGGCAACTGCTGCAGTTTTAATAGTCGTTGACAAAAACTTCATATATGCTCCTTTTAAAAAATTTAACAACAATTTTAGCATATATACATGACATTTATATGACAAAAAATCTATATCCTTCATTGACTTCTGTCTTTATACAATTTGGAGGTAGTTTTTTTCTAACTCTTTTTACTAAAGCTCTAATGGAATCTATGGTTGTTAATTCCCCTTCCCATACAAAACTCTCTATTCTTTCATAAGTTACAAGCTTATCCTTATAATTTATAAAAAGTTCGAGAAGAAGTTTTTCTTTTTTGGATAACTCTATAATTTTATTATCTTTTAGAAGAGAATTTTCTTTTGTATTAAATACATAATGTTCATCTATCTTTATGATATTTTTATCAATATTACACAATTTTTTTATTTTTATAATCAATTCATCTATAAAAAACGGTTTTTTAATATAATCATCGCATCCGGTATTGTAGGCATTTTTTATGATATCAAGCTCAACGGTTGAACTAATGATAATGATAGGAACATTTGGAAAATACTCCCTGATATTTTTCAGTATCTTTACACCGTTTATGTTTGGTACATTTATATCAAGTACATAACAGTTATATCCTTTTCCTACTGCTTCAAAAGCTTTACTTCCATCAAAAAAAGAATCAACTTCAAAACACTCTATCTTTAATCTTTTTGTTATAGTATTGTTTAATCTTTTGTTATCTTCTAAAAGTAGTATTTTCATATTTATATCTCCTTTGCTTTGCAACAAGTCGCCAAGCAAATTCCTATCACTAAAGCTTTGCCTTTGGCAAGAATGAAACTTCGTTTCATATTTATATCTCCTTTGCTTTTGGAACAATAATTGTAAATTCTACTATATCTTTTTCAATATTTTGTACCTTGATATGCCCATTCATTTTATCTTCTATAATTATTTTTGCCACATACAGACCAAGTCCTGTACCATTCTTTTTAGTTGTAAAATAAGGATTAAATATAAATTCTATAATACTATCTTTTATATGGCCTCCATTATCTCTTATATTTATAAAAATTTTATTCTCTTTTATAAAAGCTTCTATTTCTATTATAAACTTTTTATTTTTTTCTTGCAACTCTATAATTTTTGATTTTGAATTATTGATAAGATTTAAAAGTACCTGTTTAAATTCATTTTCATATCCGTATATTTCAATATCTTCTTTTTTGGTATCAACAGCAAAGATAAGATTTATATTTGCATAAAATATCTGTTTTCCTATAATTTCATAAATTTCACTAAATGCTTTTTTTAAAGAAAATTTTCCTTTTTTTACAGACGGCTTTAAAAAATTTCTAAAATCTTTTATAGTATTTGACATATATTGTATTTGAATCATAGAATCTTTTACAAATTCTTCAATATCTTTTTTTTCAATACTTCCTTCCAAAAAATTCATTTGCAAATCTTGCACTATCGCGGATAATTCTACTAAAGGTTCGTTCCATTGATGTGCAATTGCCGCAATCATATCTCCCATCTCAGCCAATTTTGACTGTTGGTTTAAAAGTTCCTTTTGCTGTGTTACTTCCGTTATATCATCTATAACACATACAATTCCGCCAACACTATTGTCACTTAAATAAAAAGGGGCCTTGCTGATAATTACCTGTTTGGCAAATTTCCCGTCTTTTGAATATAAAGTTGTCTCATATATATCATTTTTCAATGAATTTAAAAGTTCTTGATCTCTTTTTGTATTTTGACTTGCTACAAAATTTTTAAAAAATGCATAACTTGTTTTACCCAAGATATCTTTTTTTGTAGCACCTATAAAATCGGCATAAGCTTTATTGCATCCTAAATATTTTCCGGATTTGTCTTTGTAAAAAATAGGGTTCGGTATAGTTTCAATCAAAACTTCTAAAAATTTCAACTGTTCTTGAAGCTTTTTCTCAGCCCTGTTTTTTTTGGTTATATTAATAAGTAAAATTATACTGACTATCAGCAAAAACAGTAATATTGAACCAAATATCCAAATAATTTTTTTATGTTGTTCATATATGGATTTTGGTTTATTTAAAATCAAAGCTTCCTTTCTTATATTTTTTGGAATTTTTAAATTATATTTTTTTAAGAGATTATAATCAAATATATATCTTGAAGTACTTTTTTTTAAAATTGGTATATCTTTCGGTTCAACTCCGTTTAGTATCAAAGATACCATTTTTGCCGCTTCATTTCCTTGAGAGTATCCATTTAGCAAAGCTCCTCCGACTACTCCGTATCCCATATCAAAATCCCATAAACCAAATATAGGAACTTTACTGACAGAAGCTACCTCTTTTAGAGAATCTTTATATGTAAAATATTTTCCGGATTTATCTCTTTGATGAAAAACATATAATATAGCATCATGTTTTTTTAAAGTTTTTACTATCTTTTTTATACCTTTTAAATCAAACATATCAAGATATTCGTAATTTAGATAAAAATAGTTTTTCATAATTTTAAAAATATCTTTTTTTATATCCAATCCGCTTTTTGATTCATCACTAATGATAAGTATTTTGTTAAGATACGGAACCATATTTATTATTAGCTCTATATTTTTTTTAACATCAACATTTTCTACAATTCCGGTAACTTTATATCTAAAGTTTGGAAAATCTATCATTTTTTCGCTGAAATTATTGATACCGCAAAAAACAATCGGACTATTTTGAAAAATCTTATCTCTAAACCTGGTTAAAAATTCCAAGGCATTGTTGTCAACTGCGACAACAACATCAAAAGCAGTATGTTTAAATTCCTCTTTATAAAGCTCAAAAAGTTTACTGTAGTATGAATCATTTTCAATTCTTTGTGCATCCATATAAAGTGTAGTTATATCGATATTCGGATTATTTTGAAAATTATCTTCTATTGCTTTTGATATATCATCACTCCATTTATAACCTTTATGATAAGAGTGTAAAACCAATATATTATATCTATCATATGAAAATAGTAAAGTAGATATAATAAATAAAACAATTACTATTTTATTTATTATCTGCATTATTTAACAAACCTTTATATTCCAACTCTTTTTTATAATATTCCAAAATTCTTAGTCTTAAAAGTTTTTCTTCGGTTGTAGCTTTGCATTTTAAAAATCTATTTAATTTTTCTATATCAATTTTTTTATAAAATTTCGGATATTTCTTTAAATTTTTATCAATATCCAATATCAAATCATCAATATACAAACCATTTATTTCATGTATCTTTTTTACATATTCAAGAGTTGTATTTATAAGAATTTCGGCTCTGCTGTCATCATTTTTATATATTTCAACAGCTATACTTTTCAATATATCTTTCTCACATTTATCAATATTTTCTTTTATACTTATCATTGATGCAAGCAATTTTGCTCTAAACTCCAAAGAACTGTGATGAAAAACCAAAAACTCTCTGAAAAAAGAGAAGATATAATTTTTTATCTTTTTTAATATCATATTAACCTCATATTTGGTACAATTTCATCACATTGAGGATATCAAGATATCTTCAATGCTTCTCTTCAGACCTGTGCAATAGACTTACAGGACAATGCTTCAGGGCGGGAACGCAGCAGAGCACCCTGTGAGTTTATGTGCCGCAGCCATCTGAAGAGAAGTGCTTTTTACTCTTTAAAATACTCTTCTATATCTTGTGCCAACTCATAAAAATTTATACCATTTATCTCTTGATTGTTTTTGAGCCTGCCCAATATCTCTTTTTTTCCGCTTAACAACTCTTTTGATTTGACACCATAAGATATAGATAAAGTTGCTTCTATAAAAGCGGCAATTCTATCACAGGCTTTTAAAGCTTTTCCATCAATAGTATTGTATTTATCTTCATTATATTTTTTTGTGTCATTAACCTCTTTTATGGTACCTTCATATTTTATTTTATTGGCAAATTCATCTTTTTTATCACCATATATACCAAGTATATATTTAAATTCTTTTACAAAACTACTTGGTACCAATGGCAAAATCTCATCTTCTATTTTTCTTATTTCATACTCGCTTATAATATCATCAAGTCCGGTAACAGAGTACTTTACAGGAGAAATTATATCTCTTGTAAGAGCTTCGGGAAGATCATGAAAAAGTGCACAAAAAAAGTTATTTTCCACTCTTTTATTACATGCTTTTACTTTAATAGAGTAAAAATATCCCAAAAATGCAACTATAAGCATATGTCCAAGAACTGATGTATTTGGAATTCTTGGGGTTTGTGCCCATCTTTTTTGAAATCTGAGTCTTCCGCTTATATCTATTAAATGGGCAAGTTTTTTTCCAAGAGCTATTTTTCTTACTCCAATAAGTTCATAATAATCTTCTATCTCTTCCTCTACGGCAATTTTTGTTTTATCTATATCACTTAAAAAAGAACTTGTTTGATAAACTATGGAAAATTCCCACTTTGTTGCAAGATATGAAGCTGCTTTAAGTATAAATCTCTCTTTTTTATATAATTTATCATTTGTCAAATAATCTTCAAATCTTTTCAAAAAATTTCCGTTATCTATATCTTTGATAGAATCTTTTAAATTTTTAATAACCCAGGAATTTATCTCATCTTTTTTTTGCATTAAAGCTTTGTGAAAAACATCAGGTCTTATATCAGTCACTACGACTCTTCTTAAAAATTCAAAAATTCCTCCCTCGATAAGTGCTCTATAATCAACATTATCTTCGAGTTTTGCTATAAAGTAAGCTATGATAAATTTATGAGCCTGTTTATCAAGCTCAACAAGCTCTATCATTCTTGGATAATCATTCCATCGTTGTATGGAAGCGGCATTAAAAAAATACTCAATCAGTTTTGCATCTAACATTTTCTTCTCTTTCTATAACGGTATGTACATTTCCTCTGGGATTAAAATCACCTGTAATTTTCATATATTTTGGTTTCAAAGATTCATAAAGAGCATCAAATATCTCATTTATACTGTCTTCATGACTTATATATCTATCCATAAAAGAGTTAATATAGAGTTTTAAAGCTTTAAGTTCTATAACTTTATCTCTTGGTATGTATTCAAGATATATTGTTGCAAAATCAGGATATCCGCTTCTTGGACATTTACACATAAATTCCGGCAGTGTTATTTTTATAGTATAATTTTTTTTATGGTTATTTGGCCAAAAATTTTCATCTTTTTTAATATCAAATTCTTTTATCTCTTTTTCACCATATTTCATATTTTTCTCCTTAAGAAGTTATATTTTTTACTGGTTTTCCTATGATAAAACCCTGTATATAATCTATTTCGATATTTTTAAAAAATTTATAACTCTCTTCATCTTCTATAAATTTTATAACTGTTTTAACATTTAAACTTTTAAATATTTTTATAAAAGCTTTTAAAATTTCCTGATGTTTTTTTTCTGTATATCTTTTAGAATAATCTATATCAAATTTAACTATATCAAAATTTATATTTTTTATATATTTAAAAGAAGTATTATCCGCACCAAAACTATCAATTGCTATTAAAATACCAAAATTTTTAAGCATATTTATATTTTCATTCAATCTTGCTATATCATTTAGTGTATTGTTGGCATTTATTTCAAAAATAATACTGTATTTTTTAATATCATAATTTTTAAGTAATTTTTTTACTCTGTTTAAAAATTGGCTGTTTCTTATAGAATATGAAGATATATTGATTGAAAAAATCATATTTTTATACCGGGTTGCTATTTTAAAAATCTCTTCAACAATTATCATATCAAAAGCCAATTCATATCCGATTCTGTTGACGACAGAGATAAATTGATTTTGTGAAATTTTTCCATACTTTTTTGAATTTAATCTTACTAATAATTCATAAACTTTTATCTCTTTTGTTTTTGTATCTTCCATAGGCTGAAATCTAAAATCAAAATCTCTGTTTTTAACACAGTTCACAATCAGTTTTTCAAATTCTCTTACTTTTATATTTATTCTTCTCTTTCTTCTGTCTTTACTGTCGGATTTTATTTTTTCATAAAGAGAAACCAATAATTCTTCAGCACTGTTTTCACTACTGCTTAAAGATACAGAGTAAAAAATCTTTAAAAATATATTATCAATTTGGCCGTTTTCAATTTTTTTGATAAACTGTTTTATAAAATGATTTGCTTTTTTTTCATCTGTTTGCAAAACCAATAAAAAACTTCCGCCTATTATATGACCTATTTTGTTATTTTTAAAACCTTCTTCTTTTAAAAATTCATCAAGTTTATAAACAAATAACATAAGTATTTTATCTGTTTTTTTGATACCATATCTGTCATTTATATCTTCTATATTATTTATTTTTAAAAGTACTACGGAAAAATCTTCATATTTTTTTTCAATATCTACAATCTTCAATATATAATCTCTTGAAAATGCTTTTGTAATATTGTCAATCAGTGAAGTTTTAAAAGCCATATAAATTTGATATAAAATATAGTATATATATAAAAAAGTAATAACCAAAAAAGATATTATATTATTTTTAAGAAGTGATTTGATATCTAAATCAGTTACAATAACCAAAATAGCAAAAGCAACAACAAACAAAAAAGGCAGTGCTATTTTCAAAGAGAGTATGAAACGATTTTCCCTCTCTTTGATTTCACTATAGAGCATTATACATCCAAATGTTTAACGTCTTTGGCATGCTCTTGAATATAATTTCTTCTGGGTTCTACCTCATCTCCCATAAATAGAGAAAATGTTTCGCTTGCAACTTCAAAATTATCAACATTTACTTTTAAAAGTCTTCTGTTTTGAGGATTCATGGTTGTTTCCCAAAGTTGTTCGGGATTCATTTCTCCAAGACCTTTATATCTTTGTATATATGCACCTTTTTTAGCATTTTTTTCTATCTCTTTTAAAATTTCAATCAAATCCTTATCACCAAATATACCCGTATCTCTTTCTTTTATTTTGGTATGAATATAAAGTGCTTCTTCATATAAAGGATTTGTAAAAAGATTATCATCTATAACAAGTTCTTCAAGTCCGTCTTTTGTTTGAATAAACAAATGTATTTCCTGTTCATTTACAGTACTGTTTAAGATATTGTAGCCTAAATTATTTACAAATTTTTCTATTATTTTATAAAGTTGTTGATTACTGTTTTTTACAATATCAGGATTTTCTATCATATATCTTATAACTTCTATCATAGAAAATCTTTTTTCAAGCTCTTTTAATATATTATCATAAGCTGAAACAATCTTAAAAAATTCTATGGCATCTTTAAGACCGATTCCTTCAAATTCCATATTTTGAATACCTGTCTCTATAAGAAATTCACTCATTGCTTTATTATCTTTTAAATATATCTCTTTCTTGCCTTTTTTATATCTATAAAGTGGGGGTTGAGCTATATATACAAAACCTTCTTCTACCAAAGGTCTTAGATATCTAAAAAGAAAAGTTAAAAGAAGTGTCTGTATATGACTTCCGTCCACATCAGCATCAGTCATAATAATTATCTTGTGATATCTTAGTTTATCAGAATTAAATTCTTCCCCTATACCGCAACCAAGAGCAGTTATCATATTTTTTATCTCATCAGATTTTAAGATTTTATCAATTCTGCTTTTTTCTACATTTAAAATCTTACCTTTTAATGGTAAAATTGCTTGAAAAACCCTATCTCTTCCTTGTTTTGCACTACCACCCGCACTATCTCCCTCTACAAGATACAATTCACATATACTGGCATCTTTACTTTGACAATCAGCAAGCTTGCCAGGAAGTGTACCTATACTCATAGCATCTTTTCTTCTTGTTAAATCTCTGGCTTTTTTAGCCGCTTCTCTTCCTCTTGCGGCGGATATAGCTTTATCCATTATAATTTTAGCTTCTATAGGATTTTCTTCAAAATATTTTGATAAAGTTTCATAAGTAGTTTTTTGAACAAGTGGTTTTACATAAGAACTTCCGAGTTTTCCTTTTGTCTGACCTTCAAATTGAGGTTCCGGAACTTTTACACTGACAATTGCTATAAGTCCCTCTCTAACATCATCTCCACTAATTTTTATATCTTTTTCTCTTTGATTTGCATTATTATTTTTATAGTTGGATATAACTCTTGTAAGTCCTGCTCTAAAGCCGCTTTCATGAGTTCCGCCCTCTATTGTTTTTATATTATTTACAAAAGAAAAAAGTGTTTCGCTGTAACTTGTATTATATAAAAGTGCGATATCTATCTCTATGTCATCAACTTTTTTATCAAAATGAACTACTTTTGTAATAGCATCTTTTTTATTTAAATCTTTTACAAATTGACTTATTCCGCCTTCAAAATGATAAATATCCTTTTTACCATCTCTTTCATCAAATAAAGTTATAGTTATTCTTGGGTTTAAATATGCTAACTCTTTAAATCTTTTAGATAAAATTTGAAAATCAAATTCAACTGTCTCAAAAATATCAGAATCCGGCCAAAATTCTATAGTAGTACCTTGTTTTCGTGTATTTCCTACTATTTCAAGTTCATTTACAGGAATACCTCTTTCAAACTCTTGAGTATAAATTTGTTTATTTTTATATATTGTCATTTTAAGCTTTTGCGAAAGTGCATTTACAACTGATACACCGACTCCATGAAGACCGCCGCTTACTTTATATGTATCTTTATCAAATTTTCCTCCGGCATGCAATACGGTTAAAACTACAGTTGCAGCAGGAATTTTTTCAGTAGGGTGTAAATCAACGGGAATACCTCTTCCGTTATCCGTAACCTTAACACTTCCTTCTTTAGTCAGTATTACTTCTATAGTATCACAGTATCCGGCCATTGCCTCATCAATTGAGTTATCAACTACTTCATAAACTAAATGATGAAGACCGTTTATATTGGTATCACCTATATACATTCCGGGTCTTTTTCTAACCGCCTCAAGACCTTTTAAAACTTTTATATTTGATGCATTGTATTTTTTTTCCATTATTTACTGTTCCTCATTTTTTTATATCATTATAGGCATAATTATAGTTAAAAAGTTATCACTTTCCAAGGTAAAAGGCATACTTGAATCATTATATCCAAGAGTAAAGCTGTTTTTTTCAATATTTGTTAAAAAATCTATTACATGTTTTGAATTGATTGCAAGAAATATTTCTTCATTCAATCCTGTATCGAACTCTATCTCTGTTTTAGCTTCTATATTGGTATCATTTAAACTTTCAAAAACTATCAAATCAGGTTTAAATGTTACTTTTATCTCTTGAGATACTACCCATATTTGTTTGATAGCATCAATAATTTTATCTCTGTTTAAAAGAAGTCTTTTATCCATCTCTTTTGGTATTATTCTTTCATAATCAGGATATTTTCCATTTATAAGTTTTGTAAAAAATTTAAAATTCGGTGAAATTGCTATGAAACTGTTTTCATCATAGTAAATTTCAATTTCATCAAAAAATATCTTTTGAATTTCACTTATGGCTTTTTTCGGAATGATAAGAGATATATCTTTTTCACTGCTATTATCTATCTTAACCAAAGCAAGTCTTTTTGTATCGGTTGCCACTATATTGATATGATCTTTTTTTATATCTATCAGTGCCCCGTTTAATTCAAACTTCGGATTGTTTGTATCAATTGCCGGTGCTATTTTTTTAATAGATCTTACCAATGCTGAAGAATTAATTTCAAATTTTGGTTTATTATCAATTTTTGGAAACTCAGGAAATTCGGAAGGATTAAACATAGGAAGTTTGAATTTTGAGTGTTTCTGTTTTATATAAAGATAATCATTTATTGTTTCAAGTGTTACATCACTGTCTTTTAGTATTTTTATTATATCAAACAGTTTTTTACCGTTTGCTGTTGCAGTACCCGGTTCATTGATATGAACATTTTTACTAAAAATTTCTATACCTATTTCAAAATCGGTACTTTTAATATCTAAAGTATCTTCATAAGCATTTATAAGAATATGTGAAGTTATTTGGCTTAAATCTTTTTTTTCCAAATACGGAAGTGTATTTATAAGCATATTTTCTAAAACACTTTTGTTGATAGAAATTTTCATCTTTACTCCTTTGTTTCCTTTTATATTATAAAATAAAATAGTAATAGTAGTATATTACCTTGAAAATGTGAAAAAGTAGTTTAAACCTCTTAAATTTTTATATTTGCAAGATTTAAATGTTTGACTTTATTTTCACATTTGTTCACATTTATTTCGTTAAGATCATATTTTTCAGTTCATCAACTCTAACTTTAAAGTTTTCATCATTTTGAATAATTTCATTTATTTTTTTCATATTATGTGATACTGCAGTATGATCTTTCATGCCAAAAAAATTTGCCAAAGAAGGCATAGAATTTGGTGTTAGAGTTCTAGCCAGATAGATACCGATTCGTCTGGCTTCAACTATATTTTTATTTCTTCTTTTAGATTTTATTTCACTTGGTTTTATATTTAATTCTTTTGAAATTACATTTATGATGTCTTCCAATGATATACTGTTATTTCTTTCTTTTATCTGTTCTTTCATAACATTTTTTGCAAATTCAAAAGTTATTTTTTGTCCCATTAAAGATGCATAGGCATTTAGATTTATTATTGCACTTTCTATTTCTCTTATATTATCGCCCATATTTGTTGCTATATAATTTATAATTTCATCATTTAGTTTAATTCCGTCAATTTCACACTTCTTTTTTATTATGGCAATTTTAGTTTCTAATTCAGGTAAAGTTATATCAGCTTTAATACCCCATTCAAATCTGCTTTTTAGTCTCTCTTCAAGACCTGCAATCATCTTTGGAGGTTTATCCGAAGTTAAAACTATCTGTTTTCCATTATTGTGAAGTTCGTTAAAAGTATGAAAAAATTCTTCTTGCGTTTGAATTTTATTGCTTAAAAACTGAATATCATCTATAAGAAGAATATCACAATTTCTATATTTTTCTCTAAATCTATCCATTGTTTGCTGTCTTAGATTGTAGGTAAAATCATTCATAAATTGTTCTATAGTGGCATAAATTATAATTTTGCCTTTTTGAGATGCATAATTTCCTATGGCATGAATCAAATGAGTTTTTCCAAGACCTGTCGGACCGTATATAAAAACAGGATTATAAACAATTCCAGGTTTTTCGGCAACTGATTTCGCAACAGTAAAAGCAAATTGGTTTGAACTTCCTACAACAAAACTGCCAAATGTAAAAGATGGATTTAGTATAGTTATTTTTTTAGAATTTTGAATCTCTTTTGAGACCTCTTTTTTTATACTGTTTTTACCGGTTTTACCGTTTTTTACTCTTATAATTATTTGAGATTTTTTACCGGTTTTTACTTCATATAGATGAGAAATTTTACTGCTGTATTTCGTTTTTATCCAGTTGGCTACCAAAATATTCGGTACTTCAAAAACCAAAAGGTTTGATTTTGACTCTTTTTCATTAAAAGAGAGTTGTTTTATATATCTGTTGTATTCTTGAAGTGTTATCTCTTTTTTTAAAAGTTCCAAAATATCATCTATCAGCAAAATTTTCCCTTGATTGAAACTTTTCACATATTGAAAAATATGTGAAAATATATATTATTTTAGCTAAAATACCTTAAATAATTAGTTAAAATAGTTTTTGATATATGATTAACATATATTCACATAGTGAAAATAGTGTGAATAAGTAATTAATAAGGTAAAATTAATGAATATTTTAGGAATAGACCCGGGCAGTAGAAATTGTGGTTATGCCATCATCAAAAAAGAAAAAAATAAAGTTTCGCTTATAGAAGCCGGACTTATAAAAATTAAAGAAACACAACTCCAAAATCAAATTGTAGAACTTGTCGAGGGTTTAGATATGATTATAAAAAATCATATTATAGATGAAGTTGCAATTGAAGATATATTTTATGCACACAATCCAAAAACAGTTTTAAAACTGGCACAATTTAGAGGAGCTCTTTCTCTTAAAATTCTTTTGGAACTTGGTAATTTTTACGAATATACTCCGCTTCAGGTAAAAAAAGCAGTAACCTCAAAAGCAAAAGCAACAAAAGAACAAGTGGCATTTATGGTAAAAAGAATTCTTGGAATAAGAAAAGAGATAAAACCTCTTGATATAACTGATGCTATAGCTATAGCTCTAACTCATGCTCAAAGAGTAAAGGTTTAAAAATTTCTAAATTTAACAGATATTAAATCTTTTATAATTTTATCTTTGTCAATTATTTTTTTCTGTTCTTTTAAATCACCTAAGATTTTATCTTGATGCATATAGTTTTGTATGTAATAATTACCTTTATATCCGAGTAAATGCAATTCTTTTATGATAAGATTTATGTCATAAACCCCCAATAAATCAGTATGAACAGTTGTTCTTACTTCAAAATTCTGATCTTTTTTTATAAGGTAAGTCAGAGTTTCATAAAATTTGTCAAAGTCACTGTTTTGTGTAACTTTGTGATAATGTTTTTTTGGTGCTTTATAATCAAGCGAAATAAAATCAATAAACTTTTTTTCTATCATCTCCTTTATAATATCAGGTTTAGTTCCGTTGGTATCTATTTTTATTTTAAAACCAAGTTTTTTTATCTCTTTTGCCAAATTTGGTAAATCTTTATACAAAGTACACTCTCCACCACTTAAAACTACGGCTTCAAGTCTTCCGATTCTGCTTTTTAAAAAAGTAAAAAGTTCATCTTTTGTTATATTGTTTTTGCCAAATACAATATCGGAGTTATGGCAGTAGGGACATCTCATATTGCATCCCCCAAACCACAATACGGCACTTAAATGATCTTCATAATCAAGTGCAGTAAATTTTGTTATATCATAGAGTATTTTATGCACAGTTTTGAAGTTTTACAGAGGGATTTTCCTTAAAATGTTTTCTTTGCTTGTGTTCTCCTTTTTTTCCTATATTAAAGCTTTCAACGGGTCTGTGATATCCCATTACTCTTGTATAGACAGTACACTTTGTTCTTTTACTTTCTAATTTTTTTAAAATTTCCTCTTTTGTCATAATATCTCCTTTTCATATTCATTTATCAACTCTTCATCACAATACGGACAGTATTCATGTTCTCCGTTTATGTATCCGTGTTTTTCACATACGGAAAAAACAGGTGTTATAGTGATATATGGAAGTCTGTAATTGCCAATAACATTTTTTACAAGCTTTCTGCAAGCCTCGGGCGAACTTATCTTTTCACTCATATACAGGTGTAAAACCGTTCCTCCCGTATATTTACACTGAAGTTCATCTTGCATATCAAGTGCTTCAAAAGGATCATCAGTATAATTTACCGGAAGCTGAGAAGAATTTGTATAGTATATATTTTTACCGAAACCTGCTTGCAGTATATCAGGATATCTTTTTTTATCCTCTTTTGCAAATCTATAAGTAGTTCCTTCTGCCGGAGTAGCTTCCAAATTATACAAATTGCCTGTTTCCTCTTGATATGATTTTAATTTTTCTCTCATATATTCTAACAATTCAATAGCAAATTTCATTCCAAATTCTGTTGTAATATCATCTTTATCTTCACTAAAATTTCGTATCATT
The DNA here is from genome assembly GCA_964556545.1 of uncultured Campylobacteraceae bacterium. GTDB lineage: Bacteria > Campylobacterota > Campylobacteria > Campylobacterales > JALSKU01 > JALSKU01. The sequence goes on along the minus strand of CAZKWE010000009.1, from coordinate 44,504 downwards.
TCATTGATACCGTTAATCCCTATGGTTGAAAAGTGATTGTTGAATCCGGGAAGATATCTTTTCGTATAAGGGTATAAGCCCCTGTCATACATTTCCTGTATAAAGACTCTTTTTTTTTCAAGAGTTGATTTTGCCAAATCCATCAATCTTTCAAGTTCTTTATATAATGCTTCTTTGTTATTTTTATAAAGATATCCAAGTCTTGTGGCATTTATGGTAACAACCCCTATGCTTCCTGTCATTTCCGCACTGCCAAAAAGCCCGCCGCCTCTTTTTAAAAGTTCTCTTAAATCCAACTGAAGCCTACAACACATACTTCTAACAGCACCCGGTTTGTAAGCTTCAGGATTTTCAATCAAATTGCCATTTTCATCTCTTATATACTGGCTTCCTATAAAATTTTGAAAGTAGCTTGAGCCGATTTTTGCAGTATTTTCAAAAAGAAGATCCGTATTTTCTCCATACCAGTCAAAATCTTCCGTGATATTTACAGTAGGAATGGGAAAAGTAAAAGGTTGACCTGTTTTATCTCCCTCAGTCATTACTTCATAGTAGGCTCTGTTTATAAGATTCATCTCTTTTTGAAAATATTTATATGTCAAATCGGTTAAATTTTTAACGCCTCTTTTTTTTGCTTCATTTAAAAGTTCCCTGTCATTTATATTTTTTAAAAGATGATATTGGTTTTTGGTAGGTATTTGATCTTTTAAATCATTCGGAACTGTCCAATCAATGGTAATGTTCGTAAATGGACTCTGTCCCCATCGGGCAGGAACATTTAAATTGTATATAAAACTTCTTACAGCTTTTTTTACCTCTTTAAAAGAGAGTTTGTCTTTAAAAACATATGGTGCAAGATATGTATCAAAACTACTAAATGCCTGTGCTCCGGCCCACTCGCTCTGTAAAATTCCTAAAAAGTTTGCCATTTGTCCCAAAGCTTCTCTAAAATGGCTTGGAGCTTTACTTTCAACTCTGCCTCTGACTCCGTTAAAGCCTTCATCTAAAAGTACCCTTAAACTCCATCCGGCACAATATCCGGTAAGGCAGTCAAGATCATGTATGTGATAATCTCCATTTCTGTGAGCATATCCCTCTTCTCTTGAATAAATCTTATCAAGCCAGTAATTTGCTATAATTTTGCCTGCTGAATTATTTACCAAGCCGGCATTTGAGTATCCTGTGTTGGAGTTTGCATTGATTCTCCAGTCAAGTTTATCTATATACTCTTCAATAGTTTGGGTACAGTTTATATAAGTGGTATCTTCATTTAAACCCAATACATGTTCTCTTTGCATCTTATGGATAAGTCTGTACTGCATAAAGGATTTCATTACTTCAAAGTATCTTGCTTTGTATAGTTCATGCTCGATTAAATCTTGTATATCTTCGACTGCAGCTACTCTTTTGTGCTTTATCTTATCTAAAACATTTAAAAATACTTGCCTGTCATATGTGGTATTTTCACTTTTGAAAGCTTTTTTAATTGCATCTTCTATTTTATATGACTGAAATTCTTGTGTAGTACCGTCTCTTTTTAAAACTTCTGCAAGCATTTGATACCTTTTGGGAGAGTAAAATTTAAGCGAATTATATCTTAAAAATTTATAATTAGAAATGACTATCATCAAGGCTAAAAAATGACTATTTAAGCCTAAAAATTATCATTGTTTAACAGGTAAAAAGAGTATGATAAAAAGAGATAAAAAAGTAAAAACGGTACAAATTTCATATACTCTCTCAAGACCGTAAATATCGGCAAAGAATCCTACTAAAAAGACCACAAGTGAGCTGATACCGAAGTTTATACCCATATAAATGCTGTTGAGAAAAGTTGGCTTTGAAGTATTGGTATCCTGAACTGCTGCCATCATAACAGGATTCGGAGTAAAGAGAAAAAAGCCCAAAACAGCCAATATGGGAAAAAGAGCGGTAGAATTAAAGTATAAAAAAAATATCATTGACAAAGTTGTTCCGAAAGCTGATATAAGTAACATATTTTTTCTTCCTATCTTATCGGAAAAATGGCCTGAAAAAAATGTACCGAGTATTCCGAAAAACTGTAAAACAGAGAGAGAAATACCTGCTTCATATATTGAAAAGCCATGTCTGGTAAGATATACGGGAAGATATAAAGTTACAGCAGATTTAGTTCCTGCATTAAAAAGCATATAACTGCCAAGTATGGCAAAAAAAGATGATACTTTTTTGAGTATCTCTTTTGTATTGCCTTTTTCAATTTTTTTGGTGCTGAAATTATTTACTTGAAAATCTTTCAATTTATACCATAAAAAAAAAGATGCCAATACTCCGATAGGAATAAGCCTGTAAATTCCCTCAAATCCCCATAATGATATAGAACCGGTTACGATAAGAGGACCTATGGTTCTGGCACTTTCTCCTCCGACCATAAAAAAGCTCATACCTTTTCCTGTTTGTGTGCCCGAAGCTATCTTTATCATAGTAGGTGAAGGGATATGAAATAAAGTGGCACTTATACCGGCTATAAAAAGCAGTAAAAGAGCTATGGCGTATGAAGAGGTAAGCCCGAGAAGACACATTGAAACAGCTGTAATGGCAGGAGTTAGTATAACAAAATATTTTACATCTCTTCTTTCGGCCATCAAACCTAAAAATGGATTTAAAAGTGACGGAATTTTTCTGGCAATATCCAAAAATGATGCAAATGAAAGTGAGATACCGAGTCTTTCTATAAGAAGCGGTAAAATAGGAGCTAAAAAAGATGAAAAAATATCATGAAAAAGATGTGCTAATGATATGGTATAAACTTCACCTTTTTTAAAATGTTTCATCATTTATCCTTAAATACAGGTTTTTTATCCACAAGGAGTATTTCCGGTTTGGTAAATGGAGCTATTTCACATAAAAAATCCACTACTGCCATAACAGTACTGCCGTAAAAGAATTTTATTTTATTGTTATAACTGTAAAGTTTGTCAAAATATCTTTTTATAATATAAGGGGTATCTCCTATATTGTCATAATTTGTATCAAATCCTTTGTATTGACCCCAATAATTGTATTCTACCTTATTGTTTAAATTTTTATATCCTGTTATATCTTTTACTATATCATAAAGGTTGTCATGAATTTTATTGAATGTTATAATATTGTTGGCAATGATTGCATGAAAGTGTATGGCTTGCAAGTTAAAACTTATCTCATTATTGATTATTTTTCTTTTAAATTTTTCAAGCTTGGAAGGTTTTGCATCAATATATAATCCTTCTCTGTTGTATTTGAGTATATTATTTTGAAAAATTATATGATTTCCGCCTCTGAAAAGTGCTCCTATGGCTGCCATGCCGTTTGAATTTAGAATTTTATTTTTTATAATTTTTATTTTTGTCGTACCCTCAAGTAAAATACCGACCGAATTGTATCTGTAAAAGTTATTTTCAATAAGGTTATTTTTACCAAACTCTATATGGGTTGCAAATCTATTGTATAAGAAACGGTTATTTTTTATGATATTATTATCGGATCTCTCAAAATGTATATCTCTTACTTTTAAAAAAGTATTTCCTATAATCTTTGAATTGTTTACATACCAAAACTTTATACCGTCTCCTCTTAAAGGCTTTTTTTCATCTTTTGAAGAGATTGTATTTGAGATAATTTTTATATTATTTGCCATAGAGATATTTATACCGTAAAGAGAGTCGGTAATTTTGCAATTTTTTATAGTTATGTTATTTATCTTTTCGCCTATAATCGCACTATCAAATATCTCTTTTCTGTGACCTGTTCCTTTTATGATGAGATTTTGTAAAGTTATATTCGAACTTTTCAAAAGTATGACACTGCCCTTTTTGTCTGCATCGATAATAGCCTTTGCCCCTTGTTTTGCCAAGATTTTTAAAGGTTTGTTTATAACTATATTTCCTTTGTAAATTCCGTCTTTGAGTTCTATTACGGAGTATGGTTTTGCTTTGTCTATGACATCTTGAAGTACATTTGCAAATACAAAAACCGGCAAAAAAATAAAAAAGATATATTTCATTTTAAAATCTCCTTTTTGCTGAAAATGAATTCCAGCAAAAATTCCTATCACTTTGGGGTCCCCACAAAATTTTAAAATTTTGTGGGGTAAAACTTATGCTACGCCTGTCGGCGAGAGAAACAATCATGATTTTTATTTTTATTTGTGTTTTTTGAAGCATGATTGTTTTAAGAATTTTTACCAACTATTTCCAAAGCACACTTTTTTGAATTGCTAACACAATCATTTAAACCTATACCCTTGTATGCATTTGAATTAAGATATAAACCATCTATATTTTTAGCCATATTAAAAATTTTATCCACTTTTTTTATATGGCCTACAGCATAGTTCGGTATCCCCTTTTCCCATCTTTTTATATAGTAAAAATCAGGTTTTTTATCTATTGCCATAGTCTCTTTTATACCATTTAATGCTATTGTCAAAAGTTCATTTTCATCTTTTAAAGCTAATTTTTTATCTCTTTGTCCGCCTATCATGACCCTAAGAAGCTTTTTGTTTGATTGGGCTCTGTCGTCAAATATGGAACTGTCCCAAAGAATACCAAGAATACTTTTTTTAGCTCTTGTGGTTGTTAAAAGACCAAAACCGTTTAAATCATTTGATAGTTTTTCATAACCTGTTGCCACTATAGATATCGGCGAATACTCTATCTCTTCTAACTCTTTTGATAAATCCGGAGCCAACTCTTTTAAAATATTCGCCGTACTGTAAGCCGGAGTGGCAAGTACAACTTTGTCAAAGTGCATTTTTATATTGTCCGAAGTTATAACAAACTCATTTTTATCTTTTTGCAAGCTTGTAATTTGTGTATCTTTTATGATATTCATATCAATACATAATGAGAGTTTTTCTATAAAAGAGCTGACTCCGCCTCTAAAGCTCATTAAAACTCCGCCCGGCCCTGCTTCTTTTTTCTTTTTTGCAAGCATACCCTTAAAAAGAGAACCATACTTTTTTTCCAGATTGACTACAAGCGGAAATGCTGCCGGGGCTGATATTTTTGATGGAGTTGAAGCATAAACTCCTGCAACCATAGCATCCAAAAAAACATCAGTCATCTCTTTTCCTACTCTTCTGTAACCAAATGATTGCAGACTTTCATCACCGTCATCTTTTTTAGCAAATGCAAATGGTTCCCATAAAACTCTAAGTTTTCCTTTTAGGCTAAGAAGAGAAGTTGTTAAAAATGCTTTTGGAGATTCGGGTAAAACTTCAAGCTTTTTATCATAAATAAATCTTTTTCTCGCATTATCACTGCTTTTTAAAAGTATATCTTTGCATCCGCTAAGTTTTACAAGCTCCAAAGTGTCAGGTTTATTGGATAAAAATCCATTGCTACCCTCTTCTATAAAAAAACCGTCTTTTTGAACCGTATGCATTTTTCCGCCAAGATAAGCTTCTTTTTCAAAAAGTGTTATCTTCGTTTGCGGACTGAAGTATTTTATGTAAAATGCAGTGGTAAGTCCGCTTATACCGCCACCTATGATTGCTATATTCAATTGTTTGTCTCCGTTTTTAATTTTTTAAGCCACTCATTTAGAGTTTTTTCAAAGCCTATTTTATTATTTTTATAAAATTTTACACTATCTTTCATATACTCTTGCTTTATATATCCGCCAAAATCATGAGGATAAAGATAATCCTCGGAATTTTGTTTTAAATGATTCGGTATGGGTTTTAAAGTATTTTGTTTTATATATTTTTGAGCATTTTTTATAGCTTTATAACTGCTGTTTGATTTTGGTGATGATGCAAGATATATGACACATTGCGATAATATGATCTTCGCTTCCGGATATCCTATATGGGCAACGGCAGTTAGTGTATTGGTTGCCAAATTCAATGCATTCGGGTTTGCATTTCCTATATCTTCGCTTGAGAGGATAACAAGTCTTCTTGCTATATACTCTGCTTTTTCTCCGGCTTCAATTATCCTTGCAAGATAATACAAAGAGGCATCTATATCACTTCCTCTTATACTTTTTATAAGTGCACTTATAAGATCATAGTGTGTCTCTTTTGAATTTACTCCTTCTTTTGAAGGCATATCTTTAAGAGATTTTAGAGTTTTTAGTGTAATATTTTTTTCAATTACAAGTGCAAATTCTATCAGATTTAACATGCTTCTGGCATCATTGCCGCTTGTATGCAAAAGATACTCTTTTGCATCATTTTCAATCTTAAAACCAAATTTTCGGATTGCCATTTCAAGAATACTCTCAAGCTCTTTTTTGTTTAGCGGTTTGAATTTAAACAGCATCATTCGTGACCTTATGCCCGAAGTCAAAGAGTAATAAGGATTTTCCGTACTTGCTCCTATGATGATACAGTTTTTTCTTTCCATCGGCAAAAGTAGAACTTCTTGTTGATTTTTTGATAGTCTGTGTATTTCATCTATGAAGATAAGTGGTTTTAAAAGAGTATTTTTTGATAATATTTTTCTTATATCTTCTACTTTGAGATTTGTAGCATCAAGGTAGTGAAATGAACTTTCCAATCGTGAAGCACAGATTTTGGCAAGTGTGGTTTTGCCGCATCCCGGGGGGCCAAAAAATACCATATGAGGAATTTCTTTTTTATTTATAAGCTTATAAAGAGGCTTGTCATTACTCAATATATGGCTTTGACCGATAAATTCATCAAGATTTTTTGGTTGAAGTATAGCGGTTAAATTAAGACTCATTTTTTATGCAAAAAGTCATGAAGACTTTGATATTCACTTTTTGTGAGAAATCTTGTTTTGCCCTCTTTTAGCATACCCAAATCAATTCCTCCGAAACTTACTCTTTTTAAGTCTACCACATTTGAATCAAAATATGCAAAAAATCTTCTAAGTTCTCTGTTTTTCCCTTCCTTTATAGCAACTTTTAGTTTTGAAAAAGTAGGAGAATTTTTTATAATCTTATATCCCAAAAAAGGAGCTATTTGCATAGATTCTATATCACTGTTTTTGTGACCGCCGACTTTTGAGTCTATAAAAACACCATTTTTCATACCCTCTTGCATAGCATCGGTTACTTCACCTTCAATTTTAAGATAGTAAATCCTTTCAAGGTTGCTTTGCATAAGCTTTCCCGCCACATTGGGCGAATCGGTTAAAAGTAAAAGTCCTTCACTTGTAAAATCAAGTCTTCCGACAGGAAGATAGTGTGAGAATTTTTTTGGTAAATTATCATATATTGTTTTTCTACCTCTGTCATCTTTTTTGGTGACTAATTCACCTTTTCTTTTGTGATAAACAATAACACTAAAGTGATCTTTTCTGTAAAGCCTTCTTCCTTTTATATGTATTTTATCACCAAAATCAACCTTGGTGGATAAATCTGTTACAACCTTTCCGTCAAGTGTTACTTCTGCATTTTTTATAAGTTCATCCGCTTCTCTTCTTGAATATCTCGTATTGTGAGATATCATTTTATTAAGTCGTATTTTTTCCAAAGTTTTCCTTTATTTTATACCCGCTTCTACTAAATGGTGTATATGTAAAACACCTTTTATATGGTTTTTTTTATCTGTTACAGCCAATATCTGTATTTTATATTTTTCTATCTCTTTTAGAGCATCGCTTGCAAGCAAATTTTCATTGCTTATGGTTTTCGGGTTTTTGTTTGCATATAAAAAAGCAGGTTTTTCTATATCAAAATCGCTCTCTTGCAAAGCTCTTCTTACATCACCGTCACTAAGAATTGCAACAAGCTTTTCATTATCAACCAAAAGTGCATTGCCAAGTCTTCCTTCACTCATGGTGATAACCGCTTCTTTCATGGGAGTATCTTTCGGACAAATTGGCAAAGATTCTTTTTGCATAATATCTTTTACTTTCACAAAAAGTTTTTTACCCAAGCTTCCTCCCGGGTGAAAAGAGGCAAAATCCTCTTTCTTAAATCCTCTTTTTTTCATCAGACATACCGCCAGTGCATCTCCAAGAGCCAAAGTTAGAGTAGTTGAGCTTGTCGGAGCAGTATTTAAAGGACATGCTTCTTTTTGTATATCAACAGATAAAAAAACATCTGCATATCTTCCAAGAGTTGTATTTTTACTTTTTGCCATGGCTATAAGAGGTATATCAAATCTTTTTAAATGAGGCAGTAATCTTATAAGTTCTTCACTTTCTCCACTGTAACTTATGGCCAAAACACTATCTTCGCTTCCTATCATTCCAAGATCACCATGCATGGCTTCAGTAGGGTGTATAAAAAAACTACTTGTTCCGGTACTTGCTAAAGTTGCAGCGATTTTAGCTCCTATAAGCCCCGATTTTCCTACTCCTGTAACTATGAGTTTACCTTTTGTTTCATAGGCAATCTCAACTGCTTTTTCTATTTCATCATCTAATTCATTTGCCGCTCTTAAAAGCTCATTTGCTTCGGTTCTTAAAACATCTTTGGCGATATTTGTAAAATTCATTTTCTGCCTTATAGTATAAATATAGTCGGAACAACAGTAGGATATTTTTTCATTTTTCTAAAAACATGTTTTCTAACTGCTTGTCTTAAAGCATTTTCAACAGCCTTTGGATTACCTAACATTTCACTTTTTGCATTTATAAGAAGTTGATCAAGTATATCTTCCACCTCTTTTGAAAATTTTTGCATATCTTTATCGGCAACCAGTCCATAGCTTAAAACTTTAGGTTTTCCTATGAGTTTGTTTGTACTCTTGTCTATCTGTGCAATTACGGATACTATACCGGCTTCAGCCAATTTTTGTCTATCTATGACAACATCATTTTCGATTTGTTTGTTGATCTGATTGTCTATATAAATTTTACCTGTTTTAACAGATCCAACTTTTTTAAAGTACTTTTGGGTAATTTCTATTTGTTCCCCATCGCTCATAAGATATATATTTTTTTCAGGAATTCCACATTTTACGGCAGTTTCCTTGTGCCTGTGTATATGATTATACTCTCCGTGAACCGGCAGAAAAAATTTTGGTTTAACAAGTCTGAGCATCAGCTTTTGCTCTTCTTGTGCTGCATGTCCGCTGACATGAATTTCGCTAAAATCCTTATAAGCCACATCAGCACCCGATTTATAAAGATAATTTAAAACTTTTGAAACACTTGCCTCATTGCCGGGGATTGCTTTTGCCGATATTATTATCTGGTCAGTCGGTTTTATTTTGATATGTCTGTGTTCATTTGTAGCCATTCTAAAAAGTGCACTCATAGCTTCTCCCTGACTGCCGGTTGTTACTATCAAGACATCTTTATCATTGTATCTGTTTACTTCATGGGCATCTATAAAAATTTTATTGTCAAGTTTTATGTATCCAAGCTCCATTGCGGTATTTAGATTTTTTTCCATACTTCTTCCTATGACTGCCACTTTTCTTCCATATTTTATGCCATGAGATATGGCTTGATAAACTCTGTGTATATTGGAGGAGAATGTTGACATGATAACCCTTCCTTTTGCATGTGCAAAAATGGAGTCAAAAGTAGGACCCACAGAACTTTCACTTCTCGTAAAGCCCGGATTGTATGAATTTGTACTATCGCTCAAAAGACATAAAACACCTTTGTCCCCATAATATGCAAATCTGTGCAAATCTGCCGGAAGACCGTCTATTGGAGTATGGTCTATTTTAAAATCACCGGTATGTATGATTGTTCCTGCTTTTGTGGTTATTGCAAGTGAGGAAGCATCTATAATGGAATGGGTTATGTGTATCCATTCTATATCAAAATCACCTATTTGATAAATCTTTCTTTTTTCAACAGGCCTGAAAAATTTCTTTGATATTTTGTGCTCATCAAATTTGTTGGCTATCATGCCAAGAGGCAAAGGTGTGGCATATATGGGAAATTGCAAATCCTGATTTTTAAAAAGATAAGGCAAGGCTCCTATGTGGTCTTCATGTGCATGGGTGATAACGATACCTTTTATCTTGTTTTTAATGCTTCTTAAATATGAAAAATCAGGAACTAATATATCAACTCCATGCATTTCGTCATCGGGAAAACTCATTCCGACATCAATGATAATGGCACTGGTATTGGTTTCCATTACCATCATGTTTCCACCGATTTCACCAAGTCCTCCAAGAGGAGTTATTTTTATTTTATCATTTGAGTTTGATGCTTTAAAGTTCATAGGATAAACTCTTTGTTCTTGAATCTTTTTGTTTGCTTCTATACTCTTTTGCAAATCCTTGTACCAAGATTCATTTTTTTGTGCAGACGATCTTTGTTTTCCTATGGCGTTTGCTTTATTTCTGTTTTTTTGCCTGTTCGGCTTGTTTGCATTACTGCTTTGTTGTTTTTTGGCAGGAGGATTTGTCCTCTTTGCCTTTGTTTTCTCTTCCATTTATATCCTTCAATATATTAAAAATTTCAAGATATTTGATCGAAGATAGTTGATGAGGTCTGATTTTTATATCCAAATTCAATTCGGAAAAGATATATTTTATTTTATCTTTTCCAAAGTCGGATAAATTTTTTGACAGAGTTTTCCTGGGGGCTTTAAAAGCATTTTTTAAAAACTGTTCAAACTGTTTGATTTCTTTTTCATCACAAAACAGTTCCTTGCTTTTTAAATCCCTTTGTTTTTCTATCTTCAAAACCGAAGATGAAACTTTTGGCGGCGGAATAAAACTCTTAGGCTCCACATCACATACAATTGATCTATTGCCTATCAAATCAGCAATGACAGCCAAATATGAAAAATCTTTATCTCCGGTTTCGGCACAAAATTTATAGGCTACTTCGCTTTGAAGCATAACTATAATATTTTTGCAATTGTCATCTTTTAGTGCATTTATCACTATTTTTGTTGCAATATAATATGGTAGATTTGCCACCAAATTGTATTTTTCATTAAAAAGGTTCTTATCTTCCCAATATTGCAACACATCCGTGCAGTTTAATAAAAGTTCTCCTTTTTTCAAAGAAGAGGAAAACTCTTTTTTTAAAATATCACACAGTTCATCATCTATCTCAAAAGCTACAACATTTTTTTGTTGCAAAAGCTTTTTCGTCAAATCACCTAATCCAGGTCCAATTTCGATAACTTTTAAGTTGTCATTGGGCATCGATTGGATGATTTTATCTAAAACGATCTCATCTTTTAAAAAATTTTGACCAAATTTTTTCTTTGCTCTTACCAAAACTTTACCTTTTAAGAAGAGACATTGTATCATAAATTTGTTATAATAACAATTAGAGATCTTAAAATGAGGTAAGTTATGGTATCCAGAGAGATTCAGGATTTTAATGAAGTCAGAGTAAATGCCAGAGCTTTTTTGTGTTTTTTGCTTACAAGAAATATACCAAACTCTTTACCAAATATATCCGAAGAGGATATCATTCAGGCGCTAAAAAAGATAAAAAAAGAGAATGCCCAGATAGATGCCTTGTATATACTTGATAGACAGGGCGTACAAATCATAAATGCGATTTCTAACAATGCGGATTACAGAAAAGGCAAAAACTCCAATAAAAGTTTAAGGGCATCATATTACAGAGCGGTAAAAGAGAAAAAATGTATAATGACTGATCCTTATCCTTCTTCTAAAACCAATGAAATTGTTGTAACCGCCTCATATCCGGTTTATGATGATAACGGAAAATTGAAATTTGTCGTATGCCTTGATATAGCTTTAAAAAAATTACTTAAGATTATTCATCCGACTTCAATTGATTCTATTTTTGGCAAATTCAATAAAGTTGCATATGCACTTTTTTGTTTTGCTTTGTTTTTGGTAGCATTTTTGCTGTTTTTCAAAGGTTTGAGCAGTATTGCAATTTACGGATTTAACATAGAAAAACTTGATATCAAGGAAATATTTGAGTCCACAATTCTTATAACTCTCTCTTTGGCAATATTTGATCTTATAAAAACAATATTTGAAGAAGAAGTTTTAGGAAAAAATTCAAAAACAGATATAGATGATATTCATAAAACAATGATAAGATTTTTAGGTTCCATTATAATAGCTCTTTCGATAGAAGCTTTGATGCTTGTTTTTAAATTTGCCATTATAGGGCCTGAAAAAATACTCTATGCCGTATTTTTATTGATTGGTGTTACATTTTTACTCTTCGGACTTGCTTATTATTTAAAAAGCATAAAAAGAGATGCATAAGATATTTATTGTTTTGGGTATTGTGTTTATAGTGATTGGAGTATTTTTGTATTTTTTTAGAGATTTTCCGTTTTTTAGGCTTCCCGGTGATATAGTTATAGAAAAAGAAAATTTTAAATTTTATTTTCCGATAACTTCATCTATTTTATTGAGCATTGTAATAAGCTTAATATTAAAATTCTTTAAATAATCAAAAATTAAGGGTATCTCTAATTTATTATATCCGTGTTTTTTACAGAACAAGTCTATTTTACAAGAGAGTAAAATTCATCCGGAAATTTTTTGATATGGCTTACAAGAACGGCAGATACTGCCGGTGCAAAGACACAGACAGTTTTTCCGTTCATCAAATCTGCTATATCCAGTATAGTATCTATATCTTTTTTTGTTGCATTGCCTGAGAGTATTTTATATAGTAGTCTATCGCTCCACCCTACTCCCTCACGGCACGGTGTACACTGCCCGCAGGATTCGTGATGGTAAAATTCAAGCAGGTTTTTGGTAATTTCAGGGATAAAAACATTTTCATCCATTATTATCATTCCGCCCGTGCCTAAGCTTGAGCCATGCTCTTTTAATGATTCATAATCAAGTGTAATATCATCTATTTCATCACCTCTGAGTATAGGACATGATGAACCTCCCGGAATTACTGCTTTGAGTTTTTTCCCATTTAAAATCCCGCCTCCCATCTTTTGTATATACTCTTTCATACTAACACCGTAAGGAACTTCATAAATGCCCGGATTGTTTATATGTCCGCTCATACCAAAAAGCATAGTGCCGGGACTCTTTTGTGTTCCGTAACTTCTGTAAGCTTCATAGCCTTTATCAACTATAAAAGGCACGGAAGATATGGTTTCAACATTGTTTACCAAGGCCGGCTCTCCAAAAAACCATTCAGGCTCTTTTTTATGAGGCTTTAGTCTTGGGTGTCCTCTTTTTCCCTCAAGAGATTCTAAAAGTGCTGATTTTTCACCGCATATATAAGCCCCTGCACCTCTGTGGACCGTTATATCAAGACAAAAGTTGCTTTTTTTTATATTGTTTCCCAAAAAACCTTTTTCGTATGCTTCGTCTATGGCTTCATTTAGTCTGTTATACCAAAAAAAATATTCGCCTCTTATATAAATATATGCTTTTGTCGCTCCTATGGCATAGCAAGTATCAATCATACCTTCGATTAAGAGATGAGGGTCGTATTGCATTATTTGTCTGTCTTTAAAGGTTCCCGGCTCACTTTCGTCAGCATTTATGATAAGATATTTTTGTCTTTTTTCAAAACCCTGCATCAGTTTCCATTTTTTACCTGCAGGTGCCCCACCTCCTCCTTTTCCTCTAAGACCGCTTTTGTCAACCTCATCTACAATACCCTCAGGCTTTAAATCAAAAATTTTATCAAGAGTTTTATATCTGCCGTTTGCGATTGCCGTATCAATTTTGTGGGAATTTTTAATATCAAAATTTTTACTTTCTATTTTTACAAGCATTACTCTAACCCGTCTAAAATATTTTCAATTTTGTCAACCGTTAAATTTTCATGATATATATCATTTAAACTCATTGCCGGTGCATTGCCACAAGCACCAAGGCATTCAACCTCTTCAAGAGAAAATTTGCCATCAGGTGTAGTTTCTCCGGGTTTGATTCCAAGTTTTTTTTCTATTTTTTGAAGTATCTTTTGACTACCCCTTAATTTACAACTTGCTGTTTTGCACAGACATATATAATATTTGCCCTTTGGCTCAAGTTTAAACATTGTATAAAATGTTGCAACCGAGTAAATATCCGCTTCGCTTAAATCCAGTTTTTTAGCCAAATATTTCATAGCTTCCAAACTTATCCAGCCTTCTTGTTCTTGTATAAGCCAAAGTCCCGGAAGTGTTAATGATTTTATATCGGGATATCTTTTTTTAAGTTTTTCAAATTTTTTACTATTTTCTTCATTGAAGCAAAATCCACTCATCTGTCCAACTCCCCGGCTATGATATTTAAACTGCTCAATGTTATAACGGCATCTGCGACCAAATGATCTTCTATAATTTGAGGAAGTGTACTCATAGAGTAAAAACAAGGAGGTCTTACTTTTACTTTGTATGGCATTGCACCGCCATCGCTGAGTATATAAAAACCAAGCTCGCCATTTGCGGCCTCTATGGCAGAATAACTCTCTTTTTTCGGTACTTTTACACCCTCAAAGATAAGTTTAAATTGATTCATTAATCCTTCTATATTGTTATAAACATCATCTTTTTTAGGCAAAAATACTCTTTTGTCGCTAACAGCAATTTCGCCACCGGGTAATCTTTTCATAGCCTGTTTTATGATTGAAATGCTTTGGTATATCTCTTCAAATCTTACCATAAGTCTGTCATAAACATCTCCTACACTTCCAACAGGTATTTCAAAATCAAAAGTATCATAATAGTAGTATGGATTTGCAACTCTCAAATCATACGCAATTCCGCTTGCCCTAAGATTTGGTCCGCTTATACCAAAACCCAAAGCGTCTTCTTTGTCTATAATGCCTATATTTTGGGATCTGTCTAAAAATATTTTATTGTGGGCAATGAGTTTTAAAGAATCGTCCACACCTTTTAATATATCTTTTAGACAAACATTCAAATCATTCTCGAATCCATCATAAAAATCCCATTTGACTCCGCCTATTCTCATATATGCATTTGTCAGTCTGGCTCCTGTAAGTTTGGAAAGAAGGTCATATACGGTTTCCCTGGGGTTATAAAGATACCAATAGTTTGTTAAAGCCCCCATATCTACCAAAGCTGCCGCAAGACATACAAGATGATCAATAATGCGGGAAAGTTCACCTATGATTACTCTTATAAATTTTGCACGATCCGGTATGTCAATTTCAAGCATTTTTTCAACTGCATCTGCAAAAGCGATATTGTTAAGTATGGCAGAGCAATAGTTTAGTCTATCCGTGTATGGTATGATTTGATTGTATTTGTGGTTTTCGCATGATTTTTCAAAGCCCCTGTGAAGATAGCCTATCTCACTTACCGCACTTACAATTTTTTCATCTTTTAAAGCTACAAGGGTTCTTATGGTTCCATGGCTTGCAGGATGAGCCGGCCCGAGATTTAAAAAAGTCAAATCCTCACTCTCGCCATACCCTCTGCGTCTTAGTTTTTTTACCATTTCATCCATCAAATCATCAGTTTCTATACAAAGCTGACCTTTTGTAATCGGGTAATCTTTTCTTAAGGGGTGCCCTATAAAATTTTTATGATTTAGGATTCTTTTTAAGTTGTGGTGTCCTGAAAAAGTGACGCCGTACTGATCATAAGCTTCTCTTTCGGCCCAGTTTGCACCGTCAAAAAGTGAGCTTATGCTTTGTATATTCAAATCATCACCGAGATAGCTTTTTAATATAACCGTATTTTTAAAATCTTCACTTCTAAATATATATACAATTGCAAATCTGCTTTTTTTCTTTTCTGTATAATTTAAATAATCTATTGCAGTCAAATCAATAAAAAAGTTATAATTTAATTCATTTTTTAAATATGATACAACTTCTTTTATTTTTTCAGGAGGAATGATATATTTGTCATCCTCTTTTTCAAAATTTTCAAGCATTAAGCAAACCTTTGAAATTTTTTACCCGGTCTTTTAGTATTGATTCGTTTTGACTCATTTTTTGTATCTGCATAATGCCGTCAAGTATAGCCTCCGGTCTTGGCGGACAGCCGGCAAGATATATATCTACCGGAATTATCTGATCAATGCCCTGCAATGTAGTGTAATTATCATAAAACCCTCCGCTACAAGCACATGCACCCATGCTTATAACCCATTTGGGTTCACAGATTTGGTCATATATCATTTTTAAAATCGGGGCTTGTTTGTAGCTTATTGTTCCTGCGACTATCATAAGATCAGCTTGTTTTGGAACAAATCTTACAACTTCCGCACCAAATCTTGATATATCGTACTTTGAAGAAGCAACACTCATAAATTCTATAGCACAGCATGCCGTGCCGAAAATATAAGGCCAAAGGGAAGATTCTCTTGCCCAGTTTATGGCACTGTCAAGTTTTGTGGTAATAACACTATCACCAAATATCGCTTCAGCTCCTACTGCCATTTTAAAGCCTTTTTCATATAAACATAAGCAAGTCCCGCCACAAGTAAAAAAACAAATAAAAATATTTCAACAAGTCCTGTTGTTCCGAGTTCTCTTACATTGACTGCCCAGGGGAATAAAAATATAATTTCTACATCAAAAATGATAAACAATATGGCAACAAGATAAAATCTTACATTGTGTCTTGAGCCTATATCTCCGATAGGAGTTGATACACCGCTTTCGTAAGTTAGATTTTTATTTTTAATATTAGGATTTTTCGGACCGAGATTTTTAGTGGCAATAAACATAATAGGAATTGCGACTGCCAAGATAAAAATAATAACCCCGGAAAGCATCAATTCTTGTGACATAATTCACCGCCATTTTTTCAATCTATTCAGATTAAAATTTATAGCAGGTATGATAACACATTTTTTGTAAAATAGCAGTTATTTTTTACAAATTATCTAAAAAATTTATCTAATATTCCATTCAAATGTATTAATAAGAATTTGAAAGTGACCTAAAATTAATCTTAACTTGGATAAAATAAAAAGCAGTAAGTATCCGATCAACTTTTGACCGAGTGCTTAAAAAGGAGATTTTCGAGTGAAAAGAACAGAATTGGTAAAAATAGTTGAATATATAAAAAAATTTAAAAAACTTGAAAGCATATATAGAGTTGATGATACGGTATTGAAGTTGGTATTTGATAAAAACGAGTCTATTTTTTTTGATATGACAAAAGGAAATTCATATATATTTAAAAAAGACAATTTTAAAACTTCCAAAATATACAGTGCACCGTTTGATATAGTTTTAAAAAAGAGATGCTTCAACTCTTTCGTTGAAGATATGGAAGTACTTAAAGACAACAAAATAATACGATTTAAATTGATGCAAAAAAAGAGTTACAAAGCTACTGTAACATACCTTCAGTTTGAATTTACCGGCAGGCATACCAATGTAATAATATGCGATAACGAGTTTATCATACTTGAAGCATTAAGGCATATTGATAAAAGTGTCTCTTACAGAGAGATAAAAAACGGTATAAACTTACCCGAACTCCCCGGGATAAAATTTGCAGAAAACGAAGTATCCATTTTGAATGTAAAAAGATATCTGTATGACAAGTATGATGAAAAAATAGAAAAAAAACTTCATCTTTTAATCAATCAAAAACTTATTTTGATTCATAAAAAAATAGAAAAATTAAAAGAGATAAAAGAAAAATTGCCAGTTGAAAACGAACTTTTGGAAAAATCTAAAAAGTATCAAGCAGAAGCGGAATTGCTACTTGCAAATTTATCAAATATCAAAAACTATCAAAAAGAGATAAAAGTTTTGAGTTTTGAAGGCAAAGAGATTTGTATAAAATTTCCAAAAGAAGCAAAAACACCTTCTCAGGCGGCAAATATGCTTTATGATTTATCTAAAAAAGCAAAGCAAAAAGCAAGAAATATACATCTTGAAGTTGAAAATCTTGATTCAAAGATAGAGTATCTGCGATCTCTTGAACGCATTGTTGCCAATGTAAAAAGTTTGGACGAATTAAAATTATACTTTCCGAAAAAGGGAAAAAGCGGCAAGAAAGAGAAAAATTATGATGGTGTGGAAAATTTTTATTATGAAGGATATAAAATATCTTTGGGAAAGAATGAAAAAGCAAATGCTTATTTGTTAAAAAATGCAAAAATGAGTGATATATGGCTGCATTTGAAAGATTTGCCCTCAACCCATGTTATAATAAGCTCAAACAAAAAAGATATTCCAAAAAAGGTGCTTGAGTTTGCGGCAAATATATGTGTAAAGTTTAGTGTCGCTCAAAAAAGTGATTATTTGGTCGATTATACAACAAGAAGAAATGTAAAGATTGTCTCAGGTGCAAAGGTAAACTATGTAAATTATAAAACACTAAGAGTCAAATTTTAAGCAAGTGCGGAAGGATTTATCATGGCCATAACTCCATTGGGCGGCGCTATTTATGCAAATCAAAATATGCAAATACCTGCAGCCAAACAGATAGATTTTCAAAATAAAATAGATCTTCAAAATGTTGTAGCAGCAGAGCTTTTAAAAGAAAAAGAAAAAGAAATTGAAGAAGTAAGACCTGCTGAAGAGACATACAAAATAGACCCTGAGCACGAGCATGAAAAACAAAAAAAAGATGAAGAAAGTGGAGAAAAAGAAGAGGAAGAGAAATTTATGAATAAAATAGAAAAAAAGATAAAAGAGAAAAAACAAAATACTCATCTTCTTGATATTAAAGTATAGTACCTAAGCAATACTGATTTAAAAGTGTGTATTAACAATTCGCCAAAACCCCTATTGGCAAATGATTGGTGCTAATTTGTTAATTTCTAATGCATAATTTAGGTTTAATAAACTTCTAATGCATAATGTGGGATAATCACAAAAATATATAAGGCCGGTTGTAATGAATATAAAAGAAAAATTTGCAAAAGACAAAGAAAGATATTTGACTGCACTGTTTTTGGTAATTGCAGTAGGATTAATTGGCTTGATAGATAACTATTTTTTAACATGGCTTTTTTTGGGAGTGGCTTATATCTTTTCAATGCATGAGAGTATCAATCTTTTTAAGATCAAAAGTAATATTCTTTACTCTTTGGCACTTATCATTTGGTTTATAGCACTTTTTTATCCGAATCCGGATGATTTGTCGTTTTTGGTTCTTATTGTTGCCGTATCAATAATGCTGTTTGAAAAAAAGGTTGATTTTAAACTTCTTTACCCATTTTTATATCCGATGACACCTTTTTTATTTATTTTGGCTCTCTATCATGATTTTGGCATGGGTATACTTATTTGGCTTGTTATTATAGTAGTGCTTACGGATAGTGGAGCGTATTTTGTCGGAAAAAGTGTTGGAAAAAGAAAATTTTCTTCTATTTCTCCAAACAAAACTGTCGAAGGAGTAGTTGGGGGAGTCGCTGTTGCCACGATAGTAGGAGCTTTTTACGGTTTAAGCTATGTGAATTTTTGGCTTAGTTTGCTTGTTTCCGTTTTAACTTCTTTATCAAGTATTTACGGAGATTTGTTTGAGAGTTATTTAAAAAGAGAAGCAGGAGTAAAAGACAGCGGATCCGTTCTTCCCGGGCATGGAGGTGTTTTAGATAGAGTAGACGGCTATCTTTTTGCAGGAGTGGTTATGGCGATACTTTTAAGAGGATTGGCATAATTGATACTTCTTGGCAGCACAGGCTCTATCGGGGTTAATGTTTTAAATATAGCAAGAGAGTTTAATCTTGAAGTAGAAACTCTGGTAGCAGGAAGCAATATAAAACTTTTAAATACTCAAATAAAAGAGTTTCGTCCCAAGTTTGTAGCAGTAGCAAAAAAAGAGTTAATTCCTTATGTGAAACATGATAGAGTTTTTTATGCGGAAGAGGGAATACTTGAAGCTATAAATATATCCAAAAGCAAATTGGTTGTAAATGCTCTGGTCGGTTTTTTGGGTCTTGTGCCTACTCTTGAAGCATTAAAACTGGATAAGAAACTGGCTCTTGCAAATAAAGAGAGTTTGGTAGTTGCCGGAGCTTTTGTAGATAGTTCAAAAATTATCCCCATAGATAGCGAGCATTTTGCCGTATGGTATATGCTAAACGACAGAACAATAAAGAGGATTATCCTGACTGCAAGCGGAGGTCCTTTTAGAGATATGGATATATCTGATATAAAAAATCAAAAAGCAAGTAATGCTTTAAATCATCCGAATTGGAAAATGGGCAAAAAGATAAGTATAGACAGTGCGACAATGACAAATAAGCTTTTTGAACTTTTAGAGGCAAAATGGCTTTTTGATACGGACAGTGTTGATGCGGTTATCGAAAAAAACTCTATTATTCATGCGCTTTTGGAATTTAAAGACGGAAGCACAACTGCCCATTTTGCAGGAGCAGATATGCGATTGCCTATATCATATGCTCTTTTGGGGTCTGAGCCTTCGCATAAAATTGTATCAAATATCAACCTGCTGGATATAAAAGAGTTAAGTTTTAAAAAAATTGAAGAAAAAAGGTATCCGATATGGCAGATAAAAGATGAGGTTCTTAAAAATCCTCAAGCAGGAGTCGTGATAAATGCAGCCAATGAGATAGGGGTAGAAGCTTTTTTAAATGGGGATATATCGTTTTTTGATATTTCGAAGATAACACTCTCTTCATATGAAAAATTTCAAGATATATCTTTACAAAATTTTAATGATATTTTTGAAGTTGATAAAGAAGTCAGAAAATTTGCAAAAGAGATGATATGCTACTGAGTATCGAGAGTAGTTGCGATGATAGTTCCATTGCCGTAACAGAGATAAATACAAAAAAATTGATATACCACAAAAAAATTTCTCAAGACAGCGAACATTCTAAGTATGGCGGTGTAGTACCCGAGCTTGCCGCAAGGCTTCATACTGAGGCACTTCCAAAAATTTTAGAGGAGTGTAAAGTTTATTTTGATGCCTTAAAAGCAGTAGCAGTTACAAATGAACCCGGACTTTCCGTTACTTTGATAGAGGGTGTAACAATGGCAAAAGCTTTAAGCATTGCTTTGGATATTCCATTGATTGCAGTCAATCACTTAAAAGGACATATTGCATCTTTATTTATAGAGACAAATGGTACTTTTCCTATGATAACCCTTTTGGTTTCAGGAGGACATACAATGCTTTTAAGAGTAAAAGATTTTTTTAATTATGAAGTGCTTGCCACCACTTTGGATGATAGTTTCGGAGAGAGTTTTGATAAAGTGGCCAAAATGCTTGGGCTTGGATATCCCGGGGGAGCGAAAGTGGAAGAATATGCATCAAAAGGAGATTTTTCAAGATTTAATTTTACTATTCCTTTATACAATTCAAACCGACATGCTTTTAGTTATTCGGGCTTAAAAAATCAGGTAAGACTTGCCATAGAGGCCCTTGGAGATTTGACAGAGAAGGATAAATATGATATCTGTGCTTCTTTTCAAAAAACAGCTATTGCCCACCTTCTTCATAAGACAAAAAATATACTCAAAAAAGAAAGAAACGGTATAAAAGTCTTTGGTATCGTAGGAGGAGCAAGTGCCAATTTAAGTTTAAGAGAAAATATTTTTGCATTATGCGGTGAATTCGGACTTGAATTAAAATTGTCAAAACTTAAATACTGCTCGGATAATGCCGCTATGATAGGAAGATATGCTATCGAAGCATACAGCCACAATTATTTTACCGATATGAGAGATTTACAGATAAACCCCAAAATAATTTCAAAAAACGGTTATTAGAGTTACTTTTAGATTTTATTTCTATAATAAGCACCTATCTCGGCTATAAGCATAGCTGCCATCATGATAATTCCTCCTGCAATTTGAGTATAATTTAAAATTTCATGTGCATAAAAATAGCTAAATACAGCCGCACTTGCCGGCTCCATTGTAAAAATGATAGCAGTTTTGGCGGGAGTCGTGAACTGTTGCATATAAGTTTGCATAAAAAGTGCATAAACCGTAGCAAACAAAACTGTCGTTACAAGAGCCAATATCACAGGAAATGTATAAACTTTTGGAAAAGTAAAAGGATCAATTGCCAAAGATGTTAAAAGTGAAAGCAAGGCAACACTCAAGAGTTGTATGCTAACAAGTAAAAAAGTATTGTATTTTTTTGAAAGTTTTGCCGTAAATACAATATGTACGGCAAAAAACACAGCACACAAAAAAGAATAAAATTCCCCTTTGCCCAAACTGTCTACACTTCCCCCGCCAGTTAGCAGCCAAAGCCCAAAAGCCGCTATAACAGCCCCTACAATAGAAAATATATATACTTTTTCTCTAAAAAATATATAAACTACGATAGGAACTATAATAACATTTAAGCCTGTTATGAAAGCCACTATGGAAGATTTGGTATAAACAAGTCCGTATGTTTGTGTCGCATATCCTAAAAAAAAGAGGCTCCCGAGAAAGATTCCCGCCTGTAAAAGTTGTTTGTCAAGCTGTTTAAAGTATTTAAAACAGAAGAAAAACATAAGCAAAAAACTAAGAAAAAATCTTAAAAATAAAAATGCAAAAACAGGAATATCTTTTATGGCATCTTGTACGATAACAAAGGTTGCACCCCATGAGAGTGCAACACTAAAAAGAACTATATCCGCACCAAACTCTTTTAATTTATTAATCATTTTTTTCTGCCTAAATATTATGAGACCTCATTATATCGGTTTTTCACCTTAAATTCTCCTTTTTGCCGGAAATGGATTCCAGCAAAAATTCCTATCACTTTGGGGTCCCAACAAAATTTTAAAATTTTGTGGGGTAAAACTTATGCTACACCTGTCGGCGAGAGAAACAATCATGATTTTATTTTTGTTTGTGTTTTTTGAAACATGATTGTTTCATTTGATTATACCAAAATGAAACTTATTTGCGGTAAACAATTTTTAAGAAAAATTAAGTAAAATGTTATGTTAGAAAATTTTTAAGGAGAAAACATGAAGAAGATTTTAGTTGCAGTTCTTGCATTTCTAAGCCTCAATGTGATGGCATCAGATCTCAATCTGTGGAAAAAATCCACTTTGAATCAAATAGTTCAAAGAGGTGAGCTGAGAGTAGGTATGGAGCCGGGATATATGCCTTTTGAAATGAAAGATAAAAAAGGTAAAATTATAGGTTTTGATGTAGATATTGCCAGAAAAATGGCAAAAGATATGGGAGTAAAATTAAAAATAGTTCCAACAGCCTGGGATGGCATAATAGCCGGATTGCTTGCAGGTAAATATGATATGATTATTTCAGGTATGACTATCACTCAAAAAAGAAATTTAAAAATCAACTTCGCAAATCCATATATAAGCATAGGACAAACAATGCTTGTAAGAGCCAGTGTTGCAAAAGGTAAAAAATCATGGAAAGATTTGGATAAGCCACAATACACAATTGTTACAAAACTGGGAGTTACAGGAGAGATAGCAACAAGAAGAATGTTTAAACATGCAAAAATCAGAACTTTTGATACCGAAGCGGATGCGGTTCAAGAATTGTTGAACGGAAAAGCTGATGCATTTGTTTATGACAAGCCTTATAATGCAATGTTTATGGCAAAAAGAGGTGGAAAAGGTATAGTTTTTTGGGATAAGGACCTTACATTTGAACCGCTTGGATGGGCAGTAAGAAAAGGGGATCCTGATTTTCTTAACTGGCTTGACAATTTTTTAAACCAGATAAAGCACGATGGAACTTATGAAAAAATTTACAACAAATGGTTTAAAAATATATCATGGCTAAAAAGAGTTCAATAATAAATGGCACGAAAAAAAGAGTCAATTTTAAAAAATAAAATCTTCGGTCATTTTTTGGCCGGAGGTTTCTACTCTATTCTTCTTTTTGCTTTATATGTAGCGGCTACTCATATGAATTATGTCTGGAAGTGGAACAGTGTTCCAAAATACTTTGCATATGAGAAAAAAGTAGAATTGGCTGCACCGTTTGACGGAACGGTCAAAATAAATGCAGACAAGATTACTATTGTGAGTGAGGATGGCAATAAAAAAGTACTTTCGACTGATGGTTATAAAAATATCGCTGTAAAAGACGGGGATGAGGTATATGAGGGCGATACCTTGGCATATTATACCACTTGGACATCAGGTCCTCTTTTAAAGGGACTTTATGTAACGCTTGAAATATCGGCATATGCTGCTCTTTTGGCTTTTGTTATAGGCTGGGTGCTTACATTTATGAGAATAAGCGGATATCAATTTTTAGATGATATAGCTACTGTTTATATAACCATCATCAGAGGAACACCTCTTCTGGTGCAAATATTTATATTTTATTTTATTATCGCTACTATCTTTAATTTGGAGAGATTTGTTGCAGGTGCGGCATCTTTGGGACTTTTTTATGGAGCATATATAGCTGAGATATTAAGAGGTGCTATACAGTCAGTTGACAAAGGGCAAACTGAAGCATCAAAATCACTTGGTATGAATTATATACAAACCATGGGTTATATCGTAATGCCCCAAGCTCTTAAGAGAGCTTTGCCCGCACTTGTAGGAGAAGTCATAGCTTTGGTAAAAGATTCATCTTTGGTTTCAGTTATCTCCATTACGGATTTGACAAAAGTGGGTCGAGAGATTGTTGCCAATACTTTTTCGCCTTTTGAAACATGGCTTGTGGTTGCGGCAATGTACTTTTCCATTACATTTACATTGGCTGTTATTGGACATAAGTATGAAAAAAGACTTAAAGCAAAAGGTGGCTTTTAAATAATTAAGACAATATTTATCCTATTTAGCTATAATTTCATTTGATTCTGAATCTTGCATATTGTTGAGGATATGACATAGTATGCAAGATCAGATAAATTTTAAAAGGGATAAAAAATGGCTAAAACAAAGCTTAAAGGCAATGATGTAAATCTAATAGGAAATGAAGTAAAAGTAGGAGATAAAGCTCCGGAAGTGAAAATAGTAGGGAAAGATCTTGCCGACATAGCAGTAGGCGGTGCAAAAGATAAGGTACAACTTATAGTTGCCGTTCCTTCTCTTGATACACCTGTGTGTGCTGCAGAAACCAGAAAATTTAATGAAGAAGCAGCAAAAATTGATGGAGTTGAAGTAATTGTTGTTTCTATGGATTTACCTTTTGCCATGGGTAGATTTTGTACAATTGAAGGCATAGAAGCTTTAAGTGTCGGCAGTGACTTTAGAAATAAAGACTTTGCCAATGCATACGGTGTTTTGATAGCTGATGGACCGCTTGCCGGAGTAAGTGCAAGAGCAATATTTGTAGTAAATAAAAATGGGGAAATTACTTACAAACAAATAGTTCCTGAAATTACCGAAGAACCGAACTATCAAGAAGCCATAGAAGCTGCCAAAGCTGCTATATAGGGGATAAAGTATCGGGTTGTCAATCCTTGATACTCTTAAGGGAGTTCTATGGTAAATATAGCTCCCTTAAGACTGTTTTTAACTTGCAATTTGCCTTTACGCAAGAAGAGGGATTATAGGATGATGATTTCAAGTTTCAAATTGATGCCGAATTTTTCAAAAACTCTCTTTTTTCCGATATCTATCAGTTTTTTTGCATCGTCGAATGTGGCATTGCCGTAATTTACCAGAAAATTTGCATGTTTTTCACTAAAGGCTGCCCCCCCTACCCTAAAGCCTTTTAGTCCGCACTCTTGAAGCAATCTTCCGGCATATTCGTCTTTGGGATTTTTAAAACAGCTTCCGGCACTTGGCAACGAGGGTTGATTTTGTCTTAATTTCTCAAACCATTCAAAAAGAGTCTCATTAAAACCGGGAACTATTTTAAAAACTGCCTCGTAAATGATACCTTTTATGTCGGTTTTTCTATATCCGTATTTTATGTCTTTTTTTTTCATATAGCCAATTTTTGTTTTAACAGATATTAAATTATTAAATATTTCATACTCTTTAAGTCCCGCATTCATTTTGACTATACCGCCTGCAAGACCCGGTAATTTTTGTAAAAGTTCAAATCCTCCGATATTATTTTTTCTGCAATAGCTTACAATTTTTCCACTCGGAGTGGCCCCGCCGATATAAAGCAATCCGTTTTTTTCTGTAATATAGTCAAAATTTTTTGATAATTTTGCAAGTTTTGGAGGATTGTTTGATATCAACAGGTTGTTTGCACCTCCTATTATAACCATATCATTGCTTTCATCTTTTGGTTCGTTTATTATGAATACTTTGCAAATAGGACCTATTTTTAGGCTGCTGTATTTTGAAAAATCTATTGTTTTAAACATTAGGAGATAAATGTCGGTATCATATTTAATATTTTAGTTGTAAACTCTATCATCATATTCATCATCCAAGGCATTGTAAAAATAATGACAACTACAACCAATATAATTTTCGGAACAAAACTCAAAGTCATTTCATTTATTTGGGTCGTTGCCTGAAATATACTTATCGCAAGTCCTGCAATAAGGCCTGAAAGCAGCATCGGCAGTGATAGATATAAAGCTATTTTGAATGTCTCTACTCCAAGTCCGATAAGTTTCGCTTCCATTACAGACTCCTTAACTCTTTGTATTGATATGGTATAAAATAGTCTTCACACTCGATTGCTTCATCAAAAAAACCGCTTTCGTATCCTATTTTAAAAAGTTTATCTACGGCTTTTTTTTGTATGTCGTTCATACTTATGGAATTTTTGTTTGCGTAAAGATTTAGATAGTGTTTTAATTTTTCTTTGTCAACTCTTATAAGGTTTCTCTCAAGTAACATTTCTGAAGCAAGTCTTGCATTGGAGCTTGCTATCTTTACAGCTTTTGTCAATACTTCTTCGCTCTCTATGGCTACATTTAACGGTATTGATCTTCTTAGTGCCATTCCGCCCAGAGGTAGAGGCAATTCTTCTTTTGCCAAATCAAGCCAAATATCCCATAATTCTCTTTCAACCTCTAAGCTTTCATCAAAATCAAGTATGCTCTCATGTATTAAAACTCCTGCATCAACTTCATTTTCAAGTACGGCTTTTTCGATTTCCAAAAAGTTTTTATATACTATTTTGGCATCCGGATATGCTATGCGAAAGAGCAATGCATTGGTGGTGTTTTCACCACTTAGTGCTACCTTGAATTTTCTTTTTAGGGGTTTGTTTTTTTTCTTTATAAGTTTCGGACCATAACCTTCTCCAAAACTGACAGCTGTTTTCAAAAGTGCATACTCATCTTTTATCTTTGGATACATTCCGAAACTTATGGCGGTTATATCATAAGTATTTTTCATGGCTTCTTTATTTAAGGTTTCTATATCAAGTGCAATATTTGAAAAATCGATAATGTTTGATTCTATCCAGCCGAATTTAATAGCATAGTACATAAATATATCATCGGCATCAGGAGAATGTGCAACTCTAAGCTCTCTTTTTGGCTCCATAAAATTCCTTATTTTTTACTTTTGGTCAAGTACCTGTAGAAACAAAGTATCTATTTCAAATTGAAAGATTTTATCATCTTTTCATTAAATTAATGATAAAATAAATCTATTCTCTGATAAAGGTAAAAATATGGCTGTAGATGAAAGCAAAAAAAAGGCACTTGACCTTACTATAAAACAACTTGATAAAACTTTTGGAAAAGGTACCCTTGTAAGACTTGGCGAAAAAGTTATAGAACCGATAGAAGCTATAGGCACAGGCTCAATAGGGCTTGATATTGCTCTTGGCATAGGAGGAGTTCCCAGAGGAAGGATTATAGAAATATATGGTCCGGAGAGTTCCGGAAAAACAACTTTAGCTTTGCAAATAACTGCTGAGGCACAAAAAAAAGGCGGTATTTGTGCATTTGTTGATGCCGAGCATGCACTGGATGTAAAATATGCACAAAACCTCGGAGTGGATACCGACAACCTTTTGGTTTCGCAGCCTGATTACGGAGAGCAGGCTTTGGATATAGTTGAAAGTATTGCAAGAAGCGGTGCAGTTGATTTGATAGTAATTGATTCGGTTGCGGCACTTACTCCTAAAAGTGAAATTGATGGGGATATGGGAGATACTCATGTAGGACTTCAGGCAAGACTTATGAGTCAAGCTCTTAGAAAGCTAACCGGTATTTTACACAAAATGAATACAACTGTTATATTTATAAATCAAATCAGAATGAAAATAGGAATGATGGGGTATGGAAGCCCTGAAACCACAACAGGCGGAAATGCTTTGAAATTTTATGCAAGTGTCAGGCTTGATGTTAGAAGAATTGCAACATTGAAGCAGGCAGACGAAAGTATAGGAAACAGAGTAAAAGCCAAAGTGGTTAAAAATAAAGTAGCACCTCCTTTTAAAACGGCTGAGTTTGATGTAATGTTTGGTGAAGGCATAAGCAAAGAGGGTGAGTTGGTTGACTATGGAGTAAAGCTTGATATCATAGATAAAAGCGGGGCATGGTTTAGTTATAAAGATAGAAAATTAGGACAGGGAAGAGAAAAAGTAAAAGCTCTTTTAAAAGAGGATAAAGAGTTGGCACAAGAGATAGAAAATGAGCTTAAAAAAGCCATGGGTTTTTTTGAAAATACAGAAGTACAAGGAGAAAAAGAATGATATATATAGAGGATATTTTTGCCGAGGAAGTTCTTGACAGCAGGGGCAACCCCACAGTGAAGGCTACTGTAATTTTAAGTGATGGCACAAAAGAGAGTGCCATAGTGCCAAGCGGCGCAAGTACGGGCAGCAAAGAAGCATTAGAACTTAGAGATGGTGACAAGAGTCGTTATTTTGGAAAAGGTGTTTTGAAAGCCTGTGAAAATATTGATACAATTATTGCAGACGCTCTTATAGGAATTTCTCCTTTTAACCAAGCTGAAATTGATGCTGTTATTAAAGAGTGTGACGGTACTGAAAATTATAGTGAACTTGGTGCAAATGCTACTTTGGGTGTTTCCATGGCAGTTGCAAGAGCCGCAGCTTCAAGTTTGGATATTCCTTTATATAGATATCTCGGAGGGACAAATGCCTCTGTTATGCCGGCTCCTATGTTAAATATAATAAATGGAGGAAGCCATGCGGATAACAGCGTGGATTTCCAAGAGTATATGATCATGCCTTTGGGCTTTTCGACTTTTGAAAGAGCTTTGCAGGCCGCGAGTGAAGTATATCATATCTTAAAAAAACTTATAGCTAAAGATGGCCATGCAACAGGTCTGGGAGATGAAGGTGGTTTTGCACCTAATTTTAAAAACAATACGGAACCTTTGGAATATATAGTAAAAGCCATTAAAGAAGCAGGCTATAAAGCGGGCGAAGAGATAGCCATAGCTATGGATCCGGCAAGCAGTGAATTTTATAAAGATGGTATGTATGAATTAAAAGGAGAAAATAAAACTTTGACATCTGAAGAAATGGTTGATTATTATGAGGGGCTTATTGAAAAATTCCCCATAGTATCCATAGAAGATGCTCTTGAAGAAAACGACTGGGAAGGATGGAAAATTCTTACTGAAAGACTTGGAAACAAGATACAGCTTGTAGGTGATGATCTTTTTGTAACAAACTCCAAATATCTGCAAGAAGGAATTGATAAAAATATAGCAAACTCAATCCTTATAAAACTTAATCAAATCGGAACACTTAGTGAAACTATGCAGACTATGAGACTTGCTTATCAAAATGGCTATACATGTGTAGTAAGCCATAGAAGCGGAGAGAGTGAAGATGCTTTTATAGCCGATTTTGCAGTAGCAATGAATGCAGGGCAGATTAAAACAGGAGCTCCTGCCAGAAGTGAAAGAATGGCAAAGTACAATAGGCTGCTTTCAATAGAGAGAGAAATGGGTTTTGGAGAGTACTTGGGTGCTCATTTGTTTAAGTAAATATGAGCAAACACCAAGTTTTAGACGAGTTCAAGCCTTTTAAAAAAAGAAACTTTTATTTTTTTTTAAAAGTTTCTTTTTTGATAACAATAGTTGTAGGACTTGGCATATATGTAGGCAATCTTTTGTACGGTAAAAATTCTCTTGAAGTTCTTTTAAATCTTCAGGAGAAAAAAGAAATGTTTAAGAGCGAAATAGAAAAATATAAAAAAGAGAATGCAAAATTACAAAAAGATTATTTTGAACTTTTGCAGCTTGAGCCTGAGCAGGATAATTAAAAAGGAAATTTTAAAATGAAAAGAATTGTTATTGCACTAACTGTTTTCAGCCTGGCTTTAATCGCAAGAGACAATCCCTTCAAGCCCGTAGTATCCAATGCAACAATGGGTAAGGCAACCAATATAGCCCAACAGTACAAACCTTTAAAAATAGAAAAATTTAAATTGCCTACCCCCTCAAGAGTGATAAAAAAAGTAAAATTTGAAATATTAAATGTTGACGGAAGTGTAAGCGAGAGTAGTTTTATCGTTGACAAAAAGATAGATTGGCATAAAGATATCATTCTTTCAAATATGCCGATACTTACGGACAATAAGATAAAAAAAACCGAGCCTAAACTTTTAAAACCTTTTAAATTTTTATCTGTTTTGATTGATGGAAATAAGCTTTTGCTAAAAACTGATGATTCAATGATAAGAGAATTATTTTTTGCAAAACCATATAAGATAGCTGTTGATTTTAAAAGAAATGTCTCTTTCTATACAAAAATAATCAAACTAAAAACCCCTCCTTTTGTAAAAATTATCATAGGCAATCATGGAAAATTTTATAGAGTTGTAATTTGGCTTGACGGCAAATACCGCTATAAAATCAAAAAAAACAGTAATGGCTATTTGATTGGACTTTTTTAAAAATTTACTGCCGATTAGGTACCATAATTTTTATAAATATCATTGAAAATATAACTTCAAAAATACTTGCAAGTATAAAAGCATAATATATCTCTTTGTTTATGGTTTTAAGATTATATGCTATAGTTGCAATAGCTATAAGAAGAGTAAGAGGCATTGAATGAGAAAGTCCAAGAAGAATCCTTTTTGTATATGTTAATTCAAAAAATATAATATTGGATGAAACAACCCTCATTCCCATCATCAAAAATGTAATAAGCAGAGCTTTTTTTAAAAGTTCTGTATCGCCAAGAGAGTTAAGATCAAGCGTAGTGCCTACATAGATAAAAAAGAGAGGCACCAAAAAACCAAATCCGAATGATGAGAGTTTGTGAGTTAACTCTTCTTTGTGCTTGAAGAAAGTTGATATAAAAATACCTGCTATAAAAGCACCAAATGCAATTTCCAAGTGTAGATACAGCGATATGGCTATAAGTATAAAAAAGATGGATATGGAAATTCTTATATCTTTTTCATCATTATCTTTAAAAGGCATAAGGTATATTTTGATGCCCGGATACCACCAAAAAAGAACTTCAATAATTTTAAATAAAACAATGATGGAAAGCAAAAAGCCAAACAGTATGGCAATTGTTTTGTAAAATTCATATCCTATGCCAAAAGTAAGTATTGCACTTGAAAAGGTTATAAGTGTGATGCTGATTATCTCCCCAAGTACGCCGACAGTCATAGCCAACATAAGCCATTTTTTATCTTTTCCGTATTCGTTAAAAAGTGATATAATAAGCCCCACGGATATAAGCGGCATTGTAATGACAAATATATTGCTTAAATTTAAGTAATATGAAGACAAAAATGAAAACAGATACAGCAACGATATATATGCAATACTCTTTTTTAAAAGATTGATATCCATATTTTTAAATACTCTTAAGTCCACTTCCGTTCCGGCTAAAAACATAAGATATAAAAATCCCACCTCAGAGATTAGCTCAAATATTTCATTATGATGTATAAAGCCAAAATACCCCGCAATACTTCCGAGGATAATTTCAACAGGCGTAAGAGGCAGTCTTATAATTCTTGAAAAATATGGAGTAGAAATGATTATAACCGAGATAGTTATAATCATCATTATGTTTTCATGTATCATAACTTTTTTGTTTTACTCACAATTTTTTGCTATTTCGTATCCAAGATTTTTGATGATTTTTATATCTTTTTCAGCCTGATTTCCTATTGTTGTTAGATAATTTCCTATAACTATGGAATTTGCACCGGCTTCAAATATCTCTGGCCATCTTTCTTGAAAGGTTATTTCTCTGCCACCGGCAACCATAATTCTGGTGTCGGGCAGACTTGTTGAAACTTTTCTTATCCAGTAAAGTGCTTTTTCTATATCAAATATTTTATTTTCGAGCGGAAGGGCGGGATTGGGATGAAAAAAATTAAGAGGAATCGAATCGGGAGAAAGGCTAATTAGAGAGTTTAAAAATGACTCTCTATCTTTTTCGCTTTCTCCAAGTCCGAATATACCGCCCGTACAAAGCTTCAATCCGGTTGATTTAATATTTTGACAAGTTATATATCTTTCATTCCAATCGTGAGTAGAGCAAATTTTATTATAATATTCTTTGCTTGTTTCAAGATTGTGATTGTAACTTTTTATACCGGCTTTTTTCAATTCTTTTAACTGCTCTTTGGTTGCTGTTCCGTTGCAGGCTATCAAGTTTAAATCATCTATCTCTTTGAGTACTTCTTTTGCGGCTTTGCATACAAATTCAAGCTTCTTGTCGTTCAAACCTTTTCCTGCGGTTACAAGACAAAAACCTACAGCTTGATTTTTTCTTGCTTCTTTTGCTTCTTGCACAATAGTTGCTATATCTTTTTCTTTGTACTTTTTTATATCTGCATTGTTGTATGAACTTTGGGTACAAAAAGAGCAATCTTCACTGCAATTGCCGCTTGATATATTGCTGATAGCGCAAAGATATATCTTCTTCATATTTTAAATTCCTTTATGAGGTATTTAGAGTTTGTATTTGACATATCTTTTTGATAGTGAAAAACTTTCCATTTGTTATCTCTGTTTTCTACCAAGGCAAATTCACTTACAGGTTTTTTTCTTGCACATATTTCACCGGGATTTATATATAAAGTATTATTCTTTAATTCGCATTCAAAGTAGTGTGTATGCCCAAAAACAATCAAATTTACATCATTATTGAGATAGTAGGGGTAATGCATAAGCTTTACTCTCATTTCTCCTATTTTAAAATAATGAGGCTCGGTGGCTATATTATAAATTCCTGCTAAATTTAGCAGCCCCATATCATTATTGCCAAATACTGCCCGGTACGGTAAGCCGGAATTTTTAAGTACTTCAAGAGACTCTTTCAATACTATATCCCCGGCATGTATGATAAATTCTGCTCCATCATCTTTGAGTTTTTTCAGGGCATTTTTTAACAAATCAATTTTTTTATGACTGTCGGATACTATCCCTATTTTCAACTTATCTCCTCTTGATGCTTGCATTTTATGCATTCAAGTATCTCTTTTTTTCTATAAGTTCGTTGTGCCATTATACCCCCGCATTTACTGCATTTTTTATCAGTCGGCAGGTAGTTTGAAACAAATTTACACTTTGGATAGTTAGAACATCCGTAAAATTTTCCTCTTCTTGAACTTCTTTCTACTATATCTCCTCCGCATTCAGGGCACTTTATGCCGGTTTTGATACTCTCTTTTTTCTTGGGAGCAGATATATTTTTTGTATATTTGCATTTTGGAAAAGCACTGCAGGAAATAAATTCTCCAAATCGTCCTTTTCTTATAACAAGTTCATTTCCGCATTCAGGGCATTTTTCGCCTGTCGGAACAACTACTTTTTGACTTTTTATATCTTTTTTGCCCTTTTCAATCTCTTTTATAAAAGGCCCATAAAAATCCCAAAGAATCTTTTGCCAATCCTCTTTGCCTTCTGCAATCTCATCAAGTTTTTCTTCCATCGCGGCTGTAAAAGAGCTATCTACGATATTGCTAAAATGCTCCTCCAAAAGAGAGATAACCTTAAAGGCAATTTCAGTCGGTATAAGTTGTTTTTTTTCAATTTCTATATATTTTCTTGCTATCAGGATAGATATGGTTGGTGCATAAGTTGATGGTCTTCCAATGCCCAAAGATTCCAGCTTTTTAATCAAACTTGCTTCTGAATATCTTGATGGAGGCTCAGTAAAATGCTGCAAAGCTTCAAGTTTGGTTTTTTCTACATTTTCGTCTATGGTTAGTTTTGGTAAAAGTTTATCTTTTTCTTTATATCCTGTTGCTTTGTAAAAACCGTCAAATTTTAGCAATCTTCCACTTGCTTTAAATTTGGCAGATTTGCTTTTGAAAATTATATTTTGTGTTTGGAAAACGGCATCTTTCATCTGAGTTGCCAAAAATCTGTTGTAAATCAAAGTATAAAGTTTCAGTTCATCATTTTTCAAATACTGTTTTGCGATTTGAGGATCAAAGTCAAGGTTGGTTGGTCTTATGGCTTCATGTGCTTCTTGGGCACCTTTTGATTTGGTTGTGTAATATTTTTCTTTTTCACTTAGATAATTTTCTCCAAATTTGCTTTTTATGGTTTTTCTGACTTCTTTTATGGCTTCTTTTGCAATATTTAGCGAGTCAGTCCTCATGTAGGTTATAACACCCATATTTCCTTTGTGCGTCATAACACCTTCGTAAAGTGTCTGAGCTATCATCATAGTTTTTTTAGGAGAAAAACCAAGCTGGTTAGATGCCGCCTGCTGTAAAGACGAAGTCATAAAAGGAGGAGGGGTTGTTGTTTTTCTCTCTTTGGTTTGGATATCGGATACTTTGAAATTTTCATTTTTTAAAATATCTTCTATATATCTTGCTCTTTCACTGTTTTTAATACTCATTTTGGAAATTTTTTCTTTTTCAAATTCGATCAAAAGTGCATCTATGGTGCCGTTAAAAAGGGCTTCTATGCTCCAGTATTCTTGAGGTTTAAATGCTCTGATTTCTCTTTCTTTGTCGACTACTATCTTCAAGGCCGCACTTTGTACTCTTCCGGCACTTAAACCTTTTTGGATTTTAGATGCAAGTAAAGGAGACAATTTATATCCTACTATTCTATCAAGAAGCCTTCTGGCTTGCTGGGCATTAAAATTATTTGTGTCAATAGTTCTTGGATTTTGAAGAGCTTTTTGAATGGCGTTTTTTGTAATTTCGTGAAATACAATTCTTGGAAGTGAGCTTGGATCTTTCCCTATGGCTTTTGCTATATGATAACCTATAGCTTCCCCTTCCCTGTCCTCATCTGTTGCGATATAGACA
This sequence comes from uncultured Campylobacteraceae bacterium, assembly GCA_964556545.1. Taxonomy (GTDB): domain Bacteria; phylum Campylobacterota; class Campylobacteria; order Campylobacterales; family JALSKU01; genus JALSKU01. The sequence continues at coordinate 9,689 of CAZKWE010000009.1, read as the reverse complement.
GTATCGCTTTTTTGGGCCAATTCTTTTATCTCTTTTACTGTTTTTGAATGGTCTTTGCTAACTCTGTATTCGGGGACAAATGAACCATCTTTAATTTTTATGCCGAATGAACTTTTTGGCAAGTCTCTTATGTGGCCTTTGCTTGCTATGACAGTGTACTCTTTTCCGAGAAAATTCTTTATGGTTCTTGCTTTGGCAGGAGACTCAACAATAATCAGATTTTTCAAAATCTCTCCTATAGTTATCTTGGTGCAATATAGCAACAAGTTTATTTTTTATTACTCATTTTGAGTTTTTATTGTGAAATTGTACCCAATGAAGGATTTAAATGCAAATTATATCGGGCTTATTGTTTTGGAGGAGTTTTTTAATGATATTTGAAACTGTAGCTTGAGAAATATTTAAAAATTTGGCAATTTGTGTCTGAGTATAACCGTCAAGGTATGCTTCATATATCTTTTGGTTACGCTCTTTCTTTCCTAAAATCAGATCAAAATGTTCCTCCAAGCTTTTATGCATTTTATTGCTTGTATTTTTTTTATAGTTTACTACTTTTTGCAACTCTTCAATAATATCTTTTAACTTTTTTTCTCTTATGGGTACATCAAAAAAAGCTTTTACTTTGTCAATGTCCTGATACTTTTTAAAGATAAAAGATTGTTGCAGGCATAAAATAGGCTTGTCAAGGTTTATAAAAGATCTATAACTTGAGTACTTAAAATCCTCAAGTTTGTCACACAAGTGATATTTTATAGGGTATTGTTCTATATGAAGTACCAGTGTATCAAGGTATGATTTATTGAGTATATACCATGATTGGTATCTACCCTGCCACAAATGCCCTGCTCTATTATATTTTTTATTGAAATATATGGCATAGTTTGAGTTGATATATCTAATGGATAATGATATATTTTCTTCTTTGGTTTCAACAAGCAGATAGTAGTGATCATGCAAAAGACAATAAGAATGTATTGTAAAGCCATAAAGCTTTGCACTTGTACAGACAATTTCTAAAAATTTTTTATAATCATCTTCTTCATAAAATATTTTTCTTCCGGCAGCCCCTTTGTTGATAATTAGATGGTATCCCGCAACATCTACTCGTGGTTTTCTCGGCATAATTTTCCTTAAATTAAAATTATCGTTTTTTAAGAGTCCAATTAATGATTGAGTGCTTGTAAGTTATAAATAAAATGATAATAACAGATAAATCTATCATAACATCGGCAAAGTTAAATATAGCAAATTTAAAACCGCAATGCCAATATACATAATCAACCACTCCGCCATGTATAAATCTGTCAAATATATTGCTGCTTCCGGCTCCAAAAAGTATGCCAAGCGGCAAAGAGTATTTTATAAACAAATCTTTTCGTAAAATAATATAAACTCCTACACCCGCAAGTAAAATACTCTGTATATATTTTAAGTTGTTTCCCAGAAATGAAAACATAGAAAATGCTATACCTTTATTGTAAGTAAATATAAAAGATATACATTCGCCATAGTAGCTGTAACCGTCTATAAAGATAGATTTGATATTTTGATCAATTACAAATATACCTATTGCCGAGAGAGCAAATATCCATATAGATTTTATCACTTTAAAGCACTTGTCAAAAACTCTTTTAAAACCTCCATCTCTTTTAAGATTTTTTTTTCATCTTTTCCTTCAAGCAGTATTCTAAGCAAGTTTTCTGTTCCTGAATACCTTATAAGGTGTCTTATATTGTTTTTTTCAAGTTTTTTGATAAGTTCATTATATCCATTAATTTTTTCCAAAGGAATTTTTTTGTTGACAGGAATATTTTCAAGAATTTGCGGATAAAGGTCAAAAATATCAAAAGCTTCGGAAGTTTTTTTATTGCTTTTAAGAACAAAAGCCAAAACTTGCAAAGCACTTGCAAGGGCATCTCCTGTTTTTGCATAGTCACTTAAGATAATGTGACCGCTTTGTTCTCCTCCAAAATTAAGCCCCTCTTTTTGTAAAACCTCTAAAACATTTTTATCTCCCACATCACATCTAAAAAGTGAGATATCTTTTTTTAGCAAAAAGTCTTCTAATGCCTTATTGCTCATAACTGTTGCCGAAATGGCATTGCCGGATAGTTTGTTTTCTTCTTTTAGATAAAAAGCCAATGCTCCAAGAAGTTTATCCCCATCAATTACATTGCCGTGCTCATCTACCACTACAAGTCTGTCTGCATCACCATCAAGCCCAAATCCTATATCGGCACGCACTCTTTTTACTTCTTCGCTAAGAGCTTCAGGATGAAGGGCACCGCATGATTGATTTATATTGCTCCCGTTGGGCTTGTTGTTGATAACAAAAACTTCAGCCCCAAGCTCCGTTAGAATTGTAGGAGCAACTTTGTAAGCCGCACCGTTTGCGGTATCAACTACAACTCTTACACCGTTTAAAGTCATATTGTTTGGAAAAGAGTTTTTTATATGAACTATATATCTGCCAATGACATCATCAATTCTTTTTGATGAGCCTATTTGCATTTGTGTTTTTTGATTTGATTTTATAACTTCATTATTAAAATATATTTTTTCAATCTCTTTTTCTATATTTTTATTTAGTTTGTTTCCATTTTTGTCAAAAAATTTTACTCCGTTATCATAGAAAGGATTGTGTGAAGCACTTATCATTATTCCTGCATCACATCTCATATTTTCAGTCAAAAAAGCAATGGCTGGAGTAGGCATGGGTCCGATTTGGATAACATCATAGCCGACCGCGGTAAGACCGGAAACTATAGCATTTTCTATCATATATCCACTTCTTCTTGTATCTTTACCTACTATTATCTTATTGCTGATGGATTCATTTCTAAAGTAAATGCCTGCCGCCATAGCAAGCCTCATTGCCGTCATGGCATCAAGTTTTACTCCTGCTTTTCCTCTTACACCGTCAGTTCCGAATAATTTCATTGATTTTCCCCATGGTTAATTTTCTTTATATTTTAACATATTAAAAATTCAAAGCAAATTTAACGATATAAAATCCTCCGAAAATCAGCCATATAAAAAGTATGAAAGCAAGATATATAGGTTTTAAACCGACATTTTTAAATTTATCTATATTGGTTTCCATACCCATTGCGATCATAGCCATTGTCAATGCAAAAGTATCTATTTTGTTGATATTGTTTACAAGCATATGAGGAACTATATCCAAAGAATTAAATCCTGCTACTGCTATAAAAAATACGGCAAACCATGGTATTGTTATCTTGTTTTTTTGTCCTGTGATTCTCGTTTCTCTTTTTTTGGCAAGCCAGTAACCTAAAACAAGCAAGAAGGGTGCTATCATCATAACTCTTATCATTTTAACTATAACGGCATATTTGGCTGTTTCGTCTCCTATAGCGTTTCCGGCAGTTACAACATGGGCTACTTCATGAATGGTGCCTCCTATATAAATACCCATATCTTTGGCTTCAAATGGTATAAATCCTGCTTTGTAAAGATATGGATATAAAAACATAGCTGTTGTTCCAAATATTACAACCGTGCCAACCGCTACCGCACTTTTATACGGCTCTGCTTTGACAACAGGTTCGGTTGCCAATACGGCTGCCGCACCGCATATGGAGCTTCCGGCACTAACAAGCATAGAAGTATCTTTATCAAGTTTAAGTATTTTGGTGCCTGTAAAATATCCTATAACAAAAGTAAGTGTAACTATCAAAATACTTGTAATGATACCGGGAATTCCGACTTGTTCTATGTTTTGAAAAGTGACTCTGAAACCATAAAATATAATTGCTGCTCTGAGTATTATTTTCATTGAGAAATGTATACCGGGTACCCATTCTTGCGGTAATTTGTTTCTAAGCGTATTTGCATACACCATACCAAGTATGATGCCGACAATCAGAGGGCTGATACCTAAATTTTTCAAAAATGAAAAATCAGCTATATAGGTTGCCGAAGTTGAAAAAAGTGCTACAAAAAGTATACCGCTTAATGTGTTTGCTCGATTTTCTTTAGAAAATGCCATTTATTCTCCTGTATTTCAAATTTATTAAATTGTATAATATTTTCATATATTTGTAAAATTAATCAAATATGATATAATATTAAATAAAACTAATCAAAAGAGTACTGAAATGACTTTTAGAGAATTGGAAATATTTTTTGCACTATCCGAGTTAAATCATACTGCCAAAGTTGCCTTGAAGCTAAAACTAAGTCAATCTGCCGTATCTCTTGCCATAAAATCCCTTGAGAAAAAGATTGGTGAAGAATTATTTGATAGGATAGGAAAAAACATAGTGCTTAACGAGAGGGGAAAAATTTTTAAAAAATTAACAAAATCTCACTATAATGCACTGCTTGAGTCTACGGCGATTTTTAAAAAAGAGTCGCTTTTAGGAGAATTAAATACAGCCGCAAGCAGAACTATAGGAGATTATATTATACCTCAAGTTTTATTTGATTTTAAAAACAGATATCCGAATGCAACTATAACCAATACTACAAGAAATTCCAAAGAGATAGTGGATATGATTTTAAGAGGCGAAATAAATGTGGGTTTTATTGAGTCAAAAATCCAAAACAAACAGATATGTATGCAAAAATTAAGAAGTGATGAACTTGTGGCTGTTACAAAAGACAAGAGACTGAAAAACAAAGAAATGTATATAGATAATTTATCAGATAAAATTTGGCTATTAAGAGAAGAGGGTTCGGGCACCAGAGAAATATTTTTAGAAGAGATAGCACAAAGCAAAAAGGAGCTTAAAAATCAGTTGGTATTTTCAAGTTTTGAAAGTATAAAAAAAGTTCTGTGTCACAATAAAGATGCTATAACCTGTATATCAAAAATATGTGTTGAAAATGAAATAAAAAATGGTATTTTGTATGAAGTAAAACTAAAAAATTTTAATTTCAAGAGAGATTTTTATCTTATTTATCATAAAAATAAGTATAAAAATAGACTTTTTTTAGAATTTTGTACATTTTCAAGAGATTACTTTATGGATAATTAAGCTCTATTTTTATATAATTTCGCTCTTAAATGTAAAAAGTAGCAGCTCGGGGTGTAGCGCAGTCTGGTTAGCGCACCTGGTTTGGGACCAGGGGGCCGGAGGTTCGAATCCTCTCACCCCGACCATCCATGGTGGGTGTAGCTCAGTTGGTTAGAGCATCGGATTGTGGTTCCGAGGGCCGTGGGTTCGAGTCCCATCTCCCACCCCATTATTGAGCGCTCGTAGCTCAATTGGATAGAGCAACGGACTTCGGATCCGTAGGTTGAAGGTTCGACTCCTTTCGAGCGTACCATTAACTTTGCTTTACAGGCGCTCGTAGCTCAGCTGGATAGAGCAACGGCCTTCTAAGCCGTAGGTCTCAGGTTCGAATCCTGACGGGCGTACCATTTTATTGTGTGCGGATGTGGTGAAATTGGCAGACACGCCAGACTTAGGATCTGGTGCCGCAAGGCGTGGAGGTTCAAGTCCTCTCATCCGCACCACTTACCTCATAAACTCCCCTAAATTACGGTATTTACACAAACTAAAAAGAGCAAATCTTCAATCAGTGATACTTTTTTGCACCACCAATGATACTAAAGGTGGTATTGTGCGATACATTATCAAGCAAAATGGAACTTACTATTTTAGAAGGAAGATTCCCTCTACTCTTACAAACTTCACTTTTAGCCTAAAAACTAAAAATGGTAAAATTGCATTACAGAAAGTAGCATATTTTTTAAGATATGCAGAGCCTTTATTTATAGATTTGAAATTTTTATCTAAAGAAGAAATTATGAACAATATAAGTCAGATACAGAATATTTTACAAGAGTATAAGAGAGAAGCACTTAAAGAGTATAGCAAATTAGAAGAAGATAGACATAGTGATTTTACATGTGAAAAGAAAAACGGAGACATTAGAGACGGCGGACATCCTAAATGTATAAAAAAGTGGCTTAAAACCCTAAAAGAGGCTGTCTTTTCAAAGCATAACCAAAAATATATTGAACTGTTTGAGAGAATCTTTCAAAGAACAGGCATAGATAAAGAGTTATATGAGAATTTGACAGAAGAAGAGAAGAAATTTTTTAGAATTGAACTACTAAAAACTGAAGCAAAAATTTTAAAAAAGGATTATGAAAGAGCTAAAGAGAGGTTTGATACCGATTTACTTCATCATGAAACAGAGGTTAAAAATATTGAAGCACTTCCAAAAACCAATAAACTTTATGAAAAAACCGCCCATGAGATTTTAGAGGATTTTTACAAGGTCAAAAATAATGACACAAAAGAAATGCACAAATATAAAGAGCCTATAGGTATATTTTTGCAAGTTGTAGGAAGAAAATATCTTGCAGATATAACAGCTGAAGATATGCAAGATTTTGTTTTTACTATTAAAAATATCCCTCCAAAAACAAATAAAAAAAATATTGAACTCATAAAAAATTATGAAAATAATTATTTTGAATTAGCTAAAATTGTATCTGAGAAAGAATATGACAAAATTTCTTTAAAAACAGCATTAGAAAAAATTAGAAGAGTAAATATCTTTTTGGATTATGCAGTAGAGATTGAAAGGCTTGATAAAAACCGACTTAATACAAAATACATAATGCCTTCAAGAGCTGAAATCCAAAGAATTTTAGACAAAGAAGAACAAGAGAGATTTCCATTTGATAACGAGGAACTGAATACATTATTTAATAATAGTTCTTGGTTTAGCACAAAATTAAAAAAATATATAGAAAATGAACAAGATAGAATATATATACCACTCATTGGACTATTTTCAGGAATGAGAATTAATGAAATTTCTCAATTTTATTTAGACGATATACAGGTAGAAGATAATATCTATTATTTTAGAATTGATAAAACTCACAAAGAACAAAAGCTTAAAAATAAAAAAGCGAAAAGGATAGTTCCTATACACTCTAAACTAATAGAACTTGGCTTTTTAAAATATATTGAAAAGTTAAAAAGCAATAAAGAAGAAAGGGTTTTCCCTCAATTATACTATACAAATAATAAAGGATACGGACAAGCATTTTCTAAAAAATTTAATAATAAAAATTTTAAAAAAGAGTGGATAAAACCAGAAAAACTCAATGACGATAAAATTAAAGCAGATTTTCATTCATTTCGTCATACTTTTGCATCAAGATTAGTTGGTAGAGTTGAAGATTCTATTGTTGATAAAATAATGGGGCATGTTGGGAGTAGTGAAAATAAAAACCGATATTCTAAAATAAATATAAAAGAATTAAAAAAAGCTATTGAAAAGTTAGATATAGAGGGAATAGATTTTTCAAATATTCAAAAGTTATTCAAGTAGTTTGCAAATATCAATATCTAAGATTTCAGCAATTTTTAGTAAATGCTCTAAATTAAAGTGTTTTCCTTTGTAATATATTTCGGCAGCGGAAACAATAGAGATAGATTTGTAGCCCATTTTTAAAGATAGCTCCAACTGGCTAAGCCCTGCTTCTTTTCTATATTTGGCTACGTTTCTTCCTATTTTTTTATAAAACCTTTCTACTTCTTCTGTATTCATATACACTCTTCTATAAGACATTATTTTTATATAAGTGTATCTTCGATATAATATTTTGGCAATTTCTTATATTACACTGTCTTATAAGACATAAAGGAGTTTTATGAAATTTATTTTTATCGGTTTGTTGTTGAATTTCAATGCCCTTATGGCAGATTATAAAGTTTTTATAAACAAAAGTGAACCGTACTCTGATTTGCAAGTTCAACAAAAAGAGGTGATATTTTTTGGAGAATATGAAGAGTACACAAAAAGCTTTGAAGAGATACAAAAAAACATGGCCGCTTATGGAGTTGTCGGAATTGCTAACGGTTTAAGCAACCAGTCGGCAAATCTTGCAAAAGGACTTATCGGGGAAGGACTTAATGCCGGAGCGACAGGTTTAGGAATCGGCTTATTGGTAGGAGCTTTAGACCCTTACATAATGAGTTTGTATGCTGATCAATATTATATCAAAGTGTATAAAATAACATTAAAAAATGGTAAAACGGTATTTATGAATAAATTTTTAGTTGGTGATAAAAATCCAAAATTATCTGACAAAGAAGTAGATAATATTTTGGGAGATAAACAATGAAAAAGTTGATAAATATATGTATCGGCACAGCTTTTTTACTGCTTATTGGTGGCTGTACTCCTGCAACTTTTCAAAAAGCACAAACACCAAAACCATTAAAAAATGAGATAACAGTTATAACCCCTAAAAACAAAGAAAACAAAACAGTTTGGATTAGAAATGATTCCAGTGCAGTAAGCAAATCTATAAAGGAAATAGACTATCAACTTGCAGAAACATTTTATGCTGCCGCAGTACATGGGAAAAGACTGGGATATTCCTATTTTGCTATCACGGCTGAAAGTATGAATAATCTTTCAGGATTTCCTATAAACAATTTTAACAATATAGTTCAATTTTGCAACTGGGAAAAAGAAAACAAGGCATATAGACCAAGACCACTTTGCTATAAAAAAGGGATTATAGGTTATTCAGTAGAGTTGGAAGTAAAATATTTTAAAAATCCAATTCCGGGATTATTTTTGTATAATATCGATGAAGTTATTACACAAACAGAAAAATATTTGTGATAATAATAAGTAATATAATATCAAAAGGAAAGCAATGAAAAAATTATTATTGGTGGTTTTATTGGTTAGTAGTTTGTTTGCAGGGGATTTTGAAAAAGGTTTAGAAGCTGCAAAAAATGGTGATAATACTACTGCAGCAAAGTTAATTCAGCGTGCAGCAGAAAAAGGCAATCCTGAAGCACAGATAACATTAGGTTATATATATGCCGCAAATGGTCGTTATAAAGAAGCCGCAAAGTGGTACAAGCTTGCTGCCAAACAAGGATTGGCTGAAGCACAGCTTGAAATAGGGATATTGTATGCCGAAGGAAAAGGTATCCAACAAGACTTAAAGGAAGCAAAAAAATGGTTTGAACTTGCTGCAAAACAAGGAAATCAGACTGCTCAATTCAATCTAGGAACTTTATATTATAATGGGCAAGGTGTTAAGCAAGATTATAAAGAATCTATAAAGTGGTATAGACTTGCTGCAAAACATGGAAATGTAAATGCTCAATTTAATTTAGGAATTATGTATATCGAAGGCTTAGGTATCCAAAAAGATAAAATAAAAGCATATCAATGGCTTCTTAAAGCAGCTAAGCAGGGAGATACCGGTGCTCAGAATACTCTTGATAGACTTTGCAAAGAGAGCCCCTGGGCTTGTCAAAAGTAGCTTTGAGGTATGAATATCTACAAAACAACTTAAAAAGGAGAAAAATATGTCAGTTCTGAGTAAAATGTTTTCGCTAAGAGGTGAATTAAATAGGAAAGATTATCTAATCTATGGGCTTATAGTGCCTATTGCGATTTTTATTGCGGGTATGTTTTTGGTAAAGTCGGTTTCTCCGGATAAATCCGGAGCATATGTAGTTATGATATTAGGATTTATAGTAGCTTATATCATGTTAAACGCAACTGTAAAACGAGCAAACAATACAGCTTCAAGCACACTTTTAGTAATGATCTTGTGGTTTGTTTTAACACCGATTGCTGTTTTATACCTACTTTTTGCCCCGGAAAAAGTTACTGATAACTCCGGTGAAGCAAAAAAACAAATGAGCCTTGTAGGGGTTATCGCA
>CAZKWE010000008.1:0-7185 GCA_964556545.1 uncultured Campylobacteraceae bacterium | reverse complement strand
TCGTTGTATATAAAAGGTAAAAAATGTTTCTTTTGATAAATTCTCCATTATTTAAAATAGCCGAAGAAAACTATGATGAAGATTCATTACCACCTATTGGTTTAGGTTATATTGCTACAAATTTACAAAAAAATGATATAGAGTGTGAACTAATTGATTGTATATCAGAAAATATATCATCTAAAGAAATAATAAATATTATTAATAATAAAAAACCAAAATTTATAGGATTAAATATATTTACTACCAATATGGAGCTTGTTAAAGAAATCATAGAATCTATTAAATTTAAAACAAATATTTTTATAGGAGGACAGGCTGTTTTATCTCTACAAGAATATATAAAAAATTTTTCAACTAAAAATCAAATAATAATGATTATAGGTGATGCTGATTTTATTGTATCGGATATTGTTCTAAATAAAAACAAAGAAGATCCTATTTATTGTGACAATAATAGAACTATATATAAAGTTGATAAAAATTCATATTATTACCCTAATGATATTTCAAATATACCTTTAACAAGAGATTTTTTTAAAAATGAACCAATTTTTCACAAAAAATATAATTTTTATGAAGCATATTTGATTAATAGTAGAGGATGTATTTATAACTGTGCCTTTTGTGGTGCAGCTAAATCATTAAACAAACATTTAACAATTAGAACTAAAACAAAAAATAGTATTATTCAAGAAATTGATAGTTTAGTAAAAAAGTATGATAAATTAGATTCTATTAGAATTTTAGATGACTTATTTTTAAAAGACAATAAAACTATATCAGAAGCGATTGAAATATTTAATAATTTTAATCTTAAATGGCGTTCTATGGCACATACATTATCTTTTAACAAAGCTTCTATTAATGATTTAAAAAAATTAAAAAACAGTGGTTGTTTTGAACTTTTTATAGGTATAGAATCTGGTTCAGAAAAAATTTTAAAAAGTATTCATAAATTTAGCAATATCGAAATAATACAAAAAAATATTAAAAAATTGTTTGAAGTAGGAATAAATATTAAAGCTTATTTCATATTGGGATTTCCAAAAGAAACAAAAGAAGACTTTGAACTAACTTACCAATTGGCAAATTATTTAAAAAATGAGTCGATTAGATGTGGGGTCAGTTTTAGAATTAGTGTTTTTCAATTTCGTCCTTATCATGGAACAGAACTTTACTATGATTTATTTGGTCAAAAACTTTCAGAAATAAATACAAAAACTAATGATACTTTAAATCAGAAGATAGGTCGGTTACAATTTAATTTTACATCAGGCAATTATTCAGAGGAAGATGATAAAATATTATTTGAATATATTGAAAAAATCAACAAATTAAATAAGGAAAAATAAGATGATAGATATGTTAAGAAAATGTTCTAATTGTAATTTATGTCATAATCAAGCACCGCTTTTAGATACAAATTACTCTAATACATGTGTTATATGGGTTGGCTTATCTGCTAAAATTGTAAAAGATATAAAAAATGAAAGACCCTTGGAAAATAACACAAATACAGGAAAAATAATTGAAAAGATAGAAGCAAATCATGATTGCTTCTATAAAACTAATTTAGTAAAATGTGCTCCTTTAGATGAAAATAATAAGCTTCGATATCCAAATAAAGATGAAATGAATTTTTGTTTTGATAATCTTCTTTTAGAATTTATTACAATCAAGCCTAAAATTGTATTTTTGCTTGGATCTAAAGTTTCAAATTTTGTTTTAAATAAATTAAAATCAAAAAAATTCAAAAAAGAGACTAACCAAGAAATAGTTGATATTTTAGAAAGTATAGAATTTCATAATATTTATCATCCTTCATATATTGCAGTATATAAGAGAAAGGAAGAAAATAGCTACATACAAAAAGTTCAAAGTATAATATCTTCTAAAGTAGAATTGTATAATGTTTATTAGCATTGATGGTGCTAATGGAGTTGGGAAAACAACTATATCAACATTAGTATATGAAAGACTACAACAAAAATATGATAAAGTTTTTTTAACAAAAGAACCAACAAATTCAACTATAGGACAATTTATAAAAGATTTAGAGAATATAGATGAATACAAAGGTTATCCTCTTGCTTATATGATACTAGCAGATAGATATTATCATATAAAGAAAATTGAAGAAAAACTTAATGATGGGTATATTGTCATAACAGATAGATACATTGCTTCTTCGTTAGTTTATCAGGTTTTAGATGGGATAGATATAGAAGAAGTTTTGAAGTTGAATTTAAAATTTAAAAAACCTGATATCTATTTTTTTATAACTATGACTGAAGGAAAAATAAAAGAGATTTTAAAAAATAGACAAAATTTAACAAGATTCGAAATTGAAAACACATCATTTAAAGAGCTTAAGCTATTTGATAATGCGAAGACTATTCTGGAAAAATACAATTATACTTGTGTTACCATATATAATAATATATTGGAAGATAGTGTAGAACAAATTTTAAACTATCTTGATAAAATATACAACAAAGCCTAGCACCGAACAGGTAAACCTGTCGGTGAAGTCAGTCGTTATGTTTACAGTAAAATCACCTTTCACTTAAAATGGAGTAAATATGTTTTCAAAATATAAAGATTTTATGCAAAAATATATTTCATTAAATACTACAGACTGGAATATTATAAAATCTAAACTAAAAATTAAATACTTTAAAAAGGGTGATATTATTCATAGTATTGGTGATATTTCATCAAAAATTATGTTTGTAAATAGTGGATTAGCTCGTACTTTCATATTGGATGAAAATGGTAAAGATAATACTTGGGCAATTCATTTTAATGATGATAATTCTTACATAACAAATCTTTTTATTGGAGATTATGAAAGTTTTGTAAATCAAACTCCGTCAAAATTAGCTATTGATACACTAGAGGATTGTGAAGTAGTTGTTATAGATTATGAAGATTTAGAATTTTTATATGATAAAACTAAAATAGGCAATAAATTTGGAAGATTGATAAATCAAGAAGCTTATACCTATCTTCATAACTCTATCATAATACGACAAACAAAAACAGCAAAAGAGAGATTTGAAAATTTTATAAATGAAACACCATACCTTTTAGAAAAAGTGCCACAATACCATATCGCAACATTTTTAGGTATAACACCACAACATTTAAGTAGATTAAAAAAGAGTATAAAAATTAACATTTGTGAATGACTTATGATTTTTTTCTTTGTATAATTTGACAAACATAAGGAGTTATGAGATGAAATTTGAAAAAGCAGGTGCAGGATTACCTGAATTTGAAAGATTATTTATAAGAGTATTTTTAGTTCCAATTGTAAGAATTACTATGAATTGGACAATATCAAGATTGCTCATCAAAAGAGAAGTAAAAATAATCAAAAAACTACTTAATAATATTTCAAATAAACAATTGCAACAAGAGATGTCAATAAAAAGAACATTTGCCATAGAGGATAACAGTAGACAATTTTCAGTAAATGAGGTTTTAGAGCATTTAGTAATTGCAGGAAGTTTAGTTAAAGATGTAATAGAAACTCTGTCTAAGGAACAGGAGGTTGAGTTTGACATAAAAATTGAAAATGTTAAACCAAAAGAGAATAAGGCAAATCAACTTGAGGATTTTTTAGAGTTTTATCAAGATTATGATGATTTTATAATAAATTTACCTAAAAAACAGTCAAAAATGACAAAAGCACATCCTTGGTTTGTAAGCTTTAATAATTTTGATTGGAATAATTTTATGTTTATGCATACCTTTATCCATAGAAGACAAATAGAAGCGATTTTAAATGAATTAAAAAGGTTTGAAAATGAGTAGTAATGCAATAGGTACGATAATTATAGCTGGACTGTTATTGATAATATTATTATTTGGATGGTTTTTATTTTCAACATCAATGTCTTTTTTAATTACAATAATATTAAATTTAGAATTTTCATTAATAAAAGCATTATATTTATTTTTAGGAATGATAACTATCAAGGCATTTTATCCTAAAAATGTATTTGTATAGAAATAAAAAAACATAACAAAACACAGGAAGAAGAACATGTGGATACTGCGATTTTTCGAAACTAAAGTACCGTGTCATGAATAGCCACTTTTTTACTCATAACCGAGAATACTTTAGAAATAGCCGAGTCACTAATATTCAAATATCTAGCCACCCCAACCTATTTATAGTCATCTTCTATCGCATTGATTATAGCTATATTTTGTTCATCTCTAGTTTTGTAATCTTTAAAATACTCTTTTAGACTTTTCTCTTTCCCATATCTATATTCATGCTCTGTTTGAACAATTTTTCTATTTTGGAGTATCAAGTAGTTTATGCTGATATTTTGCAACTCCAAGATAGAGAAGAGGAAGCTAGTAAAAAATTTCTATTTCAAAAAGTTTAAACATCTATTTAAGCAAAAAGATTTTATAGAGTTTGGTTCTCAAATCAGTATAGGAGGTGTTCAAAATGAAGAGATACATCAAGATTTAAGACCTTTTGGAGTATTGGGATTATCTGGGGAACTTTAAAAGATGGAGATGCTTTAAATCTATCTATTGATTACAGTAAAGGTATGGATATGATTAGTTATCCATATTATGGGGTAAGCCTTGATTATAAGTTTTAGGGTTAATTTCCCCATGCCTATCTCCACTTCCATTATCTAACTTACCCCTTCAAAAACATCCAATTTCCCCTCCTTACCCATCTGATAAAGTATCTTCCAAATCTGAACTATAGCATCCTCACTCAAACTCTCCCCACTCATATCATAGAGCCTACCATTAGGAAATATAGAAATATCAAAAGAGTCATCACCCTTTTTAAGCCTAGCTATCTTCTTATGCACAAACTTCTCTTTGAGATACTCTTTAAACATGCCCATACTAGAGGTATAAGCGTATCTCATATTCTCTTCTGAATTCTTTTTGAAGATATATAGATTTTCTCTATTTTCATGCAGATACTCCCATAGCTTTTGAGCCTCTTTTTGGTCTATATATGCTTTTTTCTTATCCTCACCATAATATAAAAACCCTTTTTTGTTGCAGATTATAGGTCTGTTATCTTTTGAAAAGTGTAGTATTTTTTCTGTATAGACTTCTCTGATTATGCTTATGAAAGTTTTTAAGTCAGTGTGATTTTTTTTGATGGTATAGGTTATCTCAATAACTTTTTTAGCTCTTTTTTTCTCACTTAATTTTATCTCCAAATCTGTAAATTTATTGATGTCTGTTTCAGCTCGTTTTAGAACATCACTTTTAAATTTGCTATATCTTTCTTGATGGCTCTTTGGTACTTTTAGTATCTCTTGCAACTCCTCAACATTAAAAGTCCTTGAACCTATTTTTGAATACTCTTTTAATAATAGATACATTCGTTTGGAGTAGCTAGAACGCATACGCAAAAGCATTTTTAAGTCATTGGTTACAAATCGTTTTTTTAAATCTAATAAATATGGTTTTAGAGCTTTATCAAATCTACAAGTAATCACGCCATTATTAAACTCAAAATAGGAGAACCAATTAAACATCTTCCAGTTTGTATTTGATACTTTTATCTCTAATGATTTACTCATTAATCCCTTTATCACCTGATTTAGATTATTTGTTGTCATGGTAATATCTGTTTTATCTTTAAAATCAGAGAGAGTAAATATATAATCTTTGAAATCTTTATCATCTTTGTCAATAGCAGTTAAGAGAGTCAAAATCATATTAATCTCTCTCACAGTTAACCCATATTTTGCATTAATAATAAGATGTGACTGTCGTGCATGATTTCGTTTTGTTAAGTCTGTATTCATTGTTTTTATCCTAATAAAAATTAATAGCATATTATATTATGTTTTTTATTAATACTCCATTTATATTTCATGGTGTAATAAATGGGCGAAAAGGAGTATTTAATTTTTTAAAAAGATAAAAATTCAATCTAAAAGAGCCTATAAGCTATTTATTTTTCTGAAAAATAGAGTTAAAATAGGTTATACACCTAAATAGTCTTATAGTGTATTATATAGGCGAAAAGGTGTTTTAGTTGGGCTAAAAAGTACAATAAATGGGCTAAACAGTGTATTTAACCCCTCTAAACCCCTAATCTTCAGACTTTAAAAAGGGTCTACAGCTTATATAGCTCTTACAATTAAAGAGACTGGTGTCCTTTGGTATAGGAATGTGGAAGAGTTGGAATCGCTAAAAAAAGATAGATAAACAGTATGTTTATGATGTTGATATAGATATCTGCATACATCAATAGTTATGGAATTTATAGAGGTTATAAAATGAGGTTAATCCTCCTGAGGACAGGTAGAACAAGAAGATAAAATTTGCACAGAACTCTATTGAATTTAGCTATAATTGTTATCATTGAGTTTGACCATATATAAGGAGGCATCCTTTATAACCACTAGACAGTCTGAAAAAAGAGAAGAGGTTGGAGCGAATGGGGAGTTGTTGATTAAAGATGAAAAGTAAAAGGAAACATAAATGATAAAAAAACTAGCAATTACAGGTGGAACGCATGGTAATGAACTTACAGGGGTTTATCTTGTAAAAAAGTGGCAAAAAAATCCAAACCTTGTGAAGCGTAGCAGTTTTGAGACGATAACTCAACGGATGAATGAAAAGGCGATTAAAGAGGTTCGGCGTTATATTGACCATGATTTAAATCGCTCTTTTGGGTTGCGTGATTTGGCTGATGAGGGGCTTGATGGGTATGAGGCTAAACGGGCAAAAGAGTTAAATGGGCTACTTGGTAAAAAGGGGTGTACGCATCCCAATGTGGATTTTATTGTCGATTTGCACAGTACCACTTCCAATATGGGGCTTTCTATTGTGGTGAGTAATGAGAGTGATGTTACATGGAGGGCGATAGCCTATCTCTGTCGGATGCAACCCAAATTGAAAATCTATAGATGGCAAGGGGACATAGAGAATGCGTTTGTGGACTCTATTGCACCTCATGGGTTTGCTATTGAGGTGGGGGCTGTACCTCAGGGGGTGTTGAGGGCTGATTTGTTTTTGGAGACAGAGGCATTGGTCTATCATCTTTTGGATTTTGTGGAGAGAGAGAACAGGGGCGAAGAGATAGAGTTGGTTGATGAGGTGGAGGTGTATGAGCATGAGGTGCTAGTAGACTACCCCCGTGATGAGGAGGGGGATATTGTGGCGATGGTGCAT
>CAZKWE010000007.1:0-26037 GCA_964556545.1 uncultured Campylobacteraceae bacterium | reverse complement strand
CTTGTGTGATTTCGTATTTAACTCCAACGGTAAAGTTTTTGGATTTTTCCCCAAGAGTATCTGTGTCCATTTTTTTTCTTCGGCTTTACTCATAGCTTTTTTATCCACTATTTTCGCTTCTGTTGTTTTTTGTGTTTTAGTATTTTTCTTTTTATTTTGTTTATTTTGTTTATTTTGCTTTTGTCTTTTTTTGTTTTTATCACTATTTTTATTGTTTTTTTGTGAATTTTTTTTGCTGTTTTTATTTTGCTGGTTTTTACCTCTGTCATTTTTATTGTTTTTATTTTGTTTACCATTTTTATTATTTTGTTTTTTATTTTTGTTCTGTTTGTTTTTTTTGTTTTTTTTGTTTTGTTTTTGCTCTTTTTTCTTTTTGAGTTTTTCTATAAGTTTAAGATTATGTTTTGCATCTTTGTCACTTGGATTTATCTGAAGAGCTTTTTTGTATGATTTTATTGCATTATCATATTTTTTTAGATATGCATTGGCATTGCCTTCATTATAATATTTTTTAAACATTAACTCTTTATTGTCTGATTTTATCTGTTCATACTCGTTTAATGCTTCTTTATACTTTTTTTGCTTATAAAGAGAGTTTGCCAAGTCATAATGAATTTCAGGAGTATTTTTCTCTTTTAACAATTTTTTATACAGAGTTTCACTCTTTTTAAAATCTCCGTTTTTATATGCATTGTTTGCTTTTTTAATCACTTGAAAATCAAATAGTGATACAGCTTTTAAAGATGGAGTTAAAAATATAAAAGCCAAAAAAACGGCAGGAGTAATTTTTATTAATTTTCTTCTTGGCATTGAACTAAATCCGAAAAGTAAAAACAAAACAGCTGCCCACAAAGGATAATAAAACAACTCTTTATAGGTTTTTATCTTTTTTTCTCTCTTGTTTGTTTCATATATCTTCTGTTTTATGGCATTTTCAAGTAATCTTATACTTTTGCCGCTATAATCACCGACTATATAAGCTCCGTCACTCTGAAGAGCTAATTCCTTAATATTTTCATTTAGCCTGGTTATGACTATATTTCCTTTTTTATCAGTTAAAACATTACCATTTTCTTTGATAGTGCTTCCTCTTTTTGTTCCAACTGCATACACATAGACTTTTATATTATTTTTCTTTGCGAAATTTATCTCTTTTGAAAAATCTTTACTATCCCCACCATCACTAAAAATCACTAAAACCTTCTCTTTTTCATTTTTTAAAAACTTTTTAGCCAATTCCAAAGGTGTCATCAAATCAGTACCTTTTTGGTTTAACGAATCCGTATTTAAATTTTTTACAAGATACTCTACTGTTGGTATATCATCACTCAATGGCGAAACCAAAAATCCCACACTGCTAAAAGCAACTACACCAAATCTGGCTTGATTAAAACTTCTCATAAATTCTATAGCCCTTTTTTTGGCAAATTCAAGCCTGTTTGGATAAAGATCGTCAGACAGCATGGATTTTGATACATCAATTGCCAAAAGTATATCAACCGTACTGCTTTTGATATTTACTTCACCTTTGGGAAGCACTGGTCTTGCAAGAGCTATAATCATCAATATAAGTGCTGTAAACAAAAATATATTTCTTCCTTTTTGTCCTATACTTCCATCACTTATCCTAAGCCTTTTTAACACCTCTTTTGAGTAAAATCTATCTGTCTGAGACTTATTTGTAATAATTAAAACAATCAACACCAAAAGAGGTATCAGCATAAGATATAAATATTCAGGTTTTAAAAATATCATACATTTCCCCTTTTATTTATCAAGTAAAGATAAAGCAAAAGTGAAAAAAATGCAACAAACAAAGGGTATTCAAAAAGATAATTTTTTTGTATAAATTTATCACTCTTTATTTCACTTTTTTCAAGTTTGTCTATTTGAGTATATATATCTTTCAACTCTTCTTTGGAAGTTGCCTGGAAAAATTTACCTCCGGTAGCTTTTGCAATCCTTTCAAGCTCCATTTGATTAAAATCTCCTCTTGTGCCTATGCCTATGGTATAAACTTTTATACCATATTTTTTAAGAAGTCTGAGACTCACATCTAAAGGTACACTTTGAGTATTATTTTCGCCATCAGTCAACAATATAATAACTTTGCTTTTTGCATTTGAGTGAACAAAGAGTTTTCCTCCAAAAAAAAGTGCATCATAAATGGCGGTATATCTGTTGCCTGCCATTCCCACTTCAAGATGATTGAGTATCTTTAAGAGCATACTTTTATCATAAGTCAAAGGGGAAGCCACATAAGCAAAATCTGCAAATACAACTATACCCATTTGGTCATGTTCTCTCTTTTTTATAAATGCTCTTACGATATTTTTTACTATTGCAAACTTGTTTGTATATCCCGGTGCATTCATAGAACGGCTTATATCAAGAAGCAACCCTATGGCATATCCTTTGTTTTTTTCTATCTCGATTTTATTTTCTATTACGGGAGACATTAATGCAACAACAATACAAACAATGCTTATCCATTTTAAAATGGGTAAAAATGATGTTTTTTTGATTCCGTAAGACAAAAGAGAAGTATGCGGAAATATAATCGCATCAAATCTTGCCTTGCAATAAATAGCACATATGATAAAAGGTATAATGGCAAAAATTGCATAAGGATATTCAAAAACTACTCTATCCACAACACACCTCTAAAAACAGCTTTAAATATTTTCTGCTCTTTTCATCAAAAACCGGAGGGTTTTTAACATATTTATATCTTTCAAGTTCTTTTAAAAGTTGATAAAATATATCTTTTTCCTCTTTCGTTTTTGCCAAAACTCTGGCATATTTGGTTATCTCATAAGCTGCTTTTTTGGAATCTTTAAATCCAATACTTTTTAATCTTTGAATATAAAGCTTTCTTTTTGATTTTTTTCTTTTTTTGATAATACCAACTATATAAATAAAAAGTGAAAGCGTAACTAAAATCCCGACTATAATCAAAGCTAAAAATATATAAAAACTCATATCAGGAATTTCAACCAAATTTTTTATGTCTCTTAATCCTTTTAATTCATGCATCAGCTTATACCCCGCTAAAGAGTTTGGATATTTTTACAAACGGATCATCATCTGTATAAATTTTGGTAAATCTAATTCTGTTTTTTATAAAATGTCTATACAGCCTATCATCATTTTCAATAATCATTTTTCTATATTTTTTCAAACTTTTTTCATCAAGATCCATTTGCACAAATTTTTTACTGCTTGGATCCATTAAATTAATATATCCCATTGGCGGCGGATTCTCTTCTAACTTATCTCTTACTATCAAAGAGATGACTTCATGCTTTTTAGAAAGCATTGACAAATCAATATCCCCGATAAAATCACCAAGCAAAAATACAATAGATCTTCTTTTTATCCTGTTTCTTAGGTATAGTGCCAATTCTTTATAATTGATATCTTTTCCCAAAGGATCAAATTTTAAAATCTCTTCAACTTCTTTATACACACCAAATATTTTTTTGGTCGGCTTTGAATAATGTTCAATACTCTCTGCAAAGATAACGGAACTAAAATTGTCTTGATTTTTAACGGCTGAAAAAGACAAAAGTGCAAAAAGCTCCGCTATAACATCTTGTTTAAATCTTTTTGATCCAAAGTAAACACTTCCGCCAAGAAGTGAAACTATAACAACATTTAACTCTTTTTCTTCGCGAAAAATTTTGATATACGGTTTTTGCTTTTTTGCGGTAACTTTCCAGTCAATCTTTCTGACATCATCACCAAAATGATACTCTCTAAGCTCAACAAAGTCAAAACCTTCTCCTTCAAAATGAGACAGATTATTGCCTGCAATTTCACTAAATATCTTTCTTTTGGCTTTTATAATAATCTTTTTAAACCTTATATCTTTGCTCACTTATTCTCCATTTTTCAGTTGTTTAGGGCATTGGTACAGTAGAGATGACTTTATCTATAATATCATCACTGTTTATACCTTCCGCTTCGGCTTCATAGCTTAAAATCAACCTGTGTCTCATAACTTCTTTTGCAAGATGAGCTATATCGACAGGAGTTACAAAATCCCTTCCTCTAAGGTAAGCATATGCCATTGATCCTTTATAAAGATCTATTGAAGCTCTTGGACTTACACCAAAAGCAATATACTCTTTTATCTCTTCAAGACCATATTTTTCCGGCTCTCTTGTAGCAAAAACCAAAGTAGCTATATACTCTTCAACCTGTTTATCTATATGAACTTTGCCGATCTCTTTTTTTATAATTTCTATATCTTCCTTGGTTGCCACCTGATTTATATCTTCATAAGTGCCGGTTGCCACTCTTCTTGCAATGAGCACTTCTTCTTCTTTTGTATTGTACCCGACAACAACTTTCAGCATAAATCTGTCAAGTTGGGCTTCTGGTAGATTATAAGCACCCTCTTGTTCTACGGGATTTTGAGTAGCAAGAGTTAAAAACGGCTTATCTATCAAAAATGTTTTATCGGCAATTGTTACCTGTTTCTCCTGCATCACCTCCAAAAGGGCTGACTGAACCTTGGCCGGAGCTCTGTTTATCTCATCTGCCAAGAGTATATTTGTAAAAACAGGGCCTTTTTTTATACGAAATTCATTATTTTTAGGATCATAAATTTCCGTTCCTATAATGTCGCTTGGAAGCAAATCGGGAGTAAACTGCACTCTTTTAAAATCAAGTCCTAAAGACTTTGCAAAAGAGTTAACCGTAGTAGTCTTGGCAAGTCCGGGAACTCCCTCAAGAAGTATATGTCCGTCACAAACAAGCCCGATTATTAAAGCTTCTATCATTTCATCCTGTCCGACAACAACTTTTTTTATCTCTTTTTTTATATTATCTATAACTTTTAACATTTCTACTCCACTTTATAAACTTTAGTTGAATTATAGTAGATATTGTTAAATCATTGGTAAATATACTAAAAATTACAAGTACTCTTAATTAATAAATATTTAACACTTGCTTTATAAAATACTAAAATTATTTTTTTAAGGAGAAAAACAGATGAAGAAAAATATGATTCTTACATTATCACTTGCCACCATAAGCTCTCTTGTTGCAGCAGATAGTATAGATATCGGCAAGGTAAATGTTAAAAGTACGGTTATCAAAACCGAAGTTACGGATGTTGCCGGAGAAGATTTGAAATCTGCGGATTTGGCAGATGCTTTGACAAAAACGGTACCAAGCATTACTATTCAAAGAAGAAGCGGTATTGCGAATGATATTATATTAAGAGGTCAAAGAAAAGATGATATAAATATCATAGTTGACGGTGGAAAAATATACGGTGCCTGTCCAAACAGAATGGACCCTCCTACATCTCATATTATTACCAACAACATAAAAGATGTGGAAATTATAGAAGGCCCTTATGATGTTGAGGATTTCGGGACTCTTAGCGGTGCAGTCAAAGTAACAACAAACCAACCTACAAAAAACATACATGGAAATGTCAACTTCAATATGGGAAGTTGGGGATATAAAAAAGGTTCAGCATTTATAAGCGGGGGTACCGATAGAGTAAAAGTACTTATAGGGGCTTCCACGGAACAAAGCGATCAGTACAAAGACGGTAACAACCACACTCTTGCCCAACAGTTGGAAATTGCGACCGACGGTACTTTAAATGCTCCCAAACAGTACAAATCTTCGGATTTTGATAAAGAAGCTTATAAAAAAACTTCTTTTATGGGAAAATTGTATATCAATATAAATGATAATAACGAGATAAGACTTGGTTATACGGGCAACAGAAGCGATAATGTTTTATATCCTTCAACTCCTATGGATGCCATATCAGATGATTCGGACTTGTATAATATACAATTTATATCAAAAAATATAGGAAAATATTCCGACAGACTTAAATTTGAGTATTATTATTCCACAGTTGATCATCCTATGACAACACAGTACAGAAAGATGAGTGCAGGACCGGCCGGCACCGTGGCAAATGTTATGACATCTACAATATACGGAACAAAAATTTCCAATAATTTTCACATTAATGATTTAAAACTTATTGCAGGAGTAGATGCTAGCAAAAGAAATTGGGACGGAAGATACTATAAACAATATACAACCAACCCTATTGCACTAAACAAAAGTATACCCGATGTTGATACAACCAATTTCGGAATATTTGCAAAAGCCAAAAAAAATTATGGAAAATTTGAGTTAAATAGCGGAATAAGATATGATCATACCAAAATAGATGCCTCAAACAGCGATCCGGATAAAACTTATAATGATTTAAGCGGATATATTTTCGGATATTATCATTTAAACGATTCTTTAAAGTATTTTGCCGGGATAGGAAAATCCATAAGAGTACCGGATGCCAAAGAATCACATGATAGAGGAAAAGATTTAACAGGAACAACCCAAGGTCGCCTGATAGGAAATCCAAACTTAAACGAAACAAAAAACTATGAAGCTGATCTTGGAATTGAAGGAACTTACGACAATCAAACTTTCAAAGCAAAAGTATTTTATAGCAAACTAAAAGATTTTATAGTATATAATTCGACTGCAATACAATATCAAAATATTGATGCAAAAATTTACGGGGCGGAATTTAGCGGAACCTATTTTGCGACAGATAGTTTTTATATTGATTATGGTATAGCATATCAAAGAGGAAAAAAAGATCATCCTTTGCCGGGCCAAACAGATACTGATCTTCCTTCCATTCCTCCTGTAAAGGCAAATATAGGTATGAATTATGACTATGATGATTCACTCTCATTAAAAGCAGAGGTTATAGCTTCTAAAAAGTGGACTCATTACGACGAAGATAATGGAGAACAAAAGATAAACGGATGGGGAATCCTAAATCTTAAAGCAAGCAAAGATGTTTATAAAGGCTTCAATATAACTGTGGGCGTTGATAATGTATTTGACAAAGCTTATGCCGTATCAAATACATATAAAGACTTAAATCTTGTTGCCGGCTCAACCGGAGATGTTATGCTTCTTAATGAGCCCGGCCGTTATTTGTATGTAAATTTTAAATACAGTTTTTAAAGGGTTATCTGGTGAATATTGGATTTTTAAAGAATTTGGTTGATTATGGAGTATTGGGCACATTAGCTCTTATGAGCTTTATCTCTTTATGGTTTTACATAGAAAGATTACTGTTTTTCAGACAGATAAAGTTGAAAAATTATAAACAAAAAGAGCAGTTGGAAATTGATTTGACCAACCACATAACAATCATATCTTCTTTTGGATCCAATGCACCTTATATAGGACTACTTGGTACTGTATTCGGTATTATTATCACATTTTACGCAATGGGCCAAAGTGGTACAATGGATATAAAAATTATAATGACCTCTTTGGCTCTTGCTTTAAAATCAACTGCCATGGGTTTGGTGGTGGCAATTCCGGCCGTAATGTTTTACAATCATTTAAGTAGAAAAATAGAAGTTATCTTGGCAAAATGGGATATGATAGATGAAGTTAGACAAGTTTAATTCTATAAATGTCGTACCTTTTATAGATATTATGCTGGTTTTGCTGGTTATTGTTTTGACAACAGCAACTTTTATAGCCAAAGGTATGATTCCTGTGGATTTAAGTGAAGGAAAAAGTTCAAATAAAATTAAAAATAAAGAAAATATAACCATAACTATAAAAAAAGATGGTGCATTATATTTTAATAAAAAAAATATTACTCTAAACCAACTCACTATAAAAATAATTTCATATAAAAAAAATACACCTATTAACATAAACTGCGATAAAAACTCAAAATTTGATAATTTTGTCAAAGTTATAGATCTTTTAAAAAAGAAAGATTATACCAATATCGCAATCATAACAAAACATGAATAGATACTTTTCCTCTTTCATTACAACATCTTTTATATATATTGTTATAGCCTCTTTAATATTTCTAAGTTTCAAAAGTGTAACAACAAAAAAGATAAAACCGAAAGAAAGCAGAATAGTTTGTAAAATTTTGATACAAAAGCAAAAAATAAATACTCACAAACCTAAACCTAAGCCAAAACCTAAACCTAAGCCAAAACCAAAACCAAAACCAAAACCAAAACCTAAACCAAAACCTAAACCAAAACCTAAACCAAAACCAAAACCTAAACCTAAACCTAAACCAAAACCAAAGCCTAAGCCTAAGCCTAAGCCTAAGCCAAAGCCTATGCCTAAAAAACAAGTAACAACCAAAAAACAGACCGTCAAACCGATAAAAAAAAGTGTTATAATCAATACCGCACTATCTTCTATCCCGAAAAAAAACATACCGAAAAAAACAGTACCTTTATCTTCACCTACTCCAAAGACTGATATTAAAAAAGAGTATTTAAAATACAACTACAGTAAAATTCTCTCATCTATAAAGGATGAGAAATTCTATCCGAGAAAAGCCAGAAAATTGCATATATCAGGTGATTTAAAAGTAGTTTTTTTGCTTAAAAAATCAGGAAATATAATTATAAAAAAGATAACCCCCTACAAAAGATTTCTTAGCAAAGCCGCAAAAAAAATAATCATTAAAGCAAGTAAAAACTTTCCTAAGCCACCTAAAGATATTGTTATTGTTGTAACAATCAGCTTTAGTTTAAATGAGTAAAAAAAGAGTTTAAACGGTTGTATATTTCATAGCTATGGCAAAGATTATTTTTGGGCAAATCTCACCAAAGCACTTCCCCATGTAAGTCCTCCGCCAAATGTATCAAGCAACATAAGGTCTGCATATTTGAGATTGCCGTTTTCGTAAGCGTCATTTATAGCCATTGGAATTGAGGCTGCTGAAGTATTACCGTATTTTGCCACAGTCAGTACTGTTTTTTCTTTCGGAAAATCCAATTTGTTTCTTACATACTCAATTATACGATAATTTGCCTGATGAGGAATAAATCTGTCTATATCATCTGAAGTTAAATTGTTTTTCTTCAATATCTCAATAACATCTTCCGTGAGAGTTTTAACTGCAATCTTAAAAGTCTCATTTCCTGCCATTTTCATAAAATGCATTTCATTTTTTACAGTTTCAAATGATGCAGGATATTTTGAACCTCCGCCGGGAGTTATCAAAAGATCGGCATATTTACCATCAGATGAAGCCATAACATCTAAAATAGCTTCATTTTTATCTTCACTGGCACCTATGACAGCTGCCCCGGCACCATCACCAAAAATAACACAGGTAGATCTATCTTTGTAATTTGTTATTGCACTTAACTTTTCTGCTCCGATAACAAGGATATTTTTCTTCAAACCCGATTCTATAAAAGATTTGGCAATCGACAACGAATAAACAAATCCACTGCAAGCTGCACTAATGTCAAATGCCATTACATTTTTTATTCCCAGTTTTTCCGCCACCAAACATGCGGTCGAAGGCATACAAAAATAATCCGGGCTGATAGTTGCCAAAATAATAGCATCTATATCTTTATTCTCAATACCGGCTCGCTCTATTGCCACTTTGGCAGCTTTGTAAGCTAAATCACTTGTTGATTCGTCTTTTTCGGCTATATGTCTCTCTTTTATACCTGTTCTTTTTTTTATCCATTCATCACTCGTATCTACTATTTTTTCAAGATCTTTGTTTGTGAGTATT
The DNA here is from genome assembly GCA_964556545.1 of uncultured Campylobacteraceae bacterium. Taxonomy (GTDB): domain Bacteria; phylum Campylobacterota; class Campylobacteria; order Campylobacterales; family JALSKU01; genus JALSKU01. The sequence continues at coordinate 16,448 of CAZKWE010000007.1, read as the reverse complement.
TTTTTTGGTACATATGCACCTATGGATTTTAAAGAAGCAAACATGTTATAATCCTTATTGGGCCTCAGAGACAATGCTACTCTTGAGTTCTTTTAGTTTTTCCTCTATATCTTTATTTATATTGGAGTTGGAAAAATTAATCGCTTGGAATATTGCATTTTTAACTGCTTTGGCATTACTTTTTCCGTGACTTATTATAGCACATCCGTTGATTCCCATCAATGGTGCACCACCATATTCTGCATAGTCAACCTGTTTTTTCAGTATTTTAAATACTTTTCTCATTAGAATTGCACCGGTTATTGCCAAAGGTGATTTTCTTACATTTTTTTTAATAATTTTGCTTATGGAGTCTGCTACTCCTTCGCTGGTTTTTAATAAAATATTACCTACAAAACCGTCACAGACAACAACATCCGTACTACCGTCGAATATATTATTTCCCTCTATATAACCTTTAAAGGACGGTATAACTTCAAGCATTTTATAAGCTTCCTTGGTAACTTCATTACCTTTGGAAGACTCTTCGCCATTTGAAAGCAAACCTACTTTGGGATAGGCTATGCCAAGCACATCTTTTACATATGCTTCGCCCATAACACCAAACTCAAATAAATGAAGGGGTTTGGAATCAACATTTGCTCCAACATCCAACACCAAAGAATATTTGCCCTGAAGAGCAGTAGGCATAAGAGTGGCAATTGCCGGTCTTGATACTCCCTTTATACGCCCTATTCTTAAAGTCGCCAAACTCATTGTTGCACCGCTGTGTCCTGCCGAAACAACAGCATCTGCTTTTCTATCTCTAACTAATTCGACTGCTTTATAAATGGAACTCTCTTTTCTTTTTAGTGCATCTGTTGCCAAATCTTTCATTTCTATGACATCATTTGCCTCGACAATCTCTACACTGTCTTTATATCTAAGCGGGATTTGAGATTCGATGATATCTCTTTTTCCAACAAGTACAGCTTTAAATTTTTTTTCATTTAAAGCTTGCAATGTTCCTTCAATGATAGGAGCAGAACCGTAGTCCCCTCCCATTGCATCGATAGCTATGATTTGCATTAGTTACTTTTATATTCGCCGGTGGTTTTATTTATATGGTGTGGCATTCTCCAAGTACCGTCACTGTCTTTTACAGGTCTTGGCAAAGTAAGTTTATAGTGTGTTCTTCTTTTTGCAGCTCTTGTTTTGCTAACTCTTCTCTTTGGTACTGCCATTTTATCTCCTTAAATATTGTTATATTAATTTATTTTTTAACTTATTTCTCTTTTTGCAAAGAAAAAATTTATCTCATTTTTTGCATTTTCCAAACTATCGCTTCCATGTACGGCATTGGCATCAATGCTTTGGGCAAAGTCAGCCCTTATGGTTCCTTTTTCAGCTTCTTTGGGATTGGTGGCACCCATAAGTTTTCTGTTTTTAGCTACCGCATCCTCGCCTTCAAGTACCATCACTACTACCGGACCGCTTGTCATAAATTCAACCAATTCACCAAAAAAAGGTCTTTGTGCATGTACTGCATAAAAAGATTCGGCATCTTTTTTACTTAATTCAAGTTTTTTCATAGCTGCAATTCTAAGCCCGTTACTTTCGAATCTGTCTACAATTTTACCTATGACGCCTTTTTTAACAGCATCCGGTTTTATAATTGATAATGTTTGTTCCATTAGTTTTTCTCCGTTCTTTGTATAATAAAAGCTTTTTGATTAAAGCCGATAATTATACCATAATTTTTTTTAAGAATGGGATAATATCAAAAAAATGCTATGAGAAAGATTAAATAAAAAATATTTTTAATAAAGCAGTATAAAATTAGAGGTACCCATTATCAAAGCAAACAGAAAATTATTTTCTGTTTGCTTATAAGATATGATAAGTTATTCGACAACCGGTGTACCAACCTCGCCTCTGTCTTCTTTGCAGGTTTGTCCCTCTTTGCATTCATCCCAAACTATACAACCTTCAGTAGGACAAGCTTCAGCACAAGCAGGAGCATCATTGTGACCAACACACTCTACACATTTATCAGCATATACATAATATATCTCTTCTCCTGTCGGATTATCCTCATCATCAACAATAGCTTCAACAGGACACTCGTCTATACAAGCACCGCAACTTATACATATATCTGTAATCTTTACTGCCATTTTCTCTCCTTTAAAAAATTTAAAAAACTATATCAAATTTAAAATAAAACAGTTATTAAATTCCCAAATACTCTTGAATATTATTTATTTTATCAGTTTTTTCCCATGTAAATTCAGGCAATTCTCTTCCAAAGTGTCCGTAACTTGCAGTTTTTAAATAAATCGGTTTTAATAAATCAAGCTCTTGAATAATTCCTCTTGGCGTTAAATCAAAAATTTCTCTGATACATTTTTCCAACTTTTCATCATCAACTTTTGAAGTTCCTTCCGTATTTACCATGATTGATACCGGCTCAACAACACCTATGGCATATGCAAGCTGTATAGTGGCTTTATCACAAACCCCGCTGGCTACCAAATTTTTTGCTATATATCTTGCCATATAAGCAGCACTTCTATCTACTTTGGTAGGATCTTTACCGCTAAAAGCTCCTCCTCCATGCGGACAGTAACCGCCATAAGTATCGACTATAATCTTCCTTCCTGTCAATCCGGCATCACCTTGAGGTCCGCCTATTACAAATCTTCCTGTTGGATTAATATGATATTTTATATTATCACACTCTATATCTTTTGGTAAAACCGGAAGTACTATCTCTTCTATAACAGCATCTTTCAGTTTAGAGTACGGAACATCCGGAGAGTGCTGAGTAGATATAACTATAGTATCTATAGCTTTTGGTTTGCCATTTTCATATCTTACACTAACTTGTGCCTTTCCGTCAGGTCTTAAAAAAGGCAATACCCCACTTTTTCTTTTTTGAGCCAAGCCAAGAGTTAATTTGTGAGCCAAATATATAGGAAGAGGCATCAAAGTATCAGTTTCTCTACAGGCATATCCGAACATCAACCCCTGATCACCGGCACCTATCTCACCATCTTTTTGATCAACCCCCTGATTGATATCGGGGCTTTGTTCTCCTACTCCGTTTAAAACACCCGCACTTCTGTAATCAAAACCGAAATTTGCATCAGTATAGCCTATGTTTCTGATAACTTCTCTTGCAATTTCCTGCATAGGAGCATAAGCTGTTGTTTTTATTTCACCTGCAATAACACAATATCCGTTTGACAAAAGCGTTTCACATGCAACTCTGGCTTTTGTATCTCTTGCAATGATATAATCAAGTACCGCATCACTTATCTGATCAGCCATTTTATCAGGATGACCTTCTGTTACGGATTCACTCGTAAATAAAAAATTTTTTGCCATAAAATACCTTTTATAATTTTTGTAATATTATATCAAAAATTATTTAAGAGTACTACTAAATTTTACTTCTTTAAAATATCTAATAAATTAATTAAAAATTAGTTTAATCTTATTGTGATATAATTTTATTGTTAATAAATTTTATCATTTAGGAGAATATAATGATCGTAACAAATAAAGCACCAAATTTTACTGCAACAGCAGTTTTGGGTAACAATGAAATAGTTGATGATTTTAATCTTTATGAAAATTTTGGGGAAAAAGGTACCGTAGTATTTTTTTATCCGCTGGATTTTACTTTTGTATGCCCGTCTGAAATTATAGCGTTTGATCACAGATTGGATGAATTTACAAGTAGAGGTATAAATGTTATAGGCATTTCGGTTGATTCACAATTTTCACACTTTGCATGGAAAAATACCCCTGTCAGCGAAGGAGGCATAGGTCAGGTAAGATATCCTCTCGTAGCAGATCTTAACAAACAAATAGCAAGAGATTTTGATGTACTTTTAAATGACAGTGTAGCTTTGAGAGGTTCATTTCTTATAGATACCGACGGTACTGTAAGACATGCGGTTATAAATGATTTACCTCTTGGAAGAAATATAGATGAAATGCTTAGAATGGTTGATGCAATGCTTTTTACAAATGAGTATGGCGAAGTATGTCCTGCCGGATGGCATAAAGGCGAAGAGGGAATGAAGCCTTCTACTGACGGTGTCGCAGAATATCTTGAAAAACATGCCGAAGAGTTATAAAAACTTAAAAAAGATAAACGAACAATACCTTAAAATGGGAGATTTTCTCCCATTTTTTTAACAATTCAAACTTTAATTCCTGTTTTCCCTATCTATAACTTTTGCCAATTGCTCCGGTAAAATTCCAAGACTTTTTTCCACTTCTTTCGTATTGCCGTGCTGGATAAATTCATCTTCATACTCAAAACTTATAACTTTGATATCTCTTATATCATTATCATTTAAAAATTCCAATATCGCAGAGTAAACTCCGCCTTTTTTCATACTATCGCTAAAAATATACCATTTTTTATACTTTTTGGAGAGTTCTAAAAGTTTATCTTTATCAAGCGGTTTGATAAAAACAAGATCAAGTATGGCAGGGTTTAAACTGTTATCAAGTTTTTCTATTGTTTGGCAAGCTCTTCCTACACCATTGCCATATCCTATAAAAAGTATATTTTCCCCTTCTTTTAAAAGTTGAGATTTGCCAAGCTCGTATGGTTTGGGAGGATACATTGAAGAGTCTAAAAATTCTCCTCTTGGATATCTAAAAGCACAGGGTGTTTTCATTTGATAGGCAAATTCTACCGCATATTTCATACTCTTTTCATCTCTGGGGGCAAAAAGTGTCATATTTGGAAGAATTCTTAAGTATGATATATCGAAAAGCCCTTGGTGTGTCTCGCCATCTTCCCCCACAATTCCTGCTCTGTCTATTGCAAAAACAACAGGAAGTGCCATCAAACAGCAATCATGTATGATTTGATCATATGCCCTTTGTAAAAATGTAGAATATATGGCAATATATGGTTTAAAACCCTCTTTTGCCAAAGCTGCCATAGAAGTTACCGCATGTTGTTCAGCTATGGCCACATCCCAAAATCTTTCCGGATATGCATCCATACATTTTTTAAGTCCCGTTCCGCTTGGCATTGCTGCGGTAACTCCTACAATATTTTTATATTTGCCGGCCAATTCAAATAATGCATTGCTAAAAAGTGAAGTGGCATTTGATTTTGTTTTTTTCTTTACAGGTTCTCCGCTTTTTAAATCAAACGGCCCAACTCCATGCCAATTTTCATAAAACCCTTCTGCTTTTGTATATCCTTTTCCCTTTAGAGTCTGTGCATGAACTATAACAGGCCCGTTAAACTCTTTGGCAACTTTCAATGTTTCGACAATTTCTTCTATGTTATGGCCGTCAATAGGCCCTATATAATCAATTCCCAACTCTTCAAAAAGCATTCCCGGAGTTATAAGTTTTAACCAATCTTCCATCTTCTTTGCCATATATGATGCGGATTCGGGGAAATGTTCAAGTATTTTTTCGGTAAATTTTCTAAATCTTTGATATGAATTTTCTGCCATTTTTTTAGAAAGATATTTACTTATAGCCCCAATTGGTTTTGCTATACTCATCTCATTATCATTCAGCACAATAACCACATGATATTTTTTATCACCAAGTTCATTGAGTGCTTCATAAACCATACCGGCACTCATAGAACCGTCTCCTATAAAAGCAACCGGTGTCCTGTTTTCCTTTTTTAATTTTATAGCTTTTGCCGCACCAACTGCAAGCGATATTGAAGTAGAACTGTGACCTGCTACAAAATAATCATAAGGAGACTCGGAAGGCTTGGTATATCCGCTTATTCCGCCAAACTGTCTTAGCGTATCAAACTCTTTTTCTCTATCGGTTAAAAGTTTATGGGCATATGCCTGATGAGATACATCAAAAATAAAAGGATCTTTTTTAACATCAAAAACATAATGCATACCGACTATCAAATCAACCGCACCGATAGGAGAACTTAAATGACCTCCGTTTTTACTGACCACTTGCAAAATTCTATGACGCAAATTGGAGCTTATCTCTTTCAACTCTTCTATACTTTTATTTTTTAAATTCATTGTTTTACCATTATAATCTGTTTTGCTTTTTCCAATCTTGTTTTTATATCTCCATCAATATTGCCTATATCGCTTATAAGTACAACTCCTCCCTCGCTTATAGCTTCATCCGGAGAAATTGAAATATTTTGCATATCTTTAAAATTTTCTTGTAAATACTCAAAATCTTTCGGATTTGTTTTAATTTCTATTTTTTTAGCATTTTTTAAATCTTGGATAAGCTTATTGGCAAGAGATAGAGCTATCTCTTTGGAGTTTGATGAAATCTCTTTTAAAATCACCTCCTTGGCAATTTCCAAAGAAGTTTCAGTCAATTCATTTTTTAAATCATCCATATACTTTTTACATTTTTCAACTTCTTTATCTATTTTTGAAATAGAGTTTATATATTGTTTTTTAAGTATCTGATAATCTTCTTCGTACTCTTTTTTTACCTCGTTATAGCCATCTTCTTTTCCTCTTTCATAAGATTCCTCTTCGGCTTTTTTTAGCCTTGCTTCGAACTCTTTTTGACCCTCTTCGATTTGCATCTGAAGTTTTATAAGTTCACTAGACATCTTATCGCTTTTTTCCAACAGTTCGGCTATAAAATCATCTTTAACCTCTGCAGGTGCTTCATTTTTTATTTCTTCGCTTGCCTTGTTGTCATTATCTTGTTCAATATCTTCTTTTTCTTTGATGCTTGATTCTTCTTTGGAAGTATTGGAGCTTAAAATTTTAAAATTGTATTTTTTTACTATATGGTTGGAGATGGATTTGGCATCAATGACATTTTCCACTAAAAATCTCCTTTTACTCTATCATCTCGTCTGACTCACCAATTTGAATCACACCCTGTTCGGCAAGTTTTTGCACCTCTTCTACAATTTTTCTCTGAGCCTCCTCAACATCTTTAACTCTAACAGCTCCCAAAAATTGCATCTCTTCTAAAAATGCGTCTTGAGCTCTTTGCGACATATTACTTAAAAATTTATCTCTTAATTCGTCCGGCGATCCCTTTAAAGCTATCATCAAATCCTTTTTATCGGCTACTTTGAGTATTTCTCTTATACCGTTATTATCCATTTTCATAATATCTTCAAAAGTAAACATCATATCTTTTATAGTTGCCGCCAATTTATCATCTGCCTGTTCGATAAGACCAAGTGTTGATTTGGCAGCTTTTTGCCCAAGACGATTTAGTATCTCAGCAACTGCCCTCGGACCTCCGACCTCAACTTTGTAAGAAGTTAAGGATTCAAGTTTACTTTCAAGTATGGTTGAAACTCTTTTTATAATTGACGGGGAAATATCACCCAAATTTGCCATTCTTATAGTTACTTCGCTTCTTAGCTCATCCGGAAAAAAACTGATAGTTTCAGCAGCATTGGCCGGATCCATATGTGCTAATATCAATGCAATAGTCTGAGGATGTTCATTGATTATAAAATCAGCCAATTGCTGAGGTTTTACCTGATCAAGATAACTAAAACTCTGTGCACTGTCTATGGATTTGGATAAACTCTCAAGTACTTTTTGGGCTTCTTCAGGCCCCAATGTTCTATAGAGTATATCTTTTGCATACTCCATTCCTCCGCTTCTGATATACTGATTTGATTGAAATATTGCATAAAATTCTTCAAGTATCGCTGTTGCAATTTGTTTGTCGATATCTCTTGCTCTTGCAATATATTTTGAAATTTCCGTTATGGTCTCAATATCCATATTTGAAAAAAGATTGGCTGTGGCATCTTCTCCAAGCTGTATTAAAAATATTGCAATTTTTTCCGCCATTGTCAAATTATCATAAATTGCCTGTTGTTCTTTAGTTAACTTTATCAACTATTTTCCTTTGAGACAGATGATTTAAGAGATATATCTCTTTCGCTTTTAAAAAGTGATTCTATGATATTTGCGACATCTTCACTCTTGTTATCAGCCAACTCTTTTAATTTGTCCAACAAAACATCATACTTAACCTCTTCTTCATTAAATTCTCCCTCTATACCCAATTGCTCTTCTACTTTCTTTTTCATTTCTCTAAATTTATCAAGTGTATCTTCTGCACTCTCTTCCTCTTCAATAACCTGTTTTTGTATACTTTCTTCATGATCTTCAAAAGTTTCTTCAAGCATTTTTTTGGAAAATGGGATAATAACCTTTTTATAAAATACAAATAGTAAAATGACCGCTATCAAAAATTTTATTATAGGAATTATGGGTGAGATATAAAGATTTAACTTATCAACAAAAGTTTTTGTTATAGGAGCTTGGCCATTGCTTGAGAGAGGTTTGAACTCAAAACTGCTAACAGTTACCTCATCTCCTCTTTTTTTATCGTATCCTATGGTTTGTTCGACTATACTTTTTATCTGCTCTATCTCTTTTGGAGATAATTTTACAAACTCTTTTCCTATAACTTTCCCGTTTTTATCTTTTTTATCTATATATTTTCCATCAACTACAACTGCTGCCGTAACTCTTTTTAGAGTAGCAAACTCTCCTTTTGATTTTAAAACTTTTTTAGATATTTCATAATTTGTAGTGGTAGTGCTTTTGGTATAACTCTCTTTTGAAGTATTGTTTTTTTGCATACCCTGCACCGGTCCTATATTGCTCACAGCTCCGGGAACACCGCCTGTTGATGCCGGAGATGATCCCTCTTTTTTTACTTCTTCACTCTGTTCACTTCTCGGAACTGAATTTGGATCATAAATTTCACTTACTTCACTTTTTCTATTGAAGTCAAAATCCATACTGACTCTTGCAACAACTTTATCAACTCCGCCGACAATAGGAGCTAAAACTTTTTCTATTTTATTTTCATATGATTTTTCAAAACTGTTTTTATAATGTATTTGTGCTTTGACGGCATCAGAGTCAAATTCATTTTCACTGTTGCCCAGTGTTACACCTTTTGGGTCAATAACTTTTACATTTTCGGGCTTCATTTTTGAAACAGAAGAAGCTATAAGATTTTTTATACCTGCTATTTGTTTGTTGGATAATTTTGTTAACGGTTCTAAATGTACAACAACTGATGCAGTCGGAGGAACACTGTTTTGGGTAAAAACACTCTCTTTTGGCAATGCTATATGCACATCTGCCTTTTCAATCGGATCAAGTCCTTCGACGGTTCTTGAGAGTTCCCCTTCCAATGCTCTTAAATATTTTATACGCTGTTCAAAATCAGTACTTCCAAAATTTTGCTTATCAAACAGTTCAAATCCTACTTTACTGTTTTTTGGAATTCCTTTTGCCGCAATGGCAATCCTCTCTTTATAAACAATATTGCTTGGCACTTCTATCGTACCTTCGTTTATTATTTTATACGGCACATTGTCTTTTTCCAATTGTTGAATTATCAAAGCAGAATCCGAAGGAGATATTTTGTCAAAAAGAATACTGTAGTTACCGCTGCCCGATTTGCCATTGTATAAAACTAAAAATACCAAAAAGCCCACAAGAGCCACAAGAGAAGCAGCTATAACACTCTTTTGTTTAAGAGTTAATTTTTGTATTGTATCGCTAATTTGCTGTAGAAGTACCTTAAAATCCATTACTGTCCTGCATTATAAACTGATGAAAAAATTTTAAAAAATTTATCATTTTCTTTTGTTTTGCCAATCGTTATGCGTACAGCATTTAAGCCGTAAGCCTTCAAATCTCTTATTATTATACCTTTTTTTAATAAAGAATTAGAAATTTGTGTAGAATTTTTTTTATTTTTCAGCAAAAAAGTTATAAAATTTGTGTAACTTTGTATAAATTCTATACCCAAATCTGTTGCAAATTCTTCATATCTTTTCATTTGAATAAAACTATTTTTTATAGAATTTTCTACGAAGGTATTATCTTTCAAAGCTTCAACTGCGGCTTTTAAACTAAGGGTTGTTATATTAAACGGCGGTCTTAATTTCATTAGATTTTTTACAATCTCCTCTTTGGCTATGCCATACCCCACTCTCATACCTCCAAGTCCGTAAGCTTTTGAAAAAGTTCCAAGATATAATACATTTGGAAATTTATCCGTAATGTCTCTCGGGTCAATTTGCATATCACGGTCTTTATAGGAAGCAAATTCCTGATAAGCTCCATCAAGAATCACAAGAGTATCTTCATCTATTTTGGATAAAAACCCATATATGTCACTCTTTTTAAGACACTCTCCAAGAGGATTGTTCGGCATACATAAAAATATGACGGATATATCATTGTGTTTATTGTAAATATCTAAAAATTCATCAAGATTATGTTGGTGACTTGCAGTCTTTAATATCTTGGCCCCTACACCTTTTGCATATATTTCATACATAGCAAATGTTGTCTTTGCCATTAATACACTTGAATTTTTATTTGCTTTTGCCCTTGTGGCAAACTCAAGTATTTGATCACTTCCGGCACCAATTATAACTTGCTCTTTATCTACATTAAATCTTTTTGACAATCCTTCTTTTAATTCATACATACTGTCATCAGGATACAAATGCATTTTATCGCATATCTTTTTGACGGCTTCTATAACTTTCGGGCTGCTGCCATATGGGTTTTCATTGCTTGCAAGCTTTACAATCTCTTTGGGGTCTATGCCGTAATCTCTTACAACAAGCTCTATAGGCTTACCTGCACTGTAAGTTTTTATATCTTTCAACTCTTCATTAAATTTCAACGGTAAATCTCCTTTTTGTCAATCACAACGGTACTTATTTATCCATTATCTCCCGCTATGGCATAACTTCCTAACCATTTGATATCATAATCACTTTTTAGCACTCTTTGTACATTTTCATCATCTATGTACCCTTCAAAATCAAGATAAAATACAGTTTCAAAACTGCTGTTTTTAAGAGGTCTTGACTCAATTTTTGTTAAATTTATTTTTTCTTCCTCGAATTTTTGCAAAAATTTGACAAGCCCTCCCGGTTTATCTTCGGTTTTAGCCAAAATAGAAGTTTTATTTTTTTTGGCTCTGTCATTTTTAAAATCACTCAGTATCAAAAATCTGGTTTTATTCGCAAGATTGTCTTCAATTTTTTCAAAAAGAATAGGCAATTGATACATTTTAGCTGCAATTTTTGAACAAATTGCGGCAGATTTCGGATCTTTCAAAGCTTTTTGTGCAGCTTCCGCAGTTGATTTTGTAGGTATAAACTCTATATCCAAAAGCATATACTCTTCTAAAAACATTCTGCATTGATTGTATCCTTGAGGATGAGAATATATTCTTTTTATACTCTCCAAAGAATCATTTAACGAAGCAAATGAGTGATGGACATCCATAATAACTTCTGCTACAATTTTTGAATTATACTTCCCAAGACAGTCAAGCGTAAGTCCGACAATCCCATCAGTATTGTTTTCTATAGGCACAACTCCATACTTTGCCTCTTTGTTTTCAAGTATTTTAAAAATTGACTCAATTCCGCTGAGAGAAAGATAGTCTGCATATGCCCCAAATCTACTTTCAGCCACTTGATGGGTAAAACTTCCTTTAGGACCAAGATATGCAACCCGTTCGGGAAGTTCCAAATTTCTGCTTGCGGCAAATATCTCCAGATAGATAGCCTCTATGGCATCATCACTTATAATACCTTTTTTATGGGCTTTAAGTCTGGATATAATTTCTTGCTCTCTTTCGGGTCTGTATATGGCACCTCCGACTTTATGCTTAAATTCACCAACACTTTTTACAATACGCATTCTCTCTTCAAGAAGTTTTAGTATCTTATCATCTATAGTATCAATTTGATCTCTTAATTTGTTTAAGTCCATTACAGATACTCTTTTTCCAATCTTATCAAATCTTCAAATTTTTCTCTTCTTCTTATGAGCCTGTCTTTATTATCTTCTATGGCAACTTCAGCCGCTCTTCCTCTGCTGTTATAGTTGCTGCTCATGGTAAATCCGTATGCTCCGGCACTTTTTATGACAAGAAGATCTCCGTGTTTTAACTTTGGCAATTCTATATCCTTGGCAAAAAAATCACCACTCTCACAAACAGGACCAACAACATCGCATTTGCTTGTCTTTCCTTTTACTTCTACGGCTTCAATAGCATGGTAAGCTTTGTAAAGAGATGGTCTTAGCAAATCATTCATACCGCCATCAACTATGACAAATCTTTTTGTATTGTTATCTTTTTCATACAAAACAGTTGTTAAAAAATATCCGCTCTCACCGACTATATAACGCCCCGGTTCACAAACAACCGTTACATCAGTACCTTTAAGTGTTGCCAAAATCGCTTGTGCATATGCATATGGCTTAATAGTTTGTTCATTATTGTATTTTATCCCTATTCCTCCGCCGATATCAAAAAATTTTATATCAATTCCCAAAACTTTAAGCTGTTTCATCATAGAGGCTACAATACTGCTTGCATCTTCAATGGGCTTTAAGTTAGTTAATTGGCTACCTATATGAAAATGTATGCCTATTGGCTCCATATAGTTTGAATTTTTTGCTTTTATGTATAATTTTTTTGCATTTTCAATGTCTATGCCGAATTTATTTTCATTAAGACCGGTTGATATATAAGGATGGGTTTTGGCATCTATATTGGGGTTGACTCTTATACTTATGCGTGCGGTTTTGGAAAGTTTACCCGCAATTAGTTCAACTCTGTCAAATTCAGCCTCACTTTCTATGTTTATCATTAAGATATCTCTTAAAATTGCGGCTTCGATTTCATCATCTCTTTTTCCGACTCCGCTGAAGATTATCTTGTATTTTGGAATACCTGCTTGCAGTGCTCTTTTTACTTCACCCATTGAAACACAATCGGCTCCGGCTTCCAAATCGGCCAAAAGCTTCAATACGGATAAATTCGAGTTAGCTTTTACTGCATAGCAAATCAAGGATTTTCTGGCTCTAAAAGCATCTTTTAATTCCATATAATTATTTTTTATATTTTCAAAATCATATATATACAGCGGTGTTTGATACTTTTTAGATAATTCTCTAAAGTTTATCATTAAATCAACCTTTTATTTTATAAAACTTATGTAGAATTATAGATTATATCAAAAAAAAGATAAATTATCTATTTTTTACGGATAATTAAGTACCTAACCAAAAGTAATCTAAGGTCAATTTTTTATATAAAGATAGGTTGCAAAGGAACACAGAAGTAAAATCGGAAGTATTATGCCTATCTCAGGATTTACGATACCGTTTACGGACATTTTTATCAACATAAAAAGCAATGCCCATACAACCAGAGTTACAAACAAAAAAATTGAACTTGCAAATGCCAAATTGAAAAATCTGTTACTTATAGGCAAATAATAAAAAAGAATCATATTTAACAGGGGTGCAAAAAATGGAAATACAAGCATAGTAAACAAAGATGCCTTTATTTTGGAAATATTAACATTTTGTGATAAAAACAGTTTGATAGCCTGATATGCATCCTTAATCGAAAAACTGTTTTTACCCTCATAAACATTTTCTATAATTTTTGGCTTAAACCCTTTTAAAGTTTTATAATGTTTGTAAAATATTTTTGTCAATTTTGCATCGGATTCTTTTATTGGTGGTTTTCTTACAATTTGAATATCATTTAAAATCCAATATTCATTCACGAAATCGGCACTCTTTGCCTTGGTAATTACTCTTAAATCACCCTTTTTTATCTTGAATATTCTTATACCGTAAGCTTTCTTTTTAAAAGGATCCAATTTTCCTATATAGATATAATTATTATTGTATTTTAAAAACAGATCCTTTGATAAATTTGACAAACTGGAGTGGTTTAATATATTATATGCATACTCTCTTGAATAAGTAAAATTTGTAAAATTTAGCGATATATATGCGATTGTTATAAAAACAGAAGTAAAAAATATAGGCTTTATCAATGAATTTTTTGAAATTCCTGATGCATACATTGCTATTAATTCATTTGTTCTTATAAGATTGAACTTTGAAATTATCATAGCAAAGACCAATGATAAAGGCAGGGTAAAATTGACAGCATTTAAAAAAGTATACCATGCATAAAGAATCTGCATATTTGCAGAATTAGGCAAGTTTTTAAAATTTTGTATCAAATCGATACCAAGATAAAAAAACTGAAGTGCTAAAAATATTATCATAAAGTTTTTTATATAAATCAATGAAATATATTTTTGATATATCTTTAAATTTGGCATCTATTTCTCACACAAATTTTTTTTATTGTATCTGCTTGCCGTTTGTACTGCGGTGTGATCCAAAAGGTATTTTAATGTTTCACAGGCATATGATATGATTTTAGACAGGCACTCTTTTTGTTCTTTTGAAAAATTACTTAAGACATAATTTGCTATATCTTGTTTATTTTCAGGCTTGGAAATACCGACTCTTATTCTATCATAATCTCTTGAAATATGAGCATCTATGGATTTAAGTCCATTATGTCCTCCATTGCCTCCTGAATGTTTTATGCGGATAGTTCCGAATGGAAGTTCAAGATCATCATGTATAACAATAACTCTTTTTACATCAAAATAATTCATAACATTTACGATACTTAAACCGGAATTATTCATATATGTAAGAGGCTTTAAAAAGAGAATTTTGGAAGATTTGTAAAGTTCACCGTTAAAAGAGCTTTTATTTATTTTAGAAGGATTCAGGTTAGAGATAAAACTATCTATAACCATAAATCCAATGTTGTGTCTGTTATCTTTATAAGCAGGTTCAGGATTGCCCAAACCAACAACAAGAATCATTATTTGGCTTTTATAACTCCAACAACTGCGATTCTGTCAGCTTCGAGCATTTGTACATTTTCAGGAACTTGCATATCTCTAACCAAGATAGAATCCCCTACTCCCAAGTCGGTAACATCAAGAGTAAAGCTGTCAGGAATATTTTCAGGAGTGCATTTTACTTTCAATCTTTTTTTAGAAACCATCAAGACTCCTCTGTCTTTGATGCCCTTAGCCAATCCGACAGTTTTTACCGGTATCATAAATTTTGACAAAATACCCGGAGTTGCAACTTTCAAATCAACATGCAAAAGGTCATTTGTTACAGGATCTTTTTGATATTCTTGTATTGCTACTTTCAACTCTTTGTCACCTACTTTTATATCAAGCAACAGATGAGTTTTATTTCTTACAGCTTTTATAAACTCATTTTTTTTAAAAGCAACATTTATATTTTCTATCCCTTTGCCGTATATATTAGCAATTAGATAACCATCTCGTCTTAGGGCTTTTGTAGCCTTTTTACCGATACTATCTCTAATTATACCTTCTAACATCTTTTTCCTTTGTAAAATTTTAGGGTGTGATTTTATCTAAATTCACCTTACCAGCTTCTTAAGGACGCCCCTTAATTGATATCCTAAATTCATCTTCTGTGATTTTACTATCTTCAAACATATCCATTTGCAGTTTTAAATCATTTCTATTACTTGCATTTAAATAAGCCTCTTTTTTAGAAATAATTCCTGCCTTGTACAAATCAAGAAGAGCTTGGTCGAATGTTTGAGTTTTATAAGTTCCCTTTCCCTCTCTTATTGCATCCGGGATTTCATTTTCTCTGTCTTCTATTATCAAAGATTCTATTCTGGCATTTTTAACAAGAACTTCAATTGCGGCCACCCTGCCGCCATCTACCCTTTTTACAAGTCTTTGAGACAATACTCCTTGCAAAACTGATGCTAATGATAATTTTACTCTGTTTTGTTCATTTCCCGGAAACATATTGATAAGTCTTCCTATGGTCTCTTTTGCATCCATTGTATGAAGCGTCGATAAAACAAGATGGCCTGTTTCAGCTGCATGAATAGCAGTTTCAATTGTCTCCATATCTCTAAGCTCTCCAACAAGTATAATATCCGGATCTTCCCTAAGAGCCGCACGCAAAGCATCTGAAAAAGAAAGAGCATCTTGACCTATGGCTCTTTGGTTGACTATACATTTATCATCTTTAAAAACAAATTCTATGGGATCTTCGATAGTAATAATATGCTTATTTCTTTTTTGGTTTATTTCGTTAATAATTGAGGCAAGTGTAGTTGTCTTACCGCTTCCTGTAGGTCCTGTTACCAAAACCAATCCCCTGTTAAGAGAACAAAAGTCATACACAATATTTGGAAGTCTTAAAGATTTTATTGTCGGGATTCTTGCTGGAATGGTTCTAAATACACATGATATACCATCCATTTGAAAAAATATATTTGCTCTGAAATTGTAATACTCGTTAAGTTTAAAAGTAAAATCAACACTTTTTTTCTCAATAAATTCTTTAAACCTGCTTCTAAGCAATTCTTTTGCAAGTATTAAAGTATCTTCTTTGAGCAAAATATCAGGTGAGATAACAATTATATCACCCATAACTCTTCCTCTAACCGGGGCATTTGATTTGATATGAAGATCACTTCCTTTTTTTTCAACCAGTTTTGCCAAATATACTTTAAGTCTTTTTGTCATTTCAAATGTCAGACTTTTTACA
>CAZKWE010000006.1:0-18226 GCA_964556545.1 uncultured Campylobacteraceae bacterium | reverse complement strand
ACTAAAAAATTGGCTGTATTAAAAGAGCAACTCAAAAAAGCACAATCAGCTGTAAAATTGGCTAAAATTGGCTTGAGTGATGCCAAAGCATCACAACAAAAACTTCTTTCTATCAAAGCAAACATTGAAGCTTTAAAAGATAGCATTGAAGCACTGAAAGCTTCAAAAGCTCAAGTAGAGGCAATCATAAATGAGATGACACTTCATTCAAGTGTTGATGGTTTTACAGTGGAGAAAATTGCCAATGAAGGAGAGGTGATTGGTGCTGGTATACCAGTTGCTACTTTGCTTGATCCTCACTCTTTGTATCTGAAAATATTTATAGACACCATTCAAAACGGAAAAATAAAACTTGGCGATAAAGCAGTTATTTTTCTTGATGCCTATCCAAATCATCCTATAAAAGCAAAAGTGGTACGCATCGCTCAAAAGGCAGAGTTTACTCCAAAAGAGGTAAGTGTACGAAGTGATAGAATTCAAAGAGTATTTGCCGTGCATTTAAAACCACTGCAAGTTGATCCGCTTTTAAAGCTGGGTATTCCGGCCATTGGTGTTGTCTCTCTTAATGGAAAAGGTTTACCGGCTTCATTAAATGAGATACCAGAGTTATAAATATTATGTCAATATTAGAAGTTAAAAATGTAACTGTTGCTTACAAAAAAAGAGTAGGTATAAAAAAAGCCTCATTAAGAGCAAACAGAGGTGAAATTATAGGCTTTATCGGGGCTGATGGAGCCGGAAAAAGCTCACTGATGCATGCCATAGCCGGAGTAATTCGTTTTGAGGGTGAAGTAATCTATAACAGTGTTGCCTATCATTCACCAAAAGAGGCAGAGCAAGTGAAGCCATTTATAGGATTAATGCCACAGGGAATCGGACTTGTGCTGTATGATACTCTCACGATAGAGGAACATTTAGAGTTTTTTGCTGATATTCGTAATTTAAAAAAAGATGAAAAGTTTTTAGTATATAAAGAAAAACTTTTACATATGGCAGGTTTAAGTGCATTTCAGACAAGAGAAGCCAGAAATTTAAGTGGTGGAATGATGCAAAAACTCTTACTTATTTGTACACTTTTGCATCGTCCCAAACTGCTTATCTTGGACGAACCGACAACCGGAGTTGATCCGCTAAGTCGTTTGGAGTTATGGGAGATTTTGGATAGCATACGAAAAGAAGAAGGTACTGTCATCATAGTGAGTACCGCTTATATGCAAGAGGCTTCCAAAATGGATAAAATCTTTTTGTTTGATAAGGGTGAAATCATTGCACAAGGGAGCAATAAAGAGCTTATAGACTCCATCCGTCCTTATGTTTATAAGCAAAATGATACATTGAAAAAAGCACTCACTTTCAATAAACGAACCTACTCACTAGAGCCATTAAATACACAACATGCAGAACCTACACTTGAGGGGGCTCTTTTTTGTCAATGCTTTAAAAAGAAAAACACTTTTACCAAAAATAAATATTGCCAAAAGAGAGTCCTCTTTTGAGATACCACCAGTTGTTATGCAGGCAAAAGGGATAACAAAAAAATTTGGTAATTTTATAGCAAATGACCATGTAGATATAGAGCTTAAGCGGGATGAGATTTTAGGTTTGCTTGGAGCAAATGGAGCTGGGAAAACTACTTTTATCAAGATGCTTTTGGGTCTTTATCCGATTGATGAAGGTGAACTTACTTTGCTTGAAAAAACCATAAAAAGCGGAGATGACAGACAAACACTCAAGTCAAAAATAGGCTATGTGAGCCAACACTTTGCACTCTATAATGATATGACCGTAAGAGAGAATCTTATCTATTTTGCTAATATGCATAAACTCCCTATGAGTAAAGCACTTAAAAAGATTCAAGAGTATGCTTTGGAGCTTGGTTTTAAAGAGTATATGGATGAATTGCCTTCATCTTTACCACTTGGAGTTAACCAACGATTCTCCATTGCAGCGGCACTTTTGCATGAACCTCTCATTCTTTTTTTAGATGAACCGACAAGTGGGGTTGATACTATTGCAAGAGCGCAGTTTTGGGAGATACTTAAAAAACTAAAAGAGCAGTGGAATATCTCTATTTTAATCACAACGCACTATATGAGCGAAGCTGAATATTGTGATAGGGTTGTTTTACTCAAGCAGGGTAAAAAAATTGCAGATGATACGATAGAAAACTTTTACAAATCGCATCCAAAAGCAACAACATTTGAAGAGATTTTTTTAACTTACTATAAGCAAAATGAGGAATAAAAATGAAAATAGCAACTATCAAAGCTTATATGTTAAAAGAGTTTATGGAGCTTTACAGAACCAAACTTTTGGTTATGGTATATCTGATGCCTATTATGATTGTACTGCTTTTTGGCTATGGAATCAAAATGGATGTAACCCATGCAAGAGTCTTAATCATAGACAATGACCAGAGTAAATACTCACAACTACTTACTTCTAAGTTTGAACATACCAAATATTTTGATGCAAAAGTTCTTCATATAAGCGAAAAAGAGGCATTGCATTCTATAAAAAAAGCTCAAAGCGATGCCATTATCATCATTCCAAACTCTTTTGAAAAACGGCTTTTACATGGACAAAAGAGTGAGATAGGTGTTTTTGTAGATGCGGCCTTTCCAACAAGAGCTACAACAATAGAGAGTTACATTCAAGGCACCATCCTTGATGCAGATAGTGATGTGGCACAAAAAAGTGGTATGTCAACAAAGGGGATGATTACACTCAACCAAAGAACTCTTTTTAATCAGGCAATGAGAGATGAAGATGCGATAGTTCCCGGTCTTATAGGACTTGTGCTTTTAATAGCTCCTGCAATTTTGAGTGCTTTGCTTATCGTTAAAGAGAAAGAGAAAGGAACTATTTTTAACTTTTATGCATCTCCTTTAAGTAAAGGGGAGTTTTTACTTGCAAAACTGCTTCCTGCTTTTTTACTCCATTCGCTCAATATTTTCATACTTTTTTTAGTTGCTCTTTATATCTTTGATGTTCCTTTTAGAGGGAGCTTTATGCTCTATTGGCTTAGTAGTGAGCTATATATCTTAATTAGTCTCTCTATTGGTATGCTTATCTCTGTTGTTACAAAAAGGCAGATTGTTGCTGTTGTTTTAACCGTTATTATTACCATTATTCCGGGTTTTTTGTATTCAGGGATGCTAATGCCCATCTCTTCGATGAGTGGAGAATCTTATATCGAAGCACATATGTTTCCAGTTATGTATTATACACATATACTTTATGATACCTTTTTGATAGGACAAGGTTTGGCATCTGAAAAAAATATTTTTTATCTGTTTATTTTAGTAGGATTTTTTCTTGGATTTTTTAGTATTGGCATGATGCTACTTAAAAAGGAGATGAAATAATGCGAATATTTGCAATTATTGTAAGTAAAGAACTCCTTAGTTTTCTTCGCTCCGTTGCATTGGTGATTATGGTGCTTTACTCATTTACCATAGATATTTATGTAGCAGGTTCAGGGATACAGCTTAAACCAAAAAATGTTGTTGTTGGCTATGTAGATAAAACAGGCGGGGGCATAAGTCAAAAGATACTTGCAAGACTCCATAAGCCGGAGTTTAAAACACCTGTTGCATATACTTCACAAAAAGCACTATCGGAAGCTATTTTCAATAAAGAGGTGATGGTTGGAATGATATTTGATAGTGATTTTGAAAAGAATTACCGAGATGGTAAAGTTGCACAGTTAAATATTTTATTGGATGCTACAGCAGCATCTCAAGCATTAACAACTATGGTTTATATTCAAAATATTATTCTTGATTTTCAGTCAATGAATCTGCCACTTGAGATTAAGTCACACAAACTTTTTAATGAAAATGCAGATAATCACAGCTTTATGGCTCTTACTGAATTACTCTCAATGATTACCATGCTAATAGTTATCTTAACTGCAATAGTCTTTGTTAAAGAGAAAGAGGATGGTACATGGGATATTATGTTGCTTATGCCGATTGATCCGAAGATAACTATTTTGGCAAAAAGTTTATCTCAAGTTATTATCATTATGGCAGGGACTGTTTTATCGGTAGGGTTTGTGCTTTTTGGAGAGTTTAATGTCCCACTCAATGGTTCATTTTGGGCATTTATGTTACTGACCTTTTTTTACTCAATCTCAAGTGCCGGTATAGGTCTTTTTGTAGCGGCAGTTTCAAAAGATACGATGCAGGTTGCTCAACTCTCTATCATCATCATGATGCCGCTTATTTTTTTAAGTGGTGCATGGACACCTGTTTATGCAATGCATCCTGTATTTCAAAAACTCTCTTTATTTTCACCGCTTCGTTACTATATAGAAGGGACTGAGAGTATCTTTTTCAGAGGTACACAGTTTGTTGATTTATGGCCATACTTTAGCGGGGTATTAATTTTGGGAATAGTGCTTTACTGGTATGGTTTTAGAAAAATCGGAAAACTTTTTTAACCGAATTATATATATTTGACATACATTTGGAAGTTTTATGAAATACAAATAATATATGATATAATATTTATTTGAAATTACATTACAATAAGGGTATATCCAATAATCACCACAATGGCAGGCAACAATGAAAACTAAATTTATTATAATACTGCTGTTAAGCACCTTTGCATATGCAGGTACTTCATCATTTACTTTGGAAAATGATGCCATAGTCGGCAAAGACAATCACTATACAAACGGTATATATTATACATGGATGAGTGATAACAATACAACTTTCCCTGATATTTTACCTTTTTTAAATATGAAACAAAAAAATGTTGCATTTTCTATATCTCATGCTATCTTTACACCTAAAAATAAAAAAATAAGCACAAGAGATTTAAATGATTTACCTTATGCCGGTTATCTTGATTTTAATTTTTTGTTTTATAAATCTTCTGCTAATTTTTTCAATGAAATAGGTATCAATGCCGGTTTGGTAGGACCTTCAACTGGAGCTGATTCTCTTCAAAAAAACTTTCATGCTCTAATAGGCCATGACAAACCGAAAGGTTGGGATAATCAGTTAAAAGATCATTTTATCAGCGGTATATCCTATCAGCTTGGATACAAAACAACACCTGTAAAAATTAAAAATTTAAATCTTGATTTTACTACCAATATAAAAGGAGACTATGGAAACTTTTATCAAGGAGTTCTTATTGGGGGCACTGTTAGACTAAGCAGTTTTCCGTTTGCAAATTTTTTAACGGCCGGTACTTTCATAGGTGCGAATGAAGCTTTATTGCTTAATTACAAATCTACAAAGAAATTTAACTGGGCTTTTAGTCTGGGAGTATATTACAACAAGTTTTATAAATACTATCTAATTGATAAAGCGATAGATGAGGGATACAACTTACACTCTATAAATTATATGCAAGGAGCAAAATTAGCACTCGATTTATACTATGATGACTATGCAGTATCTTTTTATCTAAAATCAGTCAAGATGGTCAAAGACGGGATATCAAACTCTCACAATGAGGAAACAGGCGGGATTAGTATAGTTTTTAAATTTTAGAATTATTAACATAAAATTGATATTTGAAAAATTTTTTATTGCTATATAAGTACCTAATCCAAATTGTTTTCTACCCTGTTTCTTCCGTTTTGTTTTGCTTTGTAAAGCTTTTTATCCACTCTTGATATGAGAGTTTCTGAATTGTCTTTATCTTGCAATGATACAACACCAAAACTGCATGTTAATTGACCAATCTTGCCAAAATGCTCTTGTATATGTTTTCTTAATTTTTCTGCCAGTTTTATTGCCTCATCTTTGGATGTTTCAGGCAGTATGATTAAAAATTCTTCTCCTCCCCATCTGCCAAAAATATCACTCTTTCTAAGATAAGTTGAAACAAATCTGCTTAACTCTTTTAAAACTTTGTCACCTTGTCTGTGACCAAAAGCATCATTGATCTTTTTAAAATGATCTATATCGAAAAATACGATACTTAAAGGTCTTTTGTACCTTTTTGCTATTTCTATCTGTTCTTCCAGACTCAAATCCATTTTATATCTATTGTATATTGATGTAAGTTTGTCAACAGTTGCCAGTTTTTCCAATTGATTCTCAAGCAAATCTTTGCTCTTAATCTCTTTTTTCAAGTATATAACCCAACCTATAACAAATAATAATATCACAAATACCGCAAAAAACAACAATAAAACGGTTTTTGTATTCATTCTTTGTTTGTGTCGTACCGATATCCATTTTTTATATATGAGTTCTTTTTGAGTTTTTGGTATATTATCTATTGCCCGGTTTAAAAGAGGTATTAACTTTTTTAAATCTTTTCTAACCATAAATCTCATATCAAATTTCCAAGGAGTTCTGCCTGAAATTTTTAAATTTGCAAAAGAGTATTTGTTGATTTTGTAGGCTATTACCGGCAATGTATCTATAGCAGCATATGCTTTTCCATTACATACCATTTGCAAAGCTATTGAAATATTTTTTACTTCGACTATTTTATAATCAGGATAATGCTCTTTTAGAAACCTTTCGGCAGTATAGTCTTTTCCGACAGCTATAATCTTATCTTTTAAAAATTCCATATCAGGAATAAAACCAACATCATTTCTTGTGGCAATAACTATAGGAAAAGAGTCATATGGTTTTGAGAAATATGCATATTTTTCTCTATCTTTTGTTTTTCCGGTAGCAATATTGATATCGGCACTCTTATTTTTTATGGATTTTAAAACTTCTTCAAAACTTTTGGCTATTTTGCATTTGCCTTTAAGTCCAAGCTCCTTTTTAATATATTGCCAATAGTCGATACCGATACCTATAAGTTTTCCGTTTTGAACAACATTAAACGGCTCCCATGTGCCGGTTACAACACATTTAACCGGATGGTTTTTGATAAAATTATACTCTTGTTTGGTCAAATTAAGAGACGGCGACAATGCAAAAAGAGAAAGGGGTGTTGTAAAGATAACTAAACATATAAATAAAATTATGTATTTTTTTATCACCGCACCCTCCTTTGTGATTAAAAATAAAATTATTCTTATATTTAAATATTATACATTTAAAATTATTAAAAAATTATAAACTCTTTTGGCTCTTCTGATATAAAGCTATACCCTAAAAGTTCGGTTTTATATGAATGAAGCATTACTCTTTTAAACGGTTTACCTCCATACTGGACATCGCCGACTATAGAATGTGCTATACTTTTTAAATGTACTCTGACCTGATGGGTTCTGCCTGTTTTTATAATCACTTTGATTTTCGATTTATTGCCTTCGATCATCAACGGTTTTATAAAAGTTATGGCTTCTTTACCGTCTTTACTAATTTTACTGTAAGCTTTGCCTTTTTTAATACTTAAAATAGGTTTGTTTATCTCCATCTCGTCAACAACTCTGCCTTCAACCCATGCTATATACTCTTTTAAGACTCTGTGTTCTTTATACTCTTTGATAGCTTTTTTTTGAAACTCTTCATTTTTTACCAAAAGTAAAACTCCGCTTGTTTCTTTGTCAAGCCTGTTTAAAAGAGGATATCCAAGTTTTTTTGATATTTCATCGCTATTTAAAAAAGCCGGCTTGTCTACTGCTATAATATTTTCATCTTCAAAAATTTTCTTTATTTTTTGAATTTTTTGAATTTTAAACTTTGATTTGATATCAAGCTCACCTCTTGCAATTTGTACTTTTTTATTGCCTGAAAATACAACTCCTCTGTCTATCAAATCTTTTGCAGCTCTGTTTGATATCCCTTCCTGTAATGCCAGTAACTTATATGCTTTTTCTTTCTTAGTCATTTTTTTGTTTATCCTGTATTATTTGTTTTACTTTTTCATTAAAAGGAAGTTTAACCCTTTTTCTCTTGCTTGTTAATCCACCTACAAATTCTATATCGCTTTTTGACACCTTGAATTTTTTGGAAAAAAATTTTACAAGCTCCTTGTTTGCCGCTCCTTCAACTGCAGGTGCTTTTATCTTGATTTTTATTTGATCTTCCAAAACCTCGGATATTACATTTTTACTCGAATTCGGTATGGCTTTTATATTGATTATGATAAAATCATCTTTTATCTCATACCACATTTACCCAACCTTTCATACTTTGTTTATGCTTTTAATGATTGGCTCAAGATCAATTGTATTTTTTATAAAAGATCTTTTTAAATCCTGTTTTAATAAACGGGGTAACTTCTCAGCTTTGCTTATATATATATTCGCAACATCGTCAAATAAAGTTTTCTGATTAAAAATATACTCTCCGCTTATAATTATATTTTCAAAATATGCAGGTTCCAAAGGATTATGCCCTCCTATACCGTCTATAAACGATCCTCCTAAGATTGTTATATCGGATATTTCATAAAAATTTATCAATTCGCCCATTTTATCGCAAAGCAAAATATCACTTTGCAATGTATCATTATAAGATAATCTTATATAGCTTTTATCAAAATCTTTACTGTATTTATAAAGAATTTTATCTACTTTTTCAAATCTTTCAGGATGCCTGGGTACGACTATGAGCATATCTTCTTTTTGCAATTGTAAATTTTGAAGAAGTAAATACTCCTCATCTTCATGAGTACTTGCCAAAACTATAACTCTTTTGCCGTCCGGTTTTATATATTTGCCTGTCGGGCTGAAGCAGGTAGAATTTTTTATATTGCCTGTTACGGTTATATTTTTAGCACCAAGTTCTTCCAATCTACTCTTGTCTTTTTTACTTTGAGCAAAAACTTCATCTATATTATCAAAAATTTTTTTATAAAAAAAACTGAATCTCTTATAGCTTTTATATGATTTGTCGCTTATCCTTGCATTTAAAAGTATAGTTTTATCTCCTTTTCTTTTTGCAATCAAAAAAAGCATATACCAAAGTTCCGCTTCCATAACAACAAGTACTTTTTGTTTTTTCTGCCAAAATGGATGAAAAATTTCATAAGGTAAAAATCTTACCTCATCAGTTATCTTTTTTGCTTCACTAAAACCTGTATTGGTTATAACACTAATATTTACTTTTGTATTAAGTTTTTCTATAACAGGCTTTATGGATTTTACCTCACCCAGCGAACAGGCATGAAACCATACACGGTTTGATTTAAAAAAACTATTTTTATGTAAAAAAAATCTTGCGGGAATCGAATCTTTGTATTTTCTTTTAAAACCAAGATATATAAGATAAGGCAATGCAAATATATATATAAGCATTGCCAAAATATAGTAGGTAGTTAAAAACAGATTATTTTGTAAAATTTTTATCAATAAATTTTACTCTTCTTCGACAGTTTCTTCTATGTATAAAATTCTGCCACAGTGAGGACAGGTAACAATATCTTCACTTTTTATAACCGAAGCATATGTCTTATCGTTAATTCTCATAAAACACCCGTAGCATGCCTGTTTTTTTACCGGAACTACAGTACTGTTTCCTGCCCATTTTCTAACTTTATGATAAAATTCAAGTATTTTTTGGTTAATTTTTCCAAGAAGTTTTTCTCTTTTTGCATAAACTTCTTTTCTCTTTTTTTCAATATCTTCAAGTTTTGTTTCTATCTCTTTTCTTGTTTCTTCAACTGCTTTTAATACTTCAGAAAGTTCCTCGTCAATATCCAAAATCAAACTCTCTTTGGTTTCGTTGGCTTTTTGCAGTCTTTGTATCTCTTCATTTGCAAAATCCAATTGCTCTTTTGTTATATCCTCTTCAAGTTGAAGAGCTTTCATCTCTTTGTCTGTTTTTACCGCTGCACTTTTTTTACCGATATCATTTAGCTTTTCACTAAGTTCTGCTATATGAAGTTCATGTTGTCGTATCTTAAGTTCATTATCCTTCTTTTCTTCAAAAAGCTGATCTTTTTTTGCTTTCAAATCATCTTGTTTTTTAACTATTTTATTTAACTCTTTGTTAATTTCTTCAATTTTCGGTCCAAAAGAATCAATCTCTTTATCTATTTGAGAAAGTTCAATCAATTGTTCTAAATATTTGTTCATCTTTTTCCTTATTTTTTAAATTTTACTCGTATGTAAATGGGTTTTTTGAATTTGCAATTATAGCCTGAATATTAAAATTTTTCAAATTTTCATTCAAACTCTCAGCAAAATATATCTCACTCTCAAAATGATTTATTTCTATCATTGAAAGATTATTTTCCATAGCTTCATATGCTTGATGATATTTTATATCACCTGTTAAAAAACAATCAGCATTAATCTTATCAAGCAATTGTGCTCCGCTTCCCGTAGTCAATGCCGCTTTTTTTATAAAATCTTTCCCTTTGACCTTTTTTAAACATTGTAGATTCAATCTATTTTTCACAAGTCTGCTGAAACTTTCAAATGTATCATTAACATCAAAATAGCAAACAAACTCTTTACACTCAATTTTATCAAAGCCCAAAATTTCTCGTGCCACATAACTGTTTAGACAAGTTTTGTCATAATTTGTATGCATACTTATAAGTTTTATATCTTTTTTTATTAACTCTTTTATAACATTTGAGGGATATTTTGTAAAATTTATCCGTTTTAATCCCTTAAACATCAAAGGATGGTGGGTTATGAGCAAAGAATTCTTTTCTAATGATTTTACAAGTTCGCTATCTACATCAAGACTTAAGTAAATATTTGAAAATTCATCTTTTGGCGATCCTATAATCAATCCGCTGTTATCCCACTCTTCTTGCAACTCAAAAGGTGCGATTTTATCAAGTATTTTTATTATCTCTTCAACTCTCATTTGCTTATAACTTCCAGATATTTTTCAGCACATCCTTTGGCTAACTCTCTGATTTTTAGAATATAACTTTGTCTGCTTGTTACGGATATTGCTTTTCTTGCATCTAAAACATTAAAAGTATGAGATGCAATCAAACATTGGTCATAAGCAGGAAGTGGCAAGTTGGCCTCAAGGCATCTTTTACACTCTTTTGATACCGTATCAAACTGAGAAAAAAGCATATCTACATCAGCAATTTCAAAGTTGTATTTACTAAATTCATATTCACTTTCTTTATGCACATCACCGTATGTTGTTATACCGTTTTCATTTTCATTCCATATAATATCATATACACTCTCTTTCTCTTGAAGATACATAGCAAGCCTCTCAACCCCGTATGTAATTTCAACTGAAACAGGATGACAAGCTATACCTCCGACTTGCTGAAAATATGTAAATTGTGTTACTTCCATACCATCTATCCAAACTTCCCAGCCAAGTCCCCAAGCACCAAGAGTAGGACTCTCCCAGTTATCTTCTACAAATCTGACATCATGATATTTTAAATCAAGTCCTAAAAATTCTAAACTTTTCAGATACATTTGCTGTATATCATCAGGACTCGGCTTTATGATTACCTGAAACTGATAGTAGCTTCCAAGTCTGTTTGGATTTTCTCCGTATCTTCCGTCAGTCGGTCTTCTTGAAGGTGCAACATAAGCCGCACTCCATGGCTTTTTGCCCAAACTTCTTAAAAAAGTAGCATTATGAAAAGTTCCCGCACCTGCAGGTATATCATAAGGCTGAACTATATTGCACCCCTTGTTCGCCCAATACTCCTGAAGCTTCAATAACATTTGACTAAAATTTAACACTAATTCTTACCCCTTTATACCTAATTCTTTATTGATTTTGTTTTTATCAAATCCGCATATCCATCTACTCCCGATCATAACAACCGGAACTCCTCTACAACCGTGTCTTTCGCAATCTTTTGCGGCTGTTTTATCTGTACTGATATCAATAGTTCTGAATTTTATATTGTTTTTTTTAAAGTAATTTTTTGCCGTTGTACACCAATGACATCCAGGAGCTGTAAAAAGTACAACTCTTTTTTGTACCGTTTTTTTCTCACTCATTTTTTACCTCCCATATCTATTGTTTATAATTTTCAACTACTTTATTCCACATCATTTTATATTTTCTTCTGCAAAATTCAAGCTCTTTTTGAGTATCTTTTAACTGTGAGTGCAATCCTTCAATCGTTTTCCTATCTTCATCATACAAAGTCTGTAAAGATAAAAGTGCTTCTTTTAAAAAACTATTTTCCTCTTTTAGAGCCTCTAAAGTTTCATCTTTGCTTTCAAGAACTTCTTTGTGAAGATCTAAAATAGTGCCGATCGTTTTTTCGACAAATTCACTTCCAAGTGCAACATTTGCACTTTCAGAAATTATTTCATTTTTTTCGGGCATAACTGCAACCGCACCTTTGGCGGCTTCTATAAAAAGTTTGCCGTTTTCTTTTTTTGTGGTTAGAACCTTTCTTTTTATCATATCATTTACTACATCTTCATTAAGATCTACAAGCTTACAAAATTCATCAAATTCTAACCAGTTCTGCATAACAATCCTTATAAAAACTTCTCTATCTCTTTAGAATCTATTTCAACTTTTTTAGCTTTTAAAACTCTATCTTCCAAAAGTTTTGCTCTTAAATCCTCATCTTCCAATGCCAAAATTTGCATAGCAAGATAAGCCGCATTTATAGCACCTGCTTTTCCCATGGCCAAAGTTGCTACAGGCATACCCGCAGGCATTTGCACAGTGCTTAAAAGTGCATCAAGACCATCTAATGCCCCTCCTTTAAGCGGAACTCCGATAACCGGCTTTGTTGTATTTGCTGCTATGGCACCGCCAAGATGAGCGGCCATGCCGGCACCTGCAACAAAAACTTTAGCACCTCTGAGTTCAGCATCTTTTACATAATCATGAGTTCTTTTTGGGCTTCTATGTGCCGAGGAAATGATAATCTCATAAGGAACATAGAATTTTTCAAGTATATTAACACACTCTTTCATAATATCCCAATCACTCTTGCTACCCATTATAATGGAGATAAATTTCATTTGACTTCCTTCCTGAAAAAACTGTATTTTGGCAAAGTACA
The DNA here is from genome assembly GCA_964556545.1 of uncultured Campylobacteraceae bacterium. Lineage (GTDB taxonomy): Bacteria > Campylobacterota > Campylobacteria > Campylobacterales > JALSKU01 > JALSKU01. Next base: position 5,371 of record CAZKWE010000006.1, on the reverse strand, counting down.
CGGCAGTTTGACATGGTTTGTGTTGCCACTGTGAATTGCATCATAAATCTTCCCGTTTATTGCTTCAATTTTATTAAGCTTGATATACCATTTTTCACTCTCTTTAAAAACTGTTCCTATTTCGTTACTACAGGGCTCAATACTGCTATCATTTGGAAAAACCAGCTCATAAACAATACCTTTTTCCACTTTGTCTTTTGCCAAAAAGGTATCGCCTTTTTCACTGATAAAAGCATAAACCTGATGACTTCCTTCGCTTATGGATTCTTCCAGATTTTGAGTTTCTTGTTTTTGATAGGGTCTTTTTACGAGATAACCGTCATTAAAACCTCTGTGCTTTGTAGTTTCCAACTCTTTTTCATACTTTGCGGCATCAAACTTTCCTGCATAAAAATCATCAATTGCCATTCTATAAGCTTTTGTGGCTATTGCAACATAATAGGGGCTTTTTGTCCTGCCTTCAATTTTCAAAGAATCAACTACACCGCTTTTTAATATTTCATCAACATAGCTTGAAAGATTTAAATCTTTTGCATTCATTATATGAGTACCATTTTCATCTTCTTCTATTTTTAAAAGTGTTCCGTTTTCTTTATTTTGGGCATACAGAGTGTAGGGGAACCTGCAATCATTTGCACAACTTCCTCTGTTTGGTACTCTTCCGCTCTGCAAAGAACTTATAAGACATCTGCCACTATATGCAAAACACATGGATCCATGTACAAAAATCTCAAACTCCATATCGGGAACATATTTTTTTATCTCTTTTAAATCTTTCAAACTGACTTCTCTTGCAACAATAATCCTTTTAACTCCGACATCATTATAAAAAAGAGCATCCATATAATTCATAACATTTGCCTGGGTTGAAAGATGCAATGCAATATCCGAAGCTATTTCTTTGGATAATCTCACAACTCCCGGAGTCGATACTATAAAAGCATCGGGTTTCATATCAGCCATTTTTCGGATATGTTTTTTTAAAAGATTGATTTGTGAATTAAACGGAAAACCATTTATAGTAACATATATCTTTTTTCCAAGTTTATGTGTATAATCAACTGCTTCTTTAAAACTCTCATAGGTAAACTCTTTTGAACTCCTTGTTCTTAAAGAAAAATGGCTCACTCCCGCATATACCGCATCAGCTCCGTAAGCAAGAGCTATCTTTAACTTTTCAAAATTACCCGCAGGTGATAGCAACTCTGTCTTTTTATACATTGATTCTATCTTTTATTGTAATTTTAGCAAAGCATAATGAATATTTCATACAATACGGCAATGACAATTATTTTTTACCAAGGCTTTCTATAAGAGCTTCAATATCATCATTGCTTACAATATCTTCAGTTGACTTATCGCCTTCAATATGAACAGCCGAACCTACTCTTTTCGAATCATCTTTTTCGGCTGAAAAAAGTGAATTCATATATCCTGCCAATGTTCTTATGACATTTATAACTCTCTCTATTTTTTGTCTGTGTATATCTTGATACTGCATAATATCCATAATCATCATTATCTCGTCACTTGACATTTGAGCATTTGATATAAGGTTATTTATCTTTTCTATAGCTTCTTTGTTTGATTTTAATCTCTCCTGAAAAATATTTATATGAGGAAATTTATCTACAAGTTTTTCAAAAACTTCTACATCTTTTTTTGCAACTTCCAAGACTTCATTGGCATTATTTTCCACCTGCATAATGAAGTCACTTATGGCTTCAAGTTTATCAAAAATTTCTGTTGCTTTTACTTCAGAATCTCTTGTTACATCATCAAGCTGTTCTACAACTTTGTGATCCTCCGTCGGCGGAGGAGGAGGCCATGCTTTGCTTCCTTCAAGCTTATAATCCTGAGCATCCGACTGTGTATCATTTTCATTTTGTTCTTCTTTTGAATCCTCTATGGCGTCTTCAACCGTATCCTCTTCCAAATCATCATCAAAACCTTCAGCCATCAATGCATCTAATTCTTCCTGGGTCATTATACTCTCCTGTCTTACCGTTTTAATAGAAATATTCGTTATATTATATTATAATTTTGATTAAATTAAAATTGAAAAGGTTTACAGTGATAGTTGATATTCATAACCACACAACACTTTGCAATCATGCCGAAGGTCAAATGGAAGAATATATTGAAAAAGCCATAAAAACAGGTACAAAAATTTTTGGTTTCAGCGATCATGCTCCAATGAATTATGATAAAAAATATCGTATGGACTTTAATCAAATGAAAATATACGAACAAAAAATTGAAAATCTTAAAAAAGTTTACAAAAACAAGATAACTGTTTTATCAGGTTATGAAGTTGATTTTTTGGAAGGATTTGTTGATAAAAGGGTACTTAATTCAAAGGTTGATTATCTTATAGGGTCAGTTCATTTTTTAAAAGGCTGGGGATTTGACAATCCTGAATTTATAGGTCATTACAAATCCAAAGATATAGACAAAATATGGGAAGAGTATTTTGATGCCGTAGTCCAAATGGTAAAAAGCGGAAATTATGATATAGTAGGGCACATTGATCTTGTAAAAGTTTTTAACTTTATTCCAAAAAAAGATATAAAATCTTTGGCAAAAGAGGCGGTAAAAGAGATAAAAAAAGCTGATATGGTTGTCGAAATAAACAGTGCGGGGCTTAGAAAACCATGTCATGATATTTATCCCTCATCTGAGATTATGGAGCTTATAAGTGAATATGATATACCCATAACTTTTTCTTCAGATGCCCATAAACCGGAAGATGTTGGCTTTGCTTCAAAAAAACTTACAGAATATGCCAAAAAATTCGGATATAAAAAATGTGCATATTTTTTACAAAGAGAAAGGAAAATGATTAATTTTTAATCATTCTGTTAAACAAGATTGTATATCAAATGTGTTATAATACTAAAAATTTTAAGGAGTGCAAATGGGAAAATTTGTAAACAGTATAGTTGAATTTTATGAGTTTTGTGAAGAAAACGAGGTTAAATTTGTTGATTTTAGATTTAGTGATATAAAAGGCGCCTGGCATCATATCACATACAATCTAAGTGCGGTTACGGAAGAAATGTTGGCTGCAGGTATTCCTTTTGACGGTAGCAGTATAGATGCATGGCAGCCAATCAATGAATCAGACATGATACTTAAACCTGATGTACCGACAGCTTTTTTGGATCCTTTTACCGCAGACCCTACTATTATCGTTTTTTGTGATGTATTTGATATATATAAGGGAGATTTGTATGAAAAATGTCCAAGAAGTATAGCCAAAAAAGCCCTTGAATATCTAAGAGAGTCAGGACTTGGAGATGAAGCATACTTCGGACCTGAAAATGAATTTTTTATTTTTGATGATGTAAAAATCAAAGATGAAATAAATACAGCATACTATGAAGTCAATTCCAGCGAAGGCGAATGGAGTGACAGTGCTGAATTTGTTGATGACTTAAATACCGGTCACAGACCAAGAACAAAAGGAGGTTATTTTCCTGTAGCTCCTATTGATTCAATGGTTGATCTAAGAGCTGAAATGATGCAGGTTTTAGAAGAAGTTGGATTGGAAGTAACTTTGGGTCATCACGAAGTTGCACAGGCTCAAGCTGAAATGGGTATCAAATTCGGCGATATTATAGAAGCGGCAGACAATGTCCAAAAATATAAGTATGTCATAAAAATGGTAGCTCATTTAAACGGAAAAACTGCAACATTTATGCCAAAACCACTTTTTGGTGACAATGGAAACGGTATGCATACACACCAATCTATCTGGAAAGACGGCAGAAACCTTTTTTATAAAAAAGGAGAGTATGCAAATATAAGCGAAACCGCAAGACATTATATAGGTGGTATTTTTAAACATGCGCATGCAGTTGCAGCTTTTACAAATGCATCAACCAACTCTTATAAAAGATTAATTCCCGGATTTGAAGCACCAAGTATATTGACTTACTCAAGCCAAAACAGATCTGCAAGTTGCAGGATACCTTATGGCTCAGGAGAGGGATCAACCAGAATTGAGATGAGATTCCCCGATAGTACCGCCTGCCCATATCTTGCATTTGCAGCTATGCTTCTTGCCGGACTTGACGGTATCAAAAACAAATATGAACCTGTTGGTCCTATGGATGAAGATCTTTTCGAACTTAGTCTTGCTGAAATAAGAAAAAAAGGAATACCTCAAATGCCTCATACTTTAAGAGAAGCACTTGAAGGACTTATAGCAGACAATGACTTTCTAAAGCCTGTTATGAGCGATCTTTTTATAGATACTTATCAGCACTACAAGTTTGAAACACAAGTTTGGCCCGACGAGGCTAGACCTACGGCATTTGAATTTAAAAGCACATACTCTTGCTAATTATATTAAAAGGAGCGAATTTATCCGCTCCTTTTAAACTAAATATGCATTTGGATTAAGAATACCCTTTAAAAGATTAGTTTATCGGTTTGCTCAATGCTGCTGCTTTGTTTTGGTGGTTTTGATATATCGGTATAGTAGTATGTTCTTCCGTCTTTAACAAATTTCCCCACTCCTTTTGGGATTTTAAATTTTCTCCCGGTTTCCGGATGAAGTTGCAAGTATCTACTCATAAAATACTTAAAAGCAGGTGCTGCGGCTCTTCCTCCCGTTTCTCTTTTTTTCATAGGAGTATTATCATCATTTCCATACCATGTGATAACTTCTATATCCGGAGAAAAACCGCAAAACCATGCATCTATATAGTTATTTGTAGTTCCTGTTTTACCGGCAGTTTCTATGCCTTTTATACGGGCATTTCTTCCTGTTCCTCTTAAAACTACATTTTTTAATATATCAATCATTAAAAATGCCTGTTTATGGTCATTTATAACTTTACCCTGCGGTTTATAAATTTCAACATCCCCAAAACGGTTAACAATCTTTTTTATCAAAAGAGGTTTCATAATTTTGCCGTAATTTGAAAAAAGAGTATATTTGCCGGCAAATTCATAAGGAGAAACTCCAAAACTTCCAAGAGCTATGGATAAATCATAAGGCACACCTTTAAAACCAAGTGATTTTAAACTATTATAAACATTTTCTAAGCCCAGGGCATTTACAAGATTGATGGTTGCCAGGTTTCTTGAATGCACCAGGGCATCTTCAAGAGTAATCAAGCCTTCAAAATTATTTTCATAGTTTCTCGGTATCCAATCCTTCTCTTTTTGCTCATCTTTGTAAACCCTTGATATATCTGGTATCAATGTTGCCTCATTATAGCCCGAATTGAGTGCAAGTTGGTAAATAAAAGGTTTTATACTGGATCCCGGCTGTCTTTTGCTTTGTACGGCACGGTTATATTTACTCTTTTTATAGTCTATACCTCCTAAAAGAGCATACACTTCTCCGGTATGATTATTT
>CAZKWE010000005.1:0-35162 GCA_964556545.1 uncultured Campylobacteraceae bacterium | reverse complement strand
AGTTTGAATATAAATTTGCAAATTATTTAAATGCAAAACATTGTATAGCTGTTAATTCTTGCACATCAGCACTTCATCTAAGTTTATTAGCATTAGGGATAGGAGAAGGTGATGAAGTTATTACTACCCCTATGAGTTTTGTAGCTACTTCAAATGCAATTTTGCATAGTGGAGCTAAACCTGTATTTGTAGATATTGAAAAATCAACTGGAAATATTGATGCTTCTTTAATAGAAAATGCTGTCACATTAAAAACTAAAGCTATTATGCCTGTCCATTTATATGGAAATATGTGTGATATGAAAGCTATTAAAAAAATAGCTGATAAATATAATTTAAAAATTATAGAAGATGCTGCTCATTGTATAGAAGGGATAAGAGATGGTATAAGAGTAGGAGAATTAGCAGATATGGCTTGTTTTTCTTTTTATGCTACTAAAAATATTACAAGTGGAGAAGGTGGTGCAATAACAACAAATGATACAAAATTAGCCGAAAAATTATATCAATTAAGATTACATGGTATAAATAAAGATGCTTCTTCTAGATATACTAAAAAATTTCAACATTGGGATATGCCTATATTAGGCTGGAAATATAACATTAGTGATATTCAATCCGCTTTATTAATAGGACAATTAAATAGAATAGAAAAAAACCTAAAAAAAAGAGAAAAATTAGCACAATTTTATGAAAAACAGCTCGATAAATTAAATATTTCCTATATAAAAATTCTAAACAATACAAAATCCGCAAGACATCTATTTATAATAAAAGTTGATAATAGAGATGAAATAATAACTAAACTTCAAAAAAAAGGGATAGGTATAGCTGTAAATTATAGAGCTATACATACACTATATTATTATAAAAAAACATTTAAATATAAAGAAAATGATTTTCCAATAGCTAAAAAATTTGGAGATAGTGTTATATCATTACCTTTATATACTAAATTATCAAAAAAAGAATTAAAATATATCATAAATACCTTAAAAGAATTTATATGATAAATTTTATCTCTTATAAACTTATCCCTTTTTTAACAGGTGAATATAAAAAGCCCGATGTTTTTATAACCCATATGAATTATTTAAATTGGAGATGGCTAAAAAAATCTATGCAAAAATCATTAAAATATTTACAGGGGACATGTGTAGATATAGGAAGTGGTAACTCTCCATATAAAAATATGATATTAAATCAAATTGACAAATATATAGCTATAGATAAAGGTGATGTTCATAAACATATGTTTAAATCATCAAAAGAAGAGTTTTTAGAAGGGGATGTAAAAAACTTGCCACTTGAAGATAAGCCAGCAGACTGTATCATTTTTACTCAGGTTTTAGAGCATATTAATGAACCCTTTGTAGCTCTTAGTGAGATAAAAAGAGTTTTGAAAAAAGATGGAGTTTTAATTTTATCTGTTCCATTTATCTATCAAGCTCATGCGGTTCCTTATGATTATTTTAGATTTTCAGAATATGGATTAAAAAAAATAATGAAAGATTATGAATTTGAAATAATTGAATTTCATTATCAAGGATATTTTGGAACAACTATTATTTCTATAATAAATGGATTTGTTTGGGAAATGGCAAGTAAAAATAAAACTATGAGAAACTTTATTTTACTTCCATTCTTGCTACTCTTGTTCGGTGCTAATAATTTTGTCGGATTAGTTTTAGATACCATCAAAAATAAAAATTTTACTCCAAATTTTTGGTTGATAGCGAGAAAAAAATGAAGAAACAAGTTTTAAGTTATTTATGCTGTAGTGAATGTAAAGGGGATTTAGGATTAGAGACCTCTGAAGTAGTGAATGATAGAGTAAAAGAAGGAAAACTAATTTGTAAAAACTGTCAAAGTACTTTTGAAATAATTAACTTTATTCCTCGTTTTGTAGATAGTGAATTGTATGTTGATACTTTTGGAGAAGAGTGGAATATTTATAAAAATATTAAAAACTCAAAACCTCAAATGTCAATGGATGAGATGAAAAATTATTTAGGGATTCAAAAAGAAGATATAGAAGATAAGTTTGTTTTAGAAGTAGGATGTGGAGCTGGCCCATACTTAGATATATCTGCAAACTACTATAAAGCAAAAGAGGTAATAGGAATAGATTTAAGTAGAGCTGTAGACGCTGCTTATGAAAATGTAGGTAAAAGTTCAAATATAACAATTATCCAAGCTGACTTGTTTAAACTTCCATTAAAGACGAAGTTTGATGTAGTTTATTCATTGGGGGTATTGCATCACACTCCTTCTACTAAAAAAGCTTTTTTTTCAATATCTGACTTTGTAAATGAGGGAGGGATATTATCTATTTGGCTGTATGGATATTATTGGAAAAGAAAGATAGATAATCAACAATGGATAAGAAAAAATATTACCTCAAAATTATCTTTTAAAACATTAAAAGCTTTAAGTAAAATATCAAGTTATATGTATTGCTTATATAAATTACCCATAATCGGTGATGGATTAAGAGAGAGAGTACCTATAGCAATGGATATGGATAGAGAGGTAAGAGAATTAAATACTTTTGATATGTATTCACCAAAATATATTAATTACCACTATTTAGATGAGGTGTATGAGTGGTTTGAAAATAGTGGCTTTAGTAAGATTAAGCCAAATAAATATATTTTGGGTATGAAAGGTATTAAGTGCAACAAATAGCAATCTTTACTCAAAACTTGGATATTGGGGGTGTTCAAAAAAGAGTTAGCGAAATTTCGGATTTTTTATCAAAATTTTATCGTGTATATATTATTTTAGCTGAAGATAATAAGCAAATAAAATACAAATTAAATTCAAAAATCAAAACTTTAAAGATAAAAACAAAAAAAATAAATATCTCAAAAAAGTTTGCTGGAGAAAAAGTTTTTAAATATAGGGTTGAGGCATTAGAAAAATTTTTAAAAAAAATAAAACCGAAAGTCGTATTGAGTTTTGAGGATTATAATAATTTAATTTTATTAAAAACGAAAACAAAAACAAAAAAGATTGTTTCAGTTAGAGTTTCTTTTGATATGTATAAAGGTAAAAAAATTCATTTATTAGATGAAAGCTTTTATAAAAAAGTAAAAAAATTGTATGCAAAAACAAAAAAAATAATTGTAGTAAGCCAAGCGATAAAAAAGCAACTAAAAAACTCTCTACTTATTTATAATGGAGTAGAGATTAAAGAATGCAAAGAACAAAAATTTTCAAATTATATTTTAAATGTAGGAAGACTACATCCGCAAAAAGGTCAAATAGATTTAATAAAAGCTTTTAATAAAATTAAAAGTAAAATCAAAGAAAATTTAATCATAGTCGGTGATGGAGTTTTAAAAAATGAGTTAAAAAAATTGATAAAAGAGCTGAATTTAGAAGATAGAGTTAAATTAACAGGATATGATGATCCTTATAAGTATTATAAAAATGCAGAGCTTTTTGTTTTTCCATCTTATTATGAAGGGCATCCGAATGCATTACTTGAAGCTATGAAATGCGGATGTGCTGTTGTTAGCTATGATTTTAGCGGAAGTGATGAAATTTTAGATAAAAGGGTAAGAGTAGGAGATGTTGAAAATTTATCAAAAGAGATTTTGAAAGTATTGAAAAATAATGATATAGCAGAAAGTTTAAAACTCAAAAGTAAAGAAATTGTAAAAAAATATAGTTACCACAAATCTTTACGAAAATATAAAGAGGTTGTAGATAGATGTGTGGTATATTAGGATGTAATTTCCAAACAAATAGTTTTATAAAAGCTTTAAATTTATTGGCTCACAGAGGACCCGACTTTCAAGATACAAAAGAGATGAAAAGTGTTTTATTAGGCCATGATAGACTTGCTATTATTGATTTGGATAATGAAGCAAATCAACCAATGGAGTTTGATAAAATTATTTTAGTTTTTAATGGGGAAATTTATAACTATAAAGAGCTTATAAAAACTGAAAATTTAAAAGTAAAAACAAAAAGTGACAGTGAGGTTATAATAAGGCTTTATCAAAAGTATGGATTTGAATTTTTAAATAAGTTAAATGGAATGTTTGCTTTTTGCATTTATGATAAGAAAAAGGATCTCTTCTTTTGTGCAAGAGATAGATTTGGCAAGAAGCCATTTTTTTACTACTTCAAAGAAAATAAATTTATTTTTGCAAGTGAAATAAAAGCGATTTTAAAAATATTAGATTCTACTCCTAATATTAATTATGAAGCTTTTATGCAGTATTTAAGATTTTTATCTCCTTTATTTGATAATACGATTTATGAAAATATTAAAAAACTTCCTGCAGGGTATTGCTTGATTTTTGATGGTAAGTTGACAATAAAAAAATGGTATGAAATACCTTTTGCCAATGTGAAATTTTCTACAAAAAAAGTTTTAGAAAAAATAGAAGATTTATTGGTAGATAGTGTTAAGTTGCGATTAAATAGTGATGTGGAAGTTGCTACTTTTTTAAGTGGTGGAGTTGATAGTAGTTTAGTAAGTGCAATTTATGCAAAACTTAAAAAAATCAATACTTTTTCAATAGGCTATGATGAATATTTGCATTATAATGAGATAGATTATGCAAAAAAAGTTTCTAAGTATATAGGCTCTAAACATCATGAACTTATAATCTCAAAGAAAGAATATCTTGAAAATTTAGATAATGTTTTAAATGCAGTAGATGAACCTTTTGGAGATAGTGCTACAATCCCGACATTGATTTTATCAAAGTTTATATCAGATAGTGGAATTAAAGTTGCATTAAGCGGAGAGGGAAGTGATGAGATTTTTTTAGGGTATGATGATTACTTTAATATGATAGAATATTCTAAAATGAAGGTAGATAAATTAGAAGATTTTAACTTAACAAAAGAATGGGAATATAAAAAGAGAAAATTTAACAGTGAAGATATTTTTTATTCAAGTGGAGAGACTTTTACAAATTTACAATTAAAAAAATTACTGAAAAATTTTAAACAAATGAAACTCCCATATCATTGTAAATGTGATTTTAATACAAAACTTAGTTATTATGATTTTAAATATTGGATTGAAAATGTTTTAATGACAAAAATAGATAGAGCGAGTATGGCAAATTCGCTTGAAGTTAGAGCTCCATTTTTAGATTATAGATTAGTTGAGTATCTATTTTCTTTAGATTTTAATTTGAAAAAAGGAAATACTAATAAGTATCTTTTAAAACAAGTAGCACTTAAATATTTGCCAAAAGAGATTGTTTTTAGAAGAAAAAAAGGATTTTCATCTCCTTTTATTGAATGGCTTTTTGATGAATGCCAAGATAAATTATTGGCTACAATATTAGAGGTTAATAAGCATACTGACTTTTTTAATGAGGATTTTGTAAAATTTTTATATAATGAAGCAAAAGAAAAAAGATTTAAACAACATTTTTATAATCTATATATCTTTGCAAGATGGTTTAAAAAGGCATATCTATGAAAGATTACATTTGGTTTGATTTGGTAACTCCAAAGAGTGTTTTATTTTTTAAGCCTGTTATAGATGTATTAAAAAAAAGAGATAAGCATATATTAATAACTGCAAGGAAAGGCAAAGATTATAAAGAGGTTGTCGATTTATTAAGATTATATAATTTAGAATTTATAAGTAGAGGAGAATTTGGAGGAAGCAATTTAAAGGATAAACTTGATGCATCAATAAACAGACAAAGAGATTTAATGAAATTTGTCATAAGTTTTAATATTAAAAAGTTGGTATGTTTAAGTAGTGTGGATGCAGTTCGAATTGGTTTTGGACTTGGAATACCCGTGTATAATTTTTATGATATACCATTAAGTGATTATAAAACTAATTTTACAAAAGCATTACCACAAGCCAGACTAACAATTCCTCTCTCAACTAAAATGTTTAAACCTTTTGTTGTGCCGGATGAAGTCATAGAAAGATTTGGATTGGAAAAAGAATATATTGTTGAGTATGGCTTTGTTGATCCGCTTATTTGGTTGTATGATTTTAAATTTGATAAAAATTATGTTAAAAATTTTTATAAAAAATATAAAATTGATAGAAGTAAAAAAACAATCCTTGTAAGAGAAGAAGAATACAAAGCTAGTTATGTAAAGAAAAAATATCCTTTTTTGTATGAAACTTTGATGGAAATCTATAAAAAATTTGATACAAATATCATTATAATTCCAAGATACGAGAGTGATTATCTAAAAAAAGAATTTCCGTTTGCTTATGTAATAAAAGAAAAAATAGTTTTGCAACATTTATTAAAAGATGCCGATTTATTTATAGGTGGCGGCGGAACTATCAATACGGAAGCTTGTTTTTTAGGAACTCCTACTATTTCAACACGAAGTTTTATCAGTCATTATGACAAATGGCAAATTGATAATGGTTTAATGGTTTGGGTAAACAATAAAGAAGATTTATTAAACCATGTAAGTTATTTTTTAAATAATCAAATAAATTTAAATTTGGGTTTGATTAAAAGTATAGATATGGAAAAACAAGTCGAAAGACTTGTTGATAAAATTATAAGTTAACTTAATTTAACATTGCCTTCGACACTGCCTTTGATACAAATTTATGGTCAATTATTTACGAGTCAAATAATTGCGGTTTTGTTTTTTTTATGTGTTTGATAACTTCTATAATTTCTTCTACCCCCATTTCTCCGTCTTCATTATTTGCATAATAATCATCTATGCCATTTAAGTATATCTCAATCGCATTTTTAAAATACTCTTTTTTGAGTCCTGCAAAATAAAATGCAACTTCTAACATATCAACAAGTTGTGTTGAAAGTTCCTCTATCTCTTTTTCTGCTTCATTTAGCTTGTCTTGCATCTCTTTCCTTTATATGTTTTCTATTTTGTATATCGCATCTTCTACCTGTTTTTTTATATTTTCATACAAAAAACTGTCCTTAAAACTTTTAAGGATACCTCCGCTTGCATTTGCATGTCCTCCTCCTTCAAACAACTCTTTTGCCATGATACTGACATCTACTTTACCATTTCCTCTTAAAGAAACATTTCTTCTAGCATTTATATTCAAGAAAAAGTCAAAATCAGGGTTGTTGAGTAAAAAGTCATTTCCGATTACCGAAACATTTGCAATAGAATATGTAAGTATACCTTTTGCTCCCTTATAGTTTATACTCATTTCATCTTTTTTGTTTGCCAATAGTTCAACAACATATTTTGATACAAGATTGTCAAGTGTATCATCTTTGTTGAAGCCTTTGAAAAATTTCTTTTTTATTTTATGCAGAGCATTGTCAAGTGCTATGTTCGCACCTGATTTGTCATAATATTCATAAGAGTTTTCAAGCATACTGAAAATATACTCATTGTTCTCTTTTGGAAACATTACCCTGTTTACTTCTTTTGCATCGCTGACAAGCTTTAAACAGACTTTTCCAAGTTCAAAATATTTGTCATTCGAGAGCCAAATATCAATGGCATTTGTTACATCGCTAAATTTTTTAAGTTTATCATTCGGATAAAATTTTTTTGAAAAATAGTCATAAGTTATTTTTGTAGCACACCTTTTTTCATCCAATTTATACCATTGAAATTTTTGCGAACATTCAAGACCTGTTTTATGATGATCTAAGAGTAAAAGTTCTATATCTTTTTCGCTTTCTTTTAACTTTTTATCAAGATAGGAAGCTTGTTGCAAAGTTAGGTTTAGATCAGTTATGAGTACAAGTGCCGTATCTTTGTCGTCTTTTTCTATATCTAAAATTATTTGCTCAATTTTTTGGCTTATTTCATTACCGTAGTTTGAATTGTAAAAATTTATATCTTTAAAATACTCTTTGGTTATAAGCTGACAGCCATATCCGTCTAAATCTATATGTGAGAGATGGTAAAGTTTCATTTAATTCCTTATAAATTTGGTATATCTATACTTTTTAATACTTCAAAAGTTACATTCGGATCTATTTCGGCATGACTTAATACCACTATATCAAGTCCGAATTTTTCAAATATATCTTTTATCGATTTTCTTAGAAGCGGGTCAACTATAAGTATGACAGGAGCCACTCCTTTTTGCAAAACCTGTGCAGCTTCATTGCTCATGGTGTCAACTAAGGCATTTATTTGACCTATGTTTAGAAGCAAATCTCTAACACCGTTTTTTTCATTAAGTCTGTCTAAAAGCTTTTGTTCTGTTTCGGTATTTAATGTAAGAAGCTTAAGAACACCTTTATCATCTTTATAGAGATTTGTGATGACTCTGGATAGTTTTGCTCTTACTTGCTCCACTATAATGTCAACATTTTTTGTTATTTCGGCAACATCACTTATGGTTTCAAGTATGGTAATCATATCTTTGATAGGTATTTTTTCATGCAGAAGGGCTTTTAGAACTTTTTGCACAAGTCCCACATTGGCAACCTTTAAACAATCTTCTACAACTATAGGATAATCTTTTTTAACATTTTCTATCAGTTTGCTTACTTCTTGTCTTGAGAGCAAATCTTCAGCATATTTTTTGATAAGTTCACTCATGTGTGTTGAAATTACAGTTGCCGGATCTATAACTGTATAGCCTTTCATAATAGCTTCATCTTTTATATCGGTATCAATCCATATTGCTTCAAGTCCGAAAGCAGGTTCTTTAGTAGCAATTCCCTGAATATCATCAGTTGCAAGTCCGCTATCCATAGCTAAAAATTTATCCGCATAAATCTCACCTCTTCCTATAGATACACCTTTAAGAAGTATTTCGTATTCATTGGGTTGTAAGTGCAGGTTGTCTCTGATTCTAACTTGAGGTATTAAAAAACCATAATCGGTAGCTATCTTTTTTCTCATACTTTTTATCCTGCTTAGTATGTCTCCGCCTTGTGCAGGATCAGCAAGCTTAACCAACTGATAGCCCAAATCCAACTCTAAAATTTCTTGTTTTAGTATATCTTCGAGGTTTTGTTCCTCTATCTTTCTTTCTTCTTCGACTGTCAAAACAGGTTCACTTGATATATCTTCTTCTTTACCCTCTTTTGAGATAAGCTCTTTGCCCAAATGTCCGTCTTTGCTCATTTTTATAAGATATCCAAGTGCCAAAAACAGCATTCCTACAAAAAGTAAAGATATAGTAGGCAGACCGGGAACCATTGCAAACATAACAAGTATAAATCCAACAATAAAAAGTGTTTTTTGCTCATTTACAAGTTGATTTATAATACCTTCTGCAAAATTTTCGGTTGAACCGCTTGAACGAGTGATAATAATACCTGTCGCTGTTGAAACTATAAGTGCCGGTATTTGCGATACCAAGCCGTCTCCAATGGTTAAAATAGTAAATGTTTTAGCACTGTTTGCCAAGTCCATATCATATTGGAACATACCTATTAAAAAACCGCCTATAATGTTGATGATAGTAATAATGATACCGGCAATGGCATCACCTTTTACAAATTTGCTGGAACCATCCATTGCTCCATAAAAATTTGCCTCATTTATAATGGCTTCTCTTCTTTTTCTTGCAGTCGGTTCATCTATAAGTCCGGAATTCAAATCCGCATCGATTGCCATCTGTTTTCCCGGCATTGCATCAAGAGTAAATCTTGCGGCAACTTCAGCAACTCTGGTAGAACCTTTGGTTATAACTATAAAGTTTATGAGTACAAGTATGGTAAAAACGATAATGCCAATAACATAATTTCCTCCTACAACAAACTGACCGAAACTGTCAATAATACTACTGACTGCCGAAGGTCCTTCGTATCCTTTGCTTAAGATCATTCTTGTAGTAGCAATATTAAGCGAAAGTCTGTAAAGGGTTATTATGAGTATCAATGTAGGAAAAGTCGTAAGATCCGTAGGCTTTGGAACATATAATGATATCAGAAGAATCAAAACTGATATTGAAATGGATACAGTCAGGAAAAAATCAAGTATATAACTTGGAAGAGGTACTATGATAATCGCAAGTATAGCTATGATAAGAGCAACTATGGTTAAGTCTTTCGATTTGATTATAAAATCGATATACGGTGATAAAAATCCTAAAAATTTTTTCTTTTTTGAAGACATTTACATTATATCTTTAAGTGAAATTTCCGATAGAAAAAGATCTATCTTCATCTGAAGCCGGTTTAAAAACGGCCATATCAGACAAATATCGGCCCGATTGCTTTTGCAGTTGCTTTGAGATGAAGAACATTCAAAAACAATTGGAGATTTTTTTTCTGCAAACTCTATTACTTCCAAAACCGATATATCTTCGGGTTTTTTTGAAAGTTTAAATCCGCCTTTAGCACCTTTGTATGAGATGAGTATATTGTTTCTTGCCAGGCTTTGTAGAATTTTTGCCAAAAAGCTTTTTGAGATATTTAGCTTTTTTGATAGGGTTTCGACATCAACAGCATCATCTTCCTTGGATATAACGATAAGTGAAAGTAAGGCGTATTCGCTTGCTTTAGTGAGTAGCATTATGCTCCTTTGATATAAATAAGACCAATTAAGACAAATATTGTACTAAATATTATCTAATCTTTATATTAATTTATGTTTTTTTTTGTATAATTCCATTCCAATTAAATTTGAAACTACACTAAATGTTTTAAGTTTAAAATATACCAATCAGGAGGTCATCATGGCTTTAGATTCGGCGAAAAAGATGGAAATCATCAAAGAGTTTGCCAGAAAAGACGGAGATACAGGTTCTACTGAAGTTCAAATCGCACTTTTAAGCGAAAGAATTAAGTATTTAACAGAGCATTTAAAAATTAACAAAAAAGATCACAGTTCAAGATTGGGTCTTTTAAAGCTTGTCGGACAAAGAAAAAGGCTCTTAAGATATCTTAAGAAAAAAGATTTTGATACATATACAAAAGTTATCACTACTCTTTCTATCAGAGACAAATAACTCAAGGGAGAGTCAATCTCTCCCGATAATTCACACAATATACATATCTTCGTATAAAAAACCTCTAATTTTACACAAAACTACAAAAAATTAATTGAAAAGTCTAATATTTAAGTTTAAATATATATTATTTTTTCTATAATATACGCTATATCGTATATAACTACATAAAAAAGATATAATTTTTCTTGTATTTTAGATATCAGTAGAAGAATGTGTGTTGTTATATACTTTTTATTTTATAAATTATGGTGTTTAATGGAAATAAATGACATATTCAATCTTTTACACAATGCCATAGAAGCTCAGAATTTTGGCAAAAAAATATCTCAAAAAGAGATGGCAAAAAAGCTTGGAGTATCTATGAGAACATATCAAGACTGGAGACTTGGCAATTCAAAACCCCAGGCCGTAATGGCAGTTTTTAAGTTGCTTAGCGAGCTTGATGATGATGAAGTATTAAGAGTTGTAAAAAGAGTAAAAAAAGAGATAGGATAATTTTATGGCGGTAACTTTGAGTGAACAGGAAAAACAGGCTTTAAATGATGTCTTTATCTCCATAGGAGAGAAAAAGAACTTTTTTTATAAAATTATCCGCTATTTTAAAAGATTGTCCGTTTATATTTGTAAGTTCTTTTATTCTATATCTTTTAATTTAAACGACAATAAAAATGAGTAAGATAGAAATATAAGTGTAATTGCATAAAGCCAATTGTAATTTAGATACTCTACTATAAATCCTCCCGGTATTGAAAAAAAGAGTCCAAAAGATACTATGTTGGTTTGGATAGCTACATATACGGGTCTTTTGTCTTCAGGTGCAAGTATAAGTATGAGATTTCCAAATGCCAGTCTTAAACCGTCTGTCGCAACCCCGAAAAAGAAAAATATTACATAGTATGCATATATGTTTTTTGTGCTAAATGCTGCCAAAATTATGATAAATATAAGTAAAATTGCGGAAATATTTACTATAATTCTATTTTTTCCGATAGAAGAGAGTTTGCCCCAAATAAAATTACTCAACATTGCCCCGATCATTTGAATAGATATAAAAACTCCTATATCGGTACCGTTTAGCGAAATATATTTTTTTGCCTGAAGAATTATAAACGGAAGTGCAAGCATATAAGAATAAGAAAAAAGATATGACTTGATTTGGATTTGCAAATGCTGATTACTCTTGAGGATTTTGGTAGAATTTTTTAAAAACTCTTTGAAACTTGACTCTTTTTTTGAAGTTTTTTCTTTTTTCGGCTCTTCAATTTTACTGAAGATAAAAAATCCGATACCCATAAATGCCGCACTTATAATAAAAAGATAACCGTAACTCTTGGGAGCTTCAAAGTGATTTAATACCCATCCTGTAGCAGCCCCGCTCAATATAGAGCCAAGCCCGGTAAAAAACTGTCTGTAAGCCATGGAAAAACCGCGATATTTATGAGAAAACATTTTTCCAAGAAGTTCTCTAAAATATATTGCTCCAAAGCCTGCAGAAAAACTGAAAAAGAAAAGCCCGAGTCCTATAAAAAAAAGTGTAAGATTTTTATGAGCATCTCCTATGGCTATAATAGCAAAACCGATACTAAACCATGCAATAAACCTCACAAGAAAAACTCTTTTTAAAAAAGGAAGCACATATGAGAAACTTTGTGCATAAAATGCCGCAAACAATTGTACAAGTATCGCACCTCCTCTTAAAAGAGAAACAAATACTCCTACAAGTACCGAACTTGAACTAAAATGATGTATGATAAGAGGCAATATGGTTGATGGTTCGGCAATAGCTGTTCCAATTCCCAAAAAAAATCCATGACAAACATTTTTTATATGATTTGAAGTTTTATCAATTAAACTCTTATTTTTATCCACATTTATCCTTTAAAAAGAGTGCGAATTATAGCCAAAAAAAGCTTAATCTTTATAGCCTTAAAACATTGAGCCTTATAGACTAAAGAAAATTTATTTTAATTTTTTATATAAAATACTTGACAAACATACACTCAATGTTGTATAATTTCATCAGCAATTTAAAGTTGCGAGTGCCAAAGGAGAGATGAGGATGAGTAAAAAAGATATCATCTTAAACAGTGTGATTGAGGAGTATCTTAAATGCAATGCTCCTATAGGCTCATCTCAATTAAAAGACAGACTTGAATTGGACATTTCACCGTCCACTATCAGAGTTTATTTTAAAAAACTCTCATATGAGGGTATATTGATGCAACTTCATACAAGTGGCGGAAGAGTGCCTACTTGGATTGCTCTTAAAAATTATTGGAAAGAACATTTTGAGGAAATTGACAAGATAAAGATAAGCAGTGTCGAAGAATTAAAAAACTGGGTAAGAGAATTTGATATATATTGTATGTTGCAATTAGAAGATGATGCAAAACTTAGTGAAATTATCAATATTGAAGAGAGATTTTTGCTTATAGTATTTGAAGAAAAAAGTGTAGTTTTGCAATATAATGAGAAAGTTGAAAAATTTTTAAACGGCCTGATAGGATATGACATAAGCAAGATAAAGGAAATTTCTTTAAATGTAGGTTTGTATGAACTTAAAAAAAAGATTGAGCAATTACTGGCGGATAATATAATTTTAAAAGAAAAAGAAGAAGTTTTGTATGATATGGCAAAGAGTTCCGGATATTATAAAAATGTAAAAAGCTTTATGAACTCTTCTTTATTTGACAGATTGGGAAACGGTGTGTACTTTGAGGAGCTTGTTCCACAAGGATATATGGCTATCAAGTATAATACGCAAATTAACAAAAAAGAGGCAAATCTTTTTTGCTTGGGCAGAGCAAATAAAGATTATAAAGAGTTTATCAGGGCTATATCTTAAGGAGGTTTATATGAGTAGGAAAAAAGAAAAAAAAGAGAATGAAAATGAAGAGTTAGAAACAAAAGAGGAAGAAAATCAGGAATCTCTGGAAGAGAGGATTGAAGAGCTTGAAGAAAAAAATAAAGAACTTGAAGAAAAGTATCTAAGAGCAGTAGCTGATTTTGAGAATATCAAAAAAAGGCTGGAGAGAGAAAAGATGCAAGCGGTAAGCTATGCTAACGAAGAGTTTGCAAGGGATTTATTGCCTGTAATTGATTCGATGGATTTTGCGGCTGAGTCAGCCGATAAAATTGAAGAAAATGACAATGAATATGTAAAGAAAATAGAGGAGGGGATTGCACTTACGATTGAACAGTTTAAAAAAGTTATGCAAAAGCATGGAATTGAGCTTATCGAGACAGATAGCGGCTTTAACCCCCATTTTCACGATGCAGTTATGCAAGTTGAAAGTGAGGAGCATAAAGAAGGAGAGATAGTTCAACTTTTGCAAAAAGGTTACAAAATAAAAGACAGGGTTTTAAGACCCGCTATGGTTTCCGTAGCAAAATAAATAAAAATAAATATAAAGGATGAAAAATGAGTAAAGTAATTGGAATAGATCTTGGAACAACAAACTCTTGTATTTCTGTTTATGAAAGAGGCGAGAGTAAGGTTATAGCAAATAAAGAGGGTAAAAATACAACTCCTTCAGTTGTGGCTTTTACCGATAAAGGTGAAATTTTAGTAGGAGATCCTGCTAAAAGACAAGCTGTTACAAATCCTAAAAAAACCATATATTCAATAAAAAGAATAATGGGTTTGATGTGTAACGAGGACAAAGCAAAAGAGGCTAAAAAAAGACTTCCGTATGAAGTTATAGATAGAAACGGTGCCTGCGCTATAGATGTGGATGGGAAAGTATATACTCCTCAGGAAATAAGTGCGAAAATACTTATGAAATTAAAAGAGGATGCCGAATCTTTCTTGGGCGAGAAAGTGACCGATGCAGTTATAACCGTGCCTGCATATTTTAATGATTCTCAAAGAAAAGCTACCAAAGAAGCCGGAACGATTGCGGGATTGAATGTGCTTAGAATTATTAATGAGCCTACCGCAGCAGCTCTTGCTTACGGACTTGACAAAAAAAATGCCGAAAAGATTGTTGTTTATGATCTTGGTGGTGGTACATTTGATGTTACTGTTCTTGAGACAGGAGATAATGTTGTAGAAGTTCTTGCAACAGGCGGTAATGCATTTTTGGGCGGTGATGATTTTGATAACAGAATTATTGACTGGGCTTGTGAAGAGTTTAAAAGTGAGAGCGGAATTGACCTAAAGCAGGATGTTATGGCTCTTCAAAGATTGAAAGAAGCGGCAGAAAATGCAAAAAAAGAGTTATCGGCCGCAACTGAAACAGAGATAAATTTACCGTTTATTACCGCTGATGCCACCGGACCGAAACACTTTGTAAAGAAAATAACAAGAGCTAAATTTGAAAGTTTGATAGATGATTTGGTAGATGAAACTATTAAAAAAATTGATCAAGTTGTAAAAGAGTCCGATTTAAACAAAGATGAGATAAAAGAAATTGTAATGGTTGGCGGAAGTACGAGAATTCCGCTTGTTCAAGAAAAAGTTAAAGCATACTTTGGCAAAGAACTTAACAAATCAATGAACCCGGATGAGGTTGTTGCCATTGGTGCCGCAATCCAGGGTGCTGTTATAAAAGGTGATGTCAAAGATGTATTGTTGCTTGATATAACACCTTTGAGCCTTGGTATAGAAACTCTTGGAGGAGTTACAACAAAAATTATTGAAAAGGGTACTACAATACCTGTTAAAAAGTCTCAAATTTTCTCAACTGCCGAAGATAATCAAAGTGCAGTTACCATACATGTTTTACAAGGAGAGAGAGAATTTGCCAAAGACAATAAATCTCTCGGACAATTTAATCTTGAGGGAATTCCGCCTGCTCCTCGAGGTGTACCTCAAATAGAGGTTACTTTTGATATAGATGCAAACGGAATACTTACTGTCAGTGCCAAAGATAAAGCAACAGGAAAAGCCCAGGAGATTAAGATAACAGGTTCAAGCGGGCTTGACGAGAGTGAGATAGAAAAAATGGTAAAAGATGCCGAACTTCATAAAGAAGAAGATAAAAAAAGAAAAGAGTTAATTGATGCCAAAAATCAAGCAGATGCTTTGGCTCATCAAACAGAAAAAACTCTAAGTGAAGCAGGCGATAAAATTGATCAGGCTGAAAAAGATAAAGTTCAAGCTGCTCTTGATGCTTTAAAAGAGACATTGAAAAATGAAAATGTTACAAAAGAGCAGATAGATGAAAAAGTAAAAGCTTTAACCGAAGTCAGCCACAAACTTGCAGAAGCTATGTACAAAAAAGATGATGCCGCAGGAGCAAATGCTTCATCTCAGAGTGCAGGCGGACAAGCAGGAGGCAATAAGCCGGCCGATGATGATGTTATAGATGCTGAGGTAGAATAAAACAAAAAAGATTAAACAAATATGTGTCAATCCGAAACTTTTTCGGATTGACACTATCCGGATTTTTAAAAATTTCCGCAAATATAAATTTAAAATTATCATTTTAACCAAAATATAGTCAAAATATGTCAGAATAATTAAAAAAGGCTATAATTGTGAAAAAATTTCTATTTATGATTTTATTTTCCGCTTTAACATTTGCATCGCTGTTTGGTATCGGGCTTGAAGATGAAGTTTTAATGCCTAATCAGGCTTTTAAGCCGAATGCTGTTTTGAAAGATGGTAAAATAAATATTGATATAAAACTTGCGGATAAGATATATGCTTATAAAAACAAGCTTCATTTTAGTATAGTTTCTCCAAAAAATATATCTCTTGATAAAGATTTAAAATTTCCAAAAGCGGTAAAATATCATGAATTTATAGTTTATTTTAATGAAATCAAACAAAGTATTCCATTGTCATTGATAGAAAAAAAACTTGGAAAAAAAACACAGAAGATAACTTTAAGAGTAAATTTTCAAGGATGCTCAAAATTGGGTCTTTGCTACTCTCCTATGAAAAAGGATTTTGTATTTGATTTAAAAAATATAAAAAAATCTATCTCTTCTTCAACACCAAACAATACTCTTGATACTACCGATAAAATATCAAAGTGGAATATTGCTTCAAATTCTGCAAAAACCATTTCTAAAAATATACCAAAAACCAAAGCCGATTTATCTGAAGAAAGCTCTATTGCCGATACATTGGCAAACAGTAGTTTTTTAGCAGTTTTGCTGACATTTTTCGGATTTGGGCTATTGTTATCTCTAACACCTTGTATTTTTCCTATGATACCCATACTGTCTTCTATCATAGTTTCGCAGTCTAAAGAAAATATGAATGCAAAAAAAGGTTTTATACTGTCTTTGGTTTATGTATTTTCTATGTCTGTGGCATATACGATAGCCGGGGTGCTTGCCGGACTCTTCGGAGCAAATATACAAGCAATGTTTCAAAACCCTTGGGTAATAGTTGCTTTTTCGGCAATATTCGTTGCACTTGCATTTTCAATGTTTGGATATTATGAATTGCAATTGCCTGCATCATTGCAGAGCAAGATAAATGCAACGAGTGATAAAGCCCGGGGAAAAGGATTTGTCAGTGTGGCAATAATGGGATTTTTATCTGCATTGATTGTAGGGCCGTGTGTGGCCGCACCACTTGCCGGAGCATTGATATATATCGGACAGACAGGAGATGCTTTTTTGGGAGGGGCAGCTCTTTTTATAATGAGCATAGGTATGGGGGTGCCATTACTGCTTGTTGGTATAGGTGCGGGTAAATTTATGCCTAAACCCGGTGGTTGGATGCAAAATGTATCCAAAATATTCGGTGTTGTTATGCTTGGAGTTGCCATATATCTGATATCAAGAATTATTCCTGATATGTATACTATGATTTTATGGGCAATTTTACTGATAGGCTCAGCTGTGTATCTTGGTGCATTGGAGCCTTTTAAAGAAAGTGCAAGCGGTATACTTAAAATGTCAAAAGTAGTGGGTATTGTATTTTTGATATATGGCATTATGCTCTTTGTCGGAGCATTTATGGGCAATACAAATCCTTTAAATCCATTGGAAAATATTAAAAAATCTGTTTTTTTATCAAATACTCTCCAAAACAATAAAACAGTATCTTTTAAAAATAACTTTAAAATTGTTAAAAATCAAAAAGAGTTGGATAGCATCATAAACAGTTCTGCCAAGCCTATTATGGTTGATTTTTCTGCAAAGTGGTGTGCAAGTTGTAAAGAGTTGGATGAAAAAACTTTTAAAGAACCAAAGGTGACGGCATTGCTTGCCAATTTTACTCTTGTTAGAGCAGATGTTACTGAAAATTCCGATGAAGAAAAAGCAATGATGAAAAAATATAAAGTCTTTGGACCGCCGGTAATAATATTTTTTGACAAAAATCATAATATTTTGAATGATAAAAAGATTGTCGGCTACATAAATCCTGATAATTTTAGTAAGCATTTAAATAAAATTTTGCAATAGTTTGGATATAATGATATAAAATTTAGCAGGGATTTTTTATGCTTGTAAAAAATGTAATTATAGTAAAAAGTGATGGTTTGTTTCAAGGTGATATCAGGATTTGCGACGGTATCGTAAAAGATATATCATCAACACTGAAATCTAAAAAAGATGAAAAAATCATTGATGCAAAGGGTAAATATCTTCTTCCGAAACTCATAGATACAAATGTCAGACTTTTGGACGATAAGCTTAGCAAAAAAAATTTAGATACTTTGTATCAAAAAGCAAAAAAAGGTGGAGTTGGCAGTTTTGTTTTGATTGATGATTTTTCTCCAAAGATAGAAAATGCCACTCATTTAGAACTTTTAAACACTAAAGTTTCTACAAATAAAGATATAGATATCATTTTAAGTGTAAATTCACAAAATGCGGATGCCAAACTTAACAATATAGCTACATTTTTAAAAAATGGGGCAAAAGTTATATATACAAGGTCTGATATAAACGGCAATACTCTTGTTAGAGTTATGCAGTATGCCAATATGAAAAATGTACCTGTTTTTTGTTTTGCGGAAGATAAAGATATAAAAAACTGCGGTGTAATGAATGAGGGAGAAGTTTCATTTGAGCTTGGACTTCCCGGCATTTCAAAAATTACACAGATAAGCGAAGTTTCAAAAATAGTAGAGTTTGCTACATTTTTTGATGTAAAAATACTTTTTCAAGGATTATTTACAACTAAATCTTTGCAAATTTTAAAAGCTGTTAAAAAAACCAATAAAAAAGTATATACGGAAGTTCCTATTCATAATCTTATATTGAGTGATAAAGAGTGTGACGGATTTAATACAAGAGCGAAGCTTATCTCTGCTTTGCAAGAAGAGAGTGAAAGAAAAAAACTGATAACATTTTTGCAAGAAGGAGTTATAGACATAATAAGTTCAAATCATTCTCCAAAGTCATATATATATAAAGATGTTGCCTTTGAAGATGCAAAAGATGGAGTAGATGCTTTATCTTTGACATTAAAACTCGGTTATACATATCTTGTGCAAAAAGGGATAATATCTTTTGAAGAGTTGACTAAATTGCTCTTTTTCAATCCTGCAAAATTACTTTATCAAGATAAAAAAACAGTTATAGAAAAGGGTTTTCAAGGTGGTTTGATACTGTTTGATCCAAATTATAAAGAGATAATAAATGATGAATCTTCTTTGTACCATAAAAAAGAGTTATATGGTAATATCGAAGAGTTGCCAAAGGAAATATAAATGGAAAAATTTTTACATAAAACAAAAGAAGCAAGCAGGGTTATAGCTACTCTTTCACCAAAGAAAAAAAATGATATCCTGCATCAAATGGCAGATAAATTACAAAAGCATTGTGATGATATTCTTTCGGCCAATAAAAAAGATATTATTATCGGAAGAAGACTTGAACTTTCTTCTGCATTGCTGGATAGATTGTTTTTAGACAAAGAGAGAGTTTTTTCCATGGCAAAAAGTCTAAGAGAGATTGCTTCACTCAAAGAGCCGGTAGGAAGAATACTTGACGGATGGATAAACAAAGACAATCTTCGCATAGAAAAAGTAAGTGTTCCTATAGGAGTTATAGGTATTATTTATGAGAGTCGCCCGAATGTTACAAGTGATACTGCGGCACTTTGCTTTAAAAGTGGAAACGGATGTATATTAAAAGGAGGCAAAGAGGCAAAAGAGAGCAATATATCCATAGCCAATCTTTTATCGCAGGTTTTAGAAGATAATTCTCTTCCGAAAGAAGCTATTACTCTGCTTCCTGATTATTCAAGAGAGGGAGTAAGCAAATTGATAAAAATGGATAAATATGTCGATCTTATCATTCCAAGAGGAGGAGAAAAACTTATAAGATATATTTCTCAAAATTCAACAGTACCTGTTATAAAGCATGATAAAGGTTTGTGCCATACATATATCCACTCAAAAGCTGATGTTAAAAAAGCCATAGAGATTTCAGTTAATGCAAAAGTTCAAAGACCGGGAGTTTGCAATGCACTTGAAACACTTTTGGTTGACAAAGAGATAGCAGATACAATCTTGCCTCTTTTAAAAGATGAATTTGATAAATACAACACTCTTTTGAAAGGTTGTGAAAATACACAAAAAATTATAAAAGTAGAAAAGGCTTCGAGTGAAGACTGGGATATCGAATATCTTGACAATATTTTAAGCATCAAAATAGTAAATGATCTAAATGAGGCAGTTGAACATATTCAAAAGCACAGTTCTTTTCATTCTGAGTCTATTGTTACGGAAGATTATAGTGCGGCAGAAGAGTTTATGCAAAGGATAGATTCATCTTGTGTGTATGTAAATGCCAGTACGAGATTTACAGATGGGGGAGAGTTTGGTTTCGGAGCTGAAGTCGGTATCAGTACAAGCAAGCTTCATGCAAGAGGACCGATGGGTATAAATGACTTGACTACATACAAATATAAAATTTATGGAAATGGACAGATAAGAAGTTGAAAAATGCCGATAATGAATTATTGTTGGAGATGAGAGAGATTACTTTTGGATATATTCCCAAAAAACCTCTTTTTAAAGATTTTAATCTTACTCTCAAAAAAGGCGAAATTGTATCGGTAGTAGGCAAAAGCGGAGTTGGAAAAACTACTCTTTTTTCTTTGATAACCGGTGAAGTTAAACCGCAAAAAGGTTATATAAAAGCCAAAAAAGTATCTCAGATATTTCAAGATCCATATTCTTCATTTCATCCGTCATACTCCATAATAAATCAAATAAAAGATGTTGCTGATATATCCGTGTTGGATAAATACATTGCGGAGCTTGATTTAAAAAAAGATTTATTACAAAAATTACCACACGAATTAAGTGGAGGACAGTTACAAAGATGTAGTATTTTAAGAGTACTTTTAATGAAAAGTGATATAATTCTGGCAGATGAGCCTACTTCGGCATTGGATAATATAGTGCAACTTGATACGATGAAGCTTCTTTTAAAATTTTTAAATGATGTAGGTATAGTTTTGATAACTCATGATATTGATTTGGCGAAGTGGTGCAGTGATAAAATAATTAAACTTGGAGAATAGAGATGGGAGTTTTTGCAAGAGTGTTCGGTATTATAATTTTAGTTTTTGTTATTTTTCAATTTATTCCGTACGGTAAAGATAAAACAAATCCAAAAACTGATAAAGCATTTGAGATAACGGTTCCCAAAAATGTAAAAAATATACTTAAAAAATCATGTTATGACTGTCATTCAAATGAAACAAAATGGCCATGGTGGAGTTATGTTGCTCCTGCTTCGTGGAGTATTAGTGATGATGTGAAGGGTGGAAGAAGAGCTTTAAATTTTAGTATATGGAAAAAATATCCTCCGGAAAAATTAAAAAAATTAAAATCAGATATCTATAGAACTGTTGCCGGTCCAATGCCGTTACCACAATATACATGGTTACATAAAAATGCCAAATTGACAAAAAAAGAGATAGACATTATCAGAAATTGGGCAAGTGATGGTAAAGGTTTTATGAAAACCAATGTAAGATAACCTTGTACAGTCTATAGTCTCTTGTCGGCTTGTTTATAAATACATGATTTTGTTTAAAATCCCTCAAGCATGGTATTGTACAAATTTAAAACTTCATTGTTGTTTAGCAAAACGGAGTTTTTTTCTGTAAACAAATGATATATTTTAGAAGTTTCAATCCCTTTTTTGGGTATGCACTTTTTGCATGCCGGCAAAAAACCCCTGACCAAAACAAGATGACTTTTGATGGCAGTATTGCAAACAAAACAATTAAAATCTTTATGAATTCTTCCCTCAAAATCCAATAATTTTGCATATGATTCTATGGCTACTCTGTATGGATTTTCTTTTTCAAGATGTATGGACATTTCTTCAAGAAGGTTAAAATAATCATCATCAATCTCATTGATATCTTTTAAGTGTTTGTGTAAAAGTTGCAAAAATTGTTGCCAAACATAAAATTTATCTCTCTCAAGCATCCACTTATAAGGCAAAGATGATACATTTCTAAGTTGAAAAAGATTTTCTCTTTTTGTAGGATGTGCTTCATAGTCTATTTTATACCCCAAATGTATATGAGAGTGTCTTGCGCCATAAAACCTGTAAAGAGTTTTTACTTTTTTTCGGTTTAAAACAGTAACTAAAAGATCTTCATCTTTTACTTTTGAAATATTTATAATATATCCTTGCATAATCGATAACTTGCCTTGTAGTCTTTATGGTTATAATATCAAAAAAAGACAGTTTTATCAAATTTTTACCATACTTTGGATATAATCAGCAAATTTTAGTGCTATGATGAGAAAGGTTGCCTATGACAGGATATACAAATTTTAAAGATAATTGCGGCTTTGGATTGTTAGCCAATATCGACAATAAAGCTACTCACAAAAATGTTAAAGATGCTGTAATGGCATTGGAAAGAATGATGCACAGAGGTGCTGTTGCAGCAGACGGAAAGAGTGGTGACGGAAGCGGTCTTCTTTTTGGAATGCCGAAAAGCTTTATGAAAAAAGTGGCTAACCGGCACGGATTGGATCTTCCAAAACAATTTGCAGTAGCTATGGTTTTTATGCAAGAAGACAAGCAAAAAGATATTATAGAGGAAATTTTGCAAAAAAATGACCTAAAAGTACTTTTTTACAGAAAAGTACCCATAGATACAGATGCTCTTGGAGAATTTGCCCTTAAGAGTTTGCCACAGATTATTCAAATATTTGTTGCTCCAAATTCACTTTCCGCTACTAAAAGATTCGGTATTTCTTTATACTTGGCACGAAGAGAAATTGAAAAAAAATTAAAAAATTATGATGAATTTTATATATGTTCATTTTCAGACAAAACCATATCATACAAAGGTTTGGTTATGCCGACTCATATCAGAGAATTTTATCCTGATTTGAGTGATGAGGATTTTAAGACATCTTTTGCACTTTTTCATCAGAGATTTTCTACCAATACTCTTCCTCAATGGAAGCTTGCACAGCCTTTTAGAAGCATAGCACACAATGGAGAGATTAACTCTATTTCAGCCAATAGATTTAATCTTTTGGCAAAAAGCGAATATATGAAAAGTTCCGTTTTTACCGATAAAGAGTTAAAAAAACTTTTACCGATAACAACTGACGAAATAAGTGACAGTGCAAGTTTGGACAATATATTTGAATTTTTACTTCAAAACGGAATGGATTTTTTTAAAGCCGCAAGAGTTTTAATACCTGCCGCATGGCAAAATGCTCCTTATATGGATTCTGATATAAGAGCCTTTTATGAGTATATGAGTACCTGTTTTGAGGCTTGGGACGGTCCTGCCGCAGTTAGCTTAACTGACGGAAGACATATAGGATGTATCTTAGACAGAAACGGTTTAAGACCTGCTAAATATATCATTACCAAAGATAAAAGAATTGTTATTTCAAGTGAATACGGCATACTTGATATAGAAGAGAATAATGTAATAGAAAGAGGAAAACTAAAGAGTGGCGAAATGATAGGAGTTGACCTCAAATATGGAAAAGTTTTAAAAAATAGTGATATAAATAATTATTTAAAAGATTTAAATCCTTATGGAAAATGGCTCAATAAAAATATGGTTTATCTTCAAGAGTTTATAGATTTGCCGTTTTCCAATATGAGCGATTATCAATTGGATAAAATAGAAGAAAAACAAAGAATAGCAAATATAACCTATGAAGCCAAAGATATGGTTATTATCCCGATGATGAACGAAGGAAAAGAAAATACGGGCTCTATGGGTGATGATACTCCATTGGCGGCATTTAGCAATAAGCAAAGATGCTTTACGGATTTTTTTAAACAAAAATTTGCTCAAGTTACCAATCCTCCTATAGACCCTATCAGAGAAAGAATTGTAATGAGTCTGAATACAGGCTTTGGAGAGGTAAGAAATATTCTTGACGAAGATGTGTATCATGCAAAAAGGTTAAAAGTTATAACTCCTGTACTAATGCAGGAAAAAATAGAAGTATTGCGTTCGTTTGGAGATCCGAGTAAGCCAAGATATGATAAGTATTATAAAAACAAAACATTTTCAACTCTTTTTGAAGAAAATTTAAGAGGAAGTTTAAATGATTTGGCATATGATGTTGTTGATGCAGTAAAACAGGAAAAAGTAAGAATTGTATTTCTCAGTGACAGATGCATAGGAAAAAATAAAAAACCAATTCCAATGGCTATGGCGGTTGGAAGAGTCAATCAAGTGCTTCTTGAAGAGGGAGTAAGACATTTGGTATCTATCGTGGTTGAGAGTGCAGAGCCTTATGATTCTCATTCTATTGCAACTTTGATAACTTATGGAGCAAGTGCCGTATATCCATATCTTCTTTATGCAACAGTACTGCAAGAGTGTGAAAAACACAATCTTACATCATATGAGAGAAAAATAAGATTTAAAAATGTCTTAAATGCTTTGAATTTAGGGCTTCTTAAAATTTTATCAAAAATGGGAATCTCAACTATAGCATCTTACAGAAACTCTGCACTGATGGATGTATTGGGATTATCTCAAGAAATTGTTGAAGATTGTTTTAGAGGTTCGGCATGTATAATTCCCGGTTTGACCTATGAAGATATAGAAGAGAAATTAAACAGAGTTTACAGTGAAGTTTATGCACAAAATGAAAAAAATAGAGTATTTCCTATCAAAATAGGAGGATTTTACAAATATCTCAAAGGTGAAGAGTTTCACGGATTTTCCCCGGATGTTATTTTTGCCATACATCAGGCGGCCAAAACAGGAGATAAAAAAGATTTTCAAAATTTAAAAAAACTTTCTGACGGAGCTAAATTTAAGCGTATAAGAGACTTTTTCGAATTAAAAAGTGACAAAGAATCCATTAGGCTTGATGAAGTTGAACCCAAAGAGAATATTTTTAAAAGATTTTCAACTGCCGCAATGAGTCTGGGTTCGATTTCGCCTGAAGCACATGAAGCATTGGCTGAAGCTATGAATAAAATAGGCGGAAAATCAAATTCAGGTGAAGGCGGAGAAAAGCCGGAAAGATTAAAGAGCCCACAAAGATCCAAAATCAAACAGGTGGCTTCCGGCAGATTCGGTGTAACACCGGAGTATCTAAGAAGTGCCGAAGAGATTCAGATAAAACTGGCACAGGGTGCAAAACCGGGAGAAGGCGGTCAGTTACCGGGACACAAAGTAAGTCCATTGATAGCAAGCCTTAGATATACTATGCCGGGTGTTACTTTGATATCACCTCCTCCTCATCACGATATATATTCTATTGAGGATTTGGCTCAGCTTATATTTGACCTTAAGCAGATAAATCCGGATGCTATGATATCGGTAAAACTTGTCTCTTCTTCACATGTCGGAACAATTGCAGCCGGTGTTGCTAAATGTTATGCCGATAAGATTATTATTTCCGGTGCTGATGGAGGAACGGGAGCCGCACCTCTTACATCTATAAAATTTGCCGGTGATCCATGGGAGATAGGTCTTAGTGAAACACACAATACCTTAAAAGCAAATCATTTAAGAGAATTGGTCAGACTTGAAACAGATGGTGGATTAAGAACCGGTTTGGATATCGTAAAAGCTGCAATGCTTGGTGCTGAAAGTTATGCATTCGGAACCGGAGCTTTGGCAATTTTGGGTTGTAAAGTTCTTAGAATTTGTCATTTAAACAAGTGTAGCACAGGAATTGCCACACAAAATAAAGTTTTAAGGGAACATTTTATAGGAACTGTCGATAAACTTATAAACTACTTTACTCTTTTGGCTGAAGATGTCAGAGAGATATTGGCATCTTTGGGTTACCGCTCTTTAGAGGAGATAGTAGGAAGAAGCGATCTTTTAAAAGTTGCAAATGATGATTTTGCCAAGAAGTTTGATTTTAGCAGGATATTGGAAAGAATTGACGGAGTTGATACTTGTCAAAAACAAAGAAATGAACCTATAGATAAAAACAATTATGAAAAAGAGATATTAAAAGAAATTTATCCTGTTATTCAAAATCCTGATAATAAAATGGTTATAAAAAAAGAGATAAAAAATATCAATAGAAGTTTTGGAGTTTTGATAAGCGGAGAAATTGCCAAATATTATGGAAATAAGGGATTGCCTGAAGATAGTTTGATTTTTAAACTCAAAGGAACACCCGGTCAAAGTTTCGGAGCATTTTTGGTAAACGGTATAACCTTAAAACTTGATGGACTTGGAAATGACTATGTTGGAAAAGGGATGAATGGCGGTAAGATCATAATTATGCCAAAATATCAAGGAGATAATTTTTCAAGTGCAGGAAATACCTGTCTGTACGGTGCGACAGGAGGTAAATTTTATGCTGTTGGAAGTGTCGGGGAGAGATTTTGTGTCAGAAACAGCGGAGCAATAGCTATAGTCGAAGGTACCGGAGATCATGCCTGTGAATATATGACCGGAGGGGTAGCCATCATACTTGGTCAAACAGGTGCAAATTTTGGAGCCGGAATGACCGGAGGCGTGGCTTTTGTATATGACAAAGACAGGAGTTTTATAGATAGGTTAAATCAAGAACTTGTAGTTGCGAGAAGAATTGATAGTGATGAAACTGATGAAGCGAAACATTTTTTAAAAAAATTGCTTAGAGATTATATAAATCAAACAGGAAGTGAGAGAGCCAAGTATATTTTAGACAACTACAGACATGAAGTAAGAGAATTTTGGATGATAAGGCCAAAAGATTTAACTAAAACTCCATTAAATCCGGATGAGGGAGACTAATATGCAAAATTTTACTGAAATTGAAAGGATAGATCCGTTAAGAAGAGGGTCAAATGAAAGAATAAAAGATTTTAAAGAGATATATGAGGTTTTTAAAACACCTGATGCAAGTTCGCAGGCAGAAAGATGTATACAGTGTGGTGATCCGTATTGTCACAATAAGTGTCCTTTACACAATTATATACCTTTTTGGCTGAAAGCTACTGCCAATATTGATAAAGAGTTGGCTTTTAAACTCTCAAATGAAACCAATCCGTATCCGGAGATAACAGGCAGAATTTGTCCTCATGATAGATTGTGTGAGGGTGATTGTACATTAAATCAAGACGGATTTGGTGCTATTACCATAGGTGCAATTGAGACTTTTATATCTGAAAATGGATTTAAGCATGGGATGAAGCCTGCTTTTCCCGGTGTCAGCAGTAACAAAAGGATAGCCATAATCGGTTCGGGACCTGCTGGAATATCGGTTGCAACTTATCTTTTAAGAGCCGGTATCGGAGTTGATATGTATGAAAAAAGTGACCGTCCGGGCGGACTTTTGACTTATGGTATACCAAATTTCAAACTTGATAAAAAGATAGTTTCAAGGAGATTTGAGTGGCTAAAAGAAGCCGGCTTGAATTTGTATCTAAATTGTGAAGTAGGAAAAGATGTCTCTTTTTCTGATATTTATCAAAAATGTGATGGTATTTTTATAGCGATAGGTGCTCAAAAGTCAAGAGTTGCAAATATAAAAAATGAAAATGCAGACGGCACACTGCAGGCACTTGACTTTTTGATAAATATACAAAAAAAGCTTTTTGGTGAAAAAATTGATAACAAATACAGTGTAAAAGATAAAAATGTGGTAGTAATTGGCGGTGGCGATACTGCAATGGATTGTGTTAGAACTTCTATCAGAGAAGGTGCAAAAAGTGTCAAATGTCTTTACAGGCGCGATAGGGCGAATATGCCCGGAAGTAAAAAAGAGATTAAAAATGCTTATGACGAGGGAGTGGAGTTTGTTTTTAATGTCAGTCCGAAAGAGATCATAGTAAATAGTGATGGGAAAGTTATAGCAGTACAAATGCAAAAAACTATGCTTGGAGAGAAAGATAGTTCCGGCAGACAAAAAGTTGAAATAGTCAAAGGAAGTAATTTTAGAGTTGAGGCGGATACAGTTATATTTTCACTTGGTTTTATTCCTGAAATTCCATCTTTTCTGGCAGAAAATGGTATAGAAGTTAACAAATGGGGTGGAATAGTTATAAATGATGACTATGAAACAAGTAAAAAAGGCATATATGCCGGAGGAGATTGTTTTAGAGGAGCAGACTTGGTGGTAAGGGCTGCAAATGATGGCAAAGAGGCGGCACACAGGATAGTTAAAAAGTTAAAATAGAATGAATTTTATACAAAGTGCCATAAAAGCCAATCAAAAAATATTGGAATTAATAAAAAAAGGCAATCCTGACTTAAAGAAACAATTAAATATCGGTGCAGGAGGAGATATCAGTAGAGTTGTCGATATAGAAGCTGAAAAAATATTTGTACACTATCTTGAAAAATTTGGACAAATTATATCAGAAGAATCGGGAATTACAGGAAATGGAAAAGATAAGATTATTATAGATCCCATAGATGGTAGTGAAAATTTTATATCCGGTTTGCCGTATTTTGGAAGTTCGGTTGCAAGAAAAAGAGATAAAGAAGTTTTTGAATCGGTTGTGGTAAATTTTGCAACAGGAGATTTATTTGTCAAACAAAATAATGATTTTAAAAGAGCGGATATAAATAGACTCGAATTTTCAGAAATTACAATGAATAATTATGCTACAATCGGCATTTATGAAAGAGCTTATGCTTCTTCAAAATTTATCTATAAGATAAATGAAGAAGGATTTAAATATAGAAGTCCCGGGGCATTAGCATTGTCATTGGCAAATGCCCATAATTTTACATTTGTTATCTTTGAAGGCAATATACGAGAGTATGATGTGGCAGCAGGTTTGCATATGTGTAGCGATATGGATATTTTTTTAAAAGATGACATATTGATTGTTTCAAAAGAAAAAGATATATTTAAAAAACTAATTACTATAGTGTGAGGTATAAAATGAATTTTGGCAATATCTTTAGCAGAATGAGAAGACAGCAGCCAACAAAGGAAGAGGCCCCAAGTCATTGGGTAAAATGTCCGTCTTGTAACTCTCTTATGTATTATAAAGAGGTTGAAAATCTTTTAAATGTATGTCCTAAATGCAATTTTCATATGAGGATATCCGCAAAAATGCGTATAGATATGCTTGCAGATAAAGATACATTTACTGAGTTTGATACTGATTTGGAGCCAAATGATCCGTTGCATTTTGTAGATAAGAAATCCTATAAAAAAAGAATAACACAAGGATATGAAAAAACCGGCAGAAAATCCTCAGCAATAAGCGGAGAGTGCAAAATAGACAAAAAACCCGTGCAATTGATAGTATTTGATTTTGCATTTATGGGGGGCAGTCTCGGTTCGGTTGAGGGAGAAAAAATAGTTAGAGCAATCAATAGAGCCATTGAAAAAAGAACACCTGTTGTTATCGTGAGTGCAAGCGGGGGTGCAAGAATGCAAGAAAGTACTTTTTCACTTTTACAAATGTCAAAAACTGCTGCGGCACTGGCAAAACTTGATGATGCAAAACTACCTTATATCTCGGTTTTGACCGATCCTACCATGGGTGGAGTAAGTGCCTCTTTTGCATGGCTGGGCGATATCATAATGGCTGAACCAAAAGCATTGATAGGATTTGCAGGTCAAAGGGTTATCAAACAAACAATAGGTGCCGATTTGCCTGAAGGTTTTCAAAGATCTGAATTTTTACTTGAGCATGGGCTTATAGATATGATAGTCCAAAGAGGAGAAATGAAAAAAACAATAAGTGATTTTTTGACATTTTTTGAGGAAGAAAACAGACAAAGTGCATAAAATAAAAGTTTTCAGCATAGAAAAGGAGATAAAAGACGAATTTGAGACAATATCTAAAAATTATGAAAAAATGATATCAAGATATGCAAAATTTGAACATATTGTATGCTTCAATAAAAAAATTGTTCAAGCACAGAAAAATGATATTGCTATTGCTAAAAAAAGTTATAGTGAAGTATATCGCGATAAGATAAAAAATTACAGCATATGTTTAGATGAAAGCGGAAAAATTTATGACAGTATTGGATTTAGCAATATTTTTGAAAAAGAGAATGAGATAAATTTTTTTATAGGCGGAGCTTATGGGTTTGAAGGTAATTTTTTAAAACAGTGCAATGAAGTTGTATCTTTATCAAAATTGACTTTTTCACATAAAATTGCAAAAATAGTTTTGCTCGAACAAATATACAGAGCTTTAAGTATTGTAAATAAGCATCCGTATCATAAGTAATTTTCTATAGTAGCATATAATGCTGCTGTACAGAGTTACTGAAAAAATATTAAGGAGAGTATGTGAAAGAGAGTGATTTAAGGTTTTTTGAGAATTTGCTTGATTTAAGAAAGGAGCAAATCCAAAATAATATCAATCATACATTAAAAGATATGCAAGAGTTGCAAAAAACAGAAGTATCTGATGAAGCCGATCATGCTTCTATAAGTTCTGATAGGCTGACTAAACATGCTATAAACAAGCAACAAGCTGAAGAGCTTAGAGAAATAGAATATGCAAAAAACAAGATAAAAGAAGGCAGATACGGGATATGTGAAATGTGTGAAGAAAAAATTTCAGTACAAAGACTTAAAGTAAAACCACATGCAAAATATTGTATAGTATGTAGGGAGATTGTAGAAAAACAAAATTAAAAGGATTTGGTATGGGATTGAAAAAATATATTTTGTTTGCGATAATTTTTATCGTAGCAGTTGGAGCTTATGTATACAGTTTTAATGGTGATACTTATACATTGACTTTTTTCGGAGTTCCTGTTTCTTTGAAGATAGCAGTATGGGTTATACTCCCTTCAGCGATTTTGGCGGTTGCTTCAGTGTTTCATATGCTATTTTACAGTTTTAAAAATTATCTGATCCAAAGAAATTTGCAAAAAGATTACAAGAGTTATTTGCAATATGTAAAACAACATATGTTTGGAAATGACATAAATATGAACTTTGTAACCAAATGGTATGATTTGCCTTCAAAAGTTTTGAAACATTTTAACTTTGATGCCTCAAAAGATGCGGGTGATATCGATAATGAAGAATTGAAAGAGATTATTGATACTTTAAATAAAATAGAATCAGGTGAAGTTGTCAGCCTAAAAAAATTTAAACTTTCATCAGATAACTATTTTGTAAAGAAAAATATACTGAACAAGCTTGCAAAAGATGAGAAAGAAGCTGAAAATATTTTAAAAAACTGTGAAGATAAAGATAGTGAAATATGTAAAAAAGCTTTTGAAGTGTATTGTCAATACGCAAATTTTAATGATATAAAAAAACAGGATTTTGATATAAGCAGAGAACTTTTTGATAAACTTATAAAAAGATTTGAAGAGAATAAAGATAATTTTGCAATAAATGCACAGGATATCAAAGAACAGTTAAATAAATATAATTTAAATAAAATCGATTTTTTACACTATGCAAAAAAATTTAAAAAATTACTAAATCCGGAAGCTATTTTATCTATTTTCGAAACACTTTCAAATGAAAAAGAAGAAGCTTTGCAAGCATATTTGTATCTTTTGTTTGAGTTTCAAATGATAGACAAAATAAGAGAAGTGCTTTCAAGTCTTTCTGAAAAAGAGTGTGAAAAATTCAGATATATACTTGATTTGAAAGATTGTGGTAAAAATTTTGATGTAGATATATTTTTCGATATATAAATCTTATTTGAGCAAGGGTGTTATGATAAATTTTTCTAAAAAAGATATTCTTTTTTTAGCACCACTTGCCGGTTTTACGGATTTGCCTTTTAGAAAGGTAGTCAAAAAATTTGGTGCAGATGTTACCATAAGTGAAATGATAAGCTCCAATGCACTTGTTTACAACTCTAAAAAAACATATAAAATGCTTGAAAAAGCAAGTAATGAAACTCCATATATTGTTCAAATCGCAGGAAGTGATATAAATGTCATAAAACATGCCGTACAAATTCTAAATGATATAGATGGTATTGACGGTATAGATTTAAACTGCGGATGTCCCGTACCGAAAGTTGTTAAGCAAGGAAGTGGCAGTGCACTATTGAAAGATTTGCCTAAAATGGGAAAAATTATAGAAACTATCAAAAAATATTCAAACAAGCGATATACTTCCGTAAAAAGCAGACTTGGTTTTAGTGATAAAAAACCGGATATCATAGCAAAAATTTGTGAAAACAGTGGGGCTGATTTTATAACATTTCATGCCCGAACAAGAAGTGATGCCTATAAAAAAGAGAGAATTGACTATGAATCCATTGCAAAAGCAAAAGAAGCTGTCGATATACCATTGGTTGCTAACGGAGACATTACCACACTTGAAAAATATAAAGAAGTAAAAAGTATAACACATGCAGATGCTGTAATGATAGGGCGTGGAGCAGTAGGAAATCCATGGATTTTTTATCAAATAAAAAATAATTTAGAAATTATCCAAAAAGAGAAAATCAAAGAAATTGTATTAGAACATTTTGAAAATATGTTAGAGTTTTATGGAGAAAGAGCAGTCGGGATTTTCAGAAAGCATATACATTCATACTCAAAAAATTTTCCAAATGCAACAATTTTCAGAGATAAAATAAACAGAATTGACAACCCGGAAATAGTTAAAGAGTATATAAATCAATTTTTTATATAATTATCTGATATTTTCTTCGGTAGTCAAGTCAAGGCTTGCTTTGTCTGCATAACTTGAAAGCTTATCGTTTCCTACTTTTAAAAATTCATCCAGTTTTTGTCTGTTTTTTGCAAACATTTCTTCAAACTCTTTATCATCATCACCTATGTCGTCATTGCTTGAAAATTTATCCAACAGTTGATTTGATGAACCTGTGAGTACCAGATATCTTTTGTTCATATATGATAAAACCAAAACACTGTTTTTGGTATCTATAGCTTTTTTATAGAGTATTTTAACTTCATTTTCATTGATATTGTTTTTAAAAAGCCAATTGCTTCCTGAGGCTGGTTTTGATATTTTTTTCTTGAGTATCCATAATGCCAATAACATGATAAGCAAAACAAGTATAATCGTATAGTATCGGCTATCTGTATAACTTGTTTTATCAAGTGGCAGTGAGTCAAAGGATTGTGATTTGTTTTGTTTGATACTGTTTTTTTGAGATGAGATTGTTTTTGTCTGAATGCTTGACAGGGTTGCTCTTAATCTCAGGCCAAATCCGTCAGTAGTCTTGGAAGCAATTATATTGATCTTTTTTTTGGTCTTAAATACGATATTTATACTTTTTTTTTGAGGATTTATCTCTATTTGGGAGATTATCGGTGAATTTATATTTTTGGTAATCTTTTTATTGAAATGAATATTATCAAGCGATATAACAAAGTTATTTTCACTCTTTTTTAAAAATACTTTCCCGTTGTACGGAGTATCAAAAGAGAGCATCAAATCAACTCTGTCATCTCTGTCATATGTGTTGTATGTGAGCAAAGTTGTAGCAAAAATATTTAGCTGAAACAATACGGTAATAAAAAAATAACTTAGTATTTTGGGATATCTCATGATAATTCCTTGCTAAAGTACTGTATGACTGACTTAGAATCAAGAATTTCATTTATCCTTACAGCCAGATTTTTTTCATAGACCATAACTTCACCTTTGCCTATGATTTTTCCATTTATGAAAAGTTCTACACTTTCTCCAGCCGGTTTTTGAAGATCTATAACAGAACCTTTGGAGAGTTTTAGTATCTCATCTATAGGTAATGTGGTAGATCCTAACTCTGCAGTAAAAACAACACTTATATCATCAAGTTTTTCATACTGTGATTTGTCAAGTTTTTGCAAAATATTATTATCCATATTAGATTTCTTCTATGCCTATCACAAAACATCTGTTGTTTATCTTGCTTGCATTGTAGTATGATAAATTAATTTCTTTCAAATCTTTTATAAATCCTATGTATTCCGGGGTTGATAGTTCATACAAAGAATCCGGATCAAACTCTTCTATCATTGTTTTTGCCGTTCCTCCTATAAGATTTGCAGTTTCTTTTAGTAGATCAACAAAAGCATTTTCGTCCAAATTATCTTCAAAAAGCAAGTTTTTGCCTATAAGATTTATCGTATCTTTTTTGAGCAAAAAGAGTGCATTGTACTCTATCTGATTTTGATATATAGAAATCTTTGAGCAATAAAAATTTTTAAAATTTTTTGTTTTACATGTGTCTAAACTAAGCCCCAGTATATTACAAAAAAAATTATCACTAGCATTTTTTAAAAACTTAAAAACCAAAGTAAATCCTTTTAGACTTTTAACTGATCTTATGCACAAGGTCAGTTAAAATTATATAGATTAACCCTAAAAATTAGATGATCAAACTACTTTTTACTTTAAAAAATCTTTTATATAAATATTGTACCAAAAATTTCTTCAAATCTATCTAAAAATATACAGAAGTCATAAATCTTATATTTTTTGGTCAGATACTTATCATACAAACATATCACTCATTTTAACAAAACAATACTTCAAATATATCATTATCATAACAAAACTTATGACCTTGAGAAATTGTTTTAATACATATTTTATACAATAAATTTTATTTTAATACCAAGATTAATTAATAAATCATAGGAACTAACAAGCCTATGTCGCGGTAGTTTAGGATTTTATCTTAATGATTTATTTTTAAGATAGTTTCTTAAAATTCATAAGTGAAAAATCGCCTTGTAGTTTAACTTCACCGTTGTAGTCCATATTTCTAAAAATTCAATAAACTTTTTAAATAATTATGGTATGATAAAAGTATGAATTAAATATTATAAAATTAAAGCCGTTTTATAAGAAATAACTTAAACGACTAAAAAATAGAGAAAAAACACGAGTAGTGTGTTTAATCTTTGAAACACTTCAATTTTGAAGTGTTTTGAAGATGAAACAGATAGTGTTTCATCATTATTATAACATTACAAAGGTATCGGCATGTATTAGAGCCGATATTGGATGGATGTTGTGCTCTTTAACAATTCATTGTCAATGGCATTAGA
>CAZKWE010000004.1:0-6292 GCA_964556545.1 uncultured Campylobacteraceae bacterium | reverse complement strand
TGGTGGAGTCCATAAAAGCAAATGGCTTTGTTCCTGTTTACATAGGGCTTTTCGGACTTATAGTGTCGCTATTGACAATGACTATGATTTGCAGATTTATTTTAAAGATGAATTTTTTAAAGATACTTGGTCTTTTAAGCGGTTCTATGACTTCAACACCATCTTTGACAATGGCAAATAATTTGACGAAAAGCGACTATCCGTCCATATCTTATGCGACTGTCTATCCGCTTGCACTTGTTTTGGCTATAGTTATGGCGCAACTTGCATTAAAGGTGCTTTGATGAAGGGAAAATTCGGGAAGATAGATTATCTAAATCTTTTACCGTTTGATTTTTTTATAAAAAGATCAAGATATACCTATATAAAAAGAGTTATTGCCAAATCACACCCTGCGGATATAACAGAACTTTTTTTAAATAAAAAAGTAAATGCCGCTTTTATATCAAGCATAAAAAGCAAAGGCAAGAAATGCTTGAATGCCGGAATTGTGGCAAATGGTGAAGTTATGAGTGTTTTTGTATGCGAAGGAGAAAATGAAGATGATAATGAATCGAAAAGCTCAAATATGCTTAAAAAAATCCTCAAACTTAAAGGAAGAGTGAGCATTGGAAACAAGGCATTGCAAATGTATTATCAAGATAAATACAAGTGTAAGGATTTGGCAAAAGAGTGGAAAAAGAAAACCGGACTCCCATTTGTATTTGCAACATTTTGTATAAATTCAAATGAGCAATATTATAAAAAAATAATTAAACAATTTTTAAAACAGAGGATAAAAGTACCGTATTATATAAAAAAAAGAGAATCCCTTAAGCTTAATCTTCCTTTGGGGTTGATAGAATTATATTTAAAAAAGATATCATATCAAATAGGAAGTAAAGAAAAAGCTTCTCTTAAGATATTTTTAAACAAGTCAAATATTAAAGGAAAATAAAATGGCAACAATAGAATTTTTAGGTCCGATAAAAAGACCTGCTATAGATGTTGAAGTGAATTCTTTAAAAGAGTTAAAAGAGTATTTTAAAGATGATGAAGAGTTAAAACCATGGCTAAAGATTTGTGCCGTATCTGTAAATGATAAAATAATATGCGAAGAAGATACTCCTTTGAAAAAAGATGATAAAGTTTCATTGCTTCCACCGGTATGCGGAGGATAAAGTATAATAAAATATATCCGTTTGCGGTTAAATATCCTATTTGATATAATTTTACAATATTTTTCTAAAGGTTGAAAATGCTTGAACTATATGACGGACCGTTAAATGTAGAAGAGATACTCTCAAGGTGGTATAATGAATTTAAAGATAAAAATTATGGAGCTTTTATCAATTTTGTAGGAATTGTAAGAGATGAAGACGGTATAGAAGGGTTGAGTTTTGATATATATGAACCCATTTTAAATGACTGGTTTGAAAATTGGCAAAAAAAAGCAAATGAAAAAAATGCTTATCTTTTGATGGCTCATTCAAGAGGAGATGTCCCAAATCATAAAACTTCATATATTTCAGCAGTTTTATCTCCCAAAAGAAAAGTATCCTTAAAACTTATACAGGAGTTTGTAGAGGACTTTAAAGCAAATGCACCTATATGGAAATATGATATAAAAGATGGAAAAAGAAAATATGCAATAGACAGAAGCACCCCGATAAAGGGGGCTGGAATATTGGCAAATTGATTTTGGAGAGTTATGGTGAAAAGATTTATAAGTTTTGATGAGTCGATTAAAACGATAAAAGATGTTTTTAATGAAGAAGTTGGTAGTGAACAAGTGTTCTTGAGTGAATCATTTGGCAGAGTTTTGAGCGAAGATATTATAGCTGGAAACAACTCTCCCGAATATGAAACATCCGGCATGGATGGATATGCTATCAAATATGAAGATCAAAAACTCGGTGTTATCAAAATTCTTGGAGATTTGCCTGCCGGAAGTGAAAACAAAACAGAGATAAGAAACGGTGAGTGTATAAAAACTTTTACAGGCTCGCTAATCAGCAAAGGCGCGGATACTTTGATACCGATAGAAAATGTCGAAACCGAAGGTGATCGTATCATTATAAAAGAAAAAGTTCCAAAAGGTTTTAGCATTAGAGAAATAGGGGAAAATTATAAAAAAGGTGAAATTCTTATAAAAAAAGGAACTCTTATAGAATATGCACAAATAGGAGTAATGGCAAGTTTAAATATGGTTAAAATTCCTGTAATGAGAAAACCTGTTGTTTCTGTTTTGGCAACAGGAAGTGAGATTCTTGAAATCGGAGAGCCTCAGAAAAATATCTCTCAAATCAGAAGTACAAATCATTATACTATTGAAGCTATAGTTAAAAAAGCCGGAGCCGAAACTTTCAATATGGGGGTAGTCGGAGATGATTTGGAAAATATCAAAAAAAC
This sequence comes from uncultured Campylobacteraceae bacterium, assembly GCA_964556545.1. Classification (GTDB taxonomy): domain Bacteria; phylum Campylobacterota; class Campylobacteria; order Campylobacterales; family JALSKU01; genus JALSKU01. Next base: position 3,901 of record CAZKWE010000004.1, on the reverse strand, counting down.
CATACTTAAAGCTTTGGAGTTTAGCGATATAGTAGTTACCACAGGCGGGGTAAGCGTGGGTGATTATGATTTTGTAAAAGATGCGATTGATTCGATAAAAGCAAAAACTATTATAAGCGGAGTCGTGATAAAACCGGGTATGCATATAAGAGTTGTAAAAATTGGTAAAAAATATATATTTGCACTTCCGGGCTTTCCGTATAGTTCGGCTGTTACTACACATTTGTATATTGTCCCTCTTATAAAAAGAATGACTAGCAGAGATGATAGCTATGATATAGTTTATGCTAAAATGGATGAAGATTACAGGAAAAAAAGTAAAAAAAGCGAATTTACAGCAGTCAATTTAAAATATGATAAAGACGGATACCGTATAAATTTAAGAGGTAAAAAAAGCGGTACCAGTGCAATTTTAACAAATATGCTTGACAATGCGGCACTTCTTTGGATAGATGAAAACGAGGGAGATTTAAACAAAGGCGATATTGCAAAGGTTATAAGGATTTGAACAGTATCAAGATATTTTTGTTTGTACTGATATTTTTATATATTGCAGCTATTGTATATTTGTATGTTACACAAGATGAAAAGATATTTAATTTTTCAATTGTAGAAAAGAAAAAACCTCAGGTATTGAAAGAGTGTAAAAAATGCAAAGAGGTAAAACTGAAAGTTGACGGGGGAGTATTGGACGGTATTTATCTGGACAATAATTCTTCAAAACTTCTTATTTATTTTGGAGGCAATGCTGATGATGCTACTGATTTTCTTTCGATATTTAAAAATTTAAAAAAAATTGATATAGTTGCTTTTAATTACAGAGGAAATGCTTTAAGCAGTGGCAAACCAAGTGAAGAAGCTCTCTTTAGTGATGCTTTAAAGATTTATGAAACTTTTGCAAAAAATAAAGAAGTTTTTGTAGTAGGAAGAAGTCTTGGCAGCGGAATTGCAACTTTTCTTGCATCAAAAAAAAATGTTAAAAAACTTTTTCTTATAACCCCTTATGATTCTATAGAAAATATTGCCAAGCAAAAATATCCTTTTTTTCCTATACACTGGTTGATAAAATACAAATTTAACTCATTAAAATATATAAAAAATGTTAAAGCTGACATAATTGTATTTATGGTAAAAAATGATAATGTTGTTTCCAATAAAAGAACTGAAAATTTATTGAAAAATATAAAAAGCAGTATCAGTGTTAAAAAGTTTGACAATACTACTCATGCAAATATACTCGAAGATAAAAATTTTATTAAAGAATTTACTTCAATATTCGAGGCAGAGTAATGCCTGTTTGTTTTTGATATTTTCCATTTTTGTCTTTATAGGTGGTTTTGCAAGGTTCATCTCCTTCAAGAAAAAGCACCTGAGCAATTCCCTCATTGGCATATATTTTGGCAGGAAGAGGGGTGGTGTTGCTTATTTCTAGAGTGATATGTCCTTCAAATGCCGGCTCAAAAGGAGTGACATTTACTATGATGCCGCATCTTGCATATGTACTTTTTCCAAGACAGATTGCAAGAACATTGTCCGGGATTCTAAAGTATTCTACAGTTCTAGCCAATGCAAAAGAGTTTGGTGGCACTATGCAGACATCTCCGATAAAATCAACCACATTTTTATCATCAAAATTTTTAGGGTCTACAACAGTTGAACTTACATTTGTAAAGATTTTAAACTCTTTGCCTACTCGTATGTCATATCCGTAACTGCTTACGCCGTAACTTACAACATTTTTACCTACCTGCTCTTCGCAAAACGGTTCTATCATCTTTTCTTTGAGTGATTTTTCTCTTATCCAATTGTCAGATTTTAATCCCATTTTTAATATTCCTTTTAATAATATACAAAATAAAATATGGTATTATATCAAAATGCAACTGATTATATATTGTAAGGATTTAAAATGGATCAAAAAGAGTTGAAAGATTTAATGAGAGCTTTTGATAAAAGCGGATTGAGCAAATTAAAATTAAAAGATGGTGAATTTGAAATAATATTTCAAAAAGGCGGATCGCAAAAACAATTTATCGACTCTATACCTGCACCATCCATGCAGTCTGCACCAATCCAACAGCAAGAGACAATCGTTCAAGCATCTCATGACGATAAAATTGAAAAACAAAAAGGTGATTATATAAAATCTCCGATGGTAGGTACATTTTATCAAGCTCCAAGTCCCGGAGCCTCTGCTTTTGTAAAAGAGGGAGATATGGTAAAAAAAGGATCAACGGTAGCTATCATAGAAGCTATGAAAATTATGAATGAAATAGAGGCTGAATTTGATTGCAAAATATTAGAAATTTTGGTCAGTGACGGTGAGCCTGTAGAGTTTGATCAGCCACTTTTCCGAGTTGAAAAGCTATAACCCTTTGGAGTCAATGAAGTGAAAGATATAAAAAGAATTCTTGTGGCAAACAGAGGTGAAATTGCTCTTAGAGCTATTAGGACTATCAAAGAGATGGGCAAAGAAGCTGTTGCAGTTTATTCTACAGCCGATAAAGATGCCCAGTATCTGAAATTTGCCGATCTTGCCATCTGCATAGGAGGAGTTAAATCATCCGAGAGTTATTTAAATATTCCTTCTGTTATGGCTGCAGCGGATATAAGTGCCTGTGATGCTATTTTCCCGGGATATGGTTTTTTAAGTGAAAATCAAAATTTTGTAGAAATTTGCAAATATCATGGTATTACTTTTATAGGACCTTCTGTTGAGCTTATGGCAACAATGAGTGATAAGTCAAAAGCCAAAGAGGTTATGAAAAAAGCCGGAGTTCCCGTGGTTCCGGGAAGTGAAGGAGCTATAAAAGATATCAAACATGCCAAAAAAATTGCCAAAAATATAGGATACCCGGTTATAGTCAAAGCCAGTGCGGGCGGAGGCGGAAGAGGCATGAGGATAGTAGAAAACGAAGAAGCTTTGGAAAATGCGATATTGGCTGCGGGAAATGAAGCTTTAAATGCTTTTGGCGATGGAACACTTTATATGGAAAAATTTATAAGAAATCCAAGGCATATAGAAGTCCAAGTGTTAGCGGATTCTTATGGCAATGCAGTACATTTGGGAGAAAGAGATTGTTCTATGCAAAGAAGACACCAAAAGCTTATAGAGGAATCTCCTGCAGTGATACTTGATGATAAAACAAGAGAAAATCTTTTGAAAACAGCAGTAAAAGCTACTAAAGCTATAGGGTATGAAAATGCCGGAACATTTGAATTTTTGGTTGATGATGAATTGAATTTTTATTTTATGGAGATGAATACAAGACTTCAGGTGGAACATACCGTAAGTGAAATGGTTAGCGGTATAGATATTGTTGAATGGATGATTAAAGTTGCGGAAGGTAAAAAACTTTTTTCACAAGATGAGGTAAATTTGCATGGCCATTCCATAGAGTGTAGAATTACCGCAGAAGATCCTGAGAAGTTTATCCCAAGCCCGGGTAAAATTACCAGATGGATAGCTCCCGGAGGAAGAAATATCAGAATTGATTCTCATGCTTATTGTAACTATACGGTTTCTCCTCATTATGATTCAATGATAGGAAAACTTATAGTTTGGGCGGAAGATAGAAACAGAGCAATTGCAAAAATGAAAACAGCACTTGAAGAGTTTGAGATAGAAGGAATAAAAACAATCATTCCTTTTCATTACAAAATGATGAATAATTCTGATTTTATAGAAAACAGATATGATACGAATTATTTGGGTTAAATATAAGTAAAAGATATTGATCTTAAAGAAAAAGGGGATATATAGCCTTTTTATAAAAAACAACTTAAATAAAGGCAAAAAATAAAAAAAGGCAATAGTTCTTTAAAACAATTTTTAAAATAACCAAATTTCAAGAGATTTTTCTCTTGAAATGAGTTTGATTTTGAAAGCACTTTTAAGGAT
>CAZKWE010000003.1:0-37953 GCA_964556545.1 uncultured Campylobacteraceae bacterium | reverse complement strand
CAAATATCACTTATGAGGCTTAGTGAATTACTTTTTAATTATTTAACGAAAGAAGAAAAATACGATAAAAAAGAGATAGCAAATTCTATTATGAATGATATCATAAGAGTTGAGGGCAGGAAAGTTCCCGGATTTTTGCATCAATATATAGAGCATATACCAAATTTGAAGAGATTGTCTCTTAATAAGTCTCAAAAGAGACAACTATTGAGAAGATAGCCGATACTATATATTAAAGAATAGTGTATTTTTAATTTTATTTAAGAAAATAGTTGTACAATTTTAATATAAGGAAAGGCAAAAGGTGCGAAATTTTCACAGAGTGGTTAAGGTCGGATTTCGTACGAAATGTTTTATGGGCTTTATCCTTAAAGTAAAAACATAATACACTACGATTTCCCCTCTATCCGATTGATGACAATTTCGTTCTTATTTTAATTTTATCGAGGAGTCGAAATGAAAAATTTTATTAAAGTTTTTACAACTATTATGTTATTCGGTATTTTTAATTATGCATCGGCTGTTTTGCTGCGAATTTGCAATATAGAGCACCATCTCTTTCCGGGGCACTCGATGGGGCATTGGTATAATCAATATGCTTTTGCCGCTTTGAAAAGCGACGGAAGCGTTCTCTCGTGGGGAGATTCAAGGTATGGCGGAGATAGCTCCGCGGTGGCGAGTGAATTGAAAAGTATCAAAACTATTTATAGTGATTCAAGTGCGTTCGCAGCCTTAAAAAGAGACGGTAGCGTTGTAACCTGGGGAAAATCCAATTCTGGAGGAGATAGCTCTTCGATAAAGGATGAATTGACCGATGTTGTGAAGATTTTTTCTACGCAGTCTGCATTTGCCGCTCTTAAAGAGGATGACACGGTTATTACTTGGGGTTATTCAAATGGTGGTGGAGATAGTAAGAATGTGAAGGAAGAGTTGAAAGATGTTAAAAATATATCTTCAACCGCTATGGCTTTTGCCGCTTTAAAGTATGACGGTAGTGTCGTTACCTGGGGAAGCTCCGATTTGGGAGGAGATAGTGTGAGTGTTAAAGATGATTTAAAAAATGTTAAGGCTATCTTTTCAACTTTCGGAGCTTTTGCTGCTTTAAAGTATGACGGTAGCGTCGTTACTTGGGGAAAAGGCGATAGAGGAGGAGATAGCGTAAGCGTTAAGGATGAATTGAAAGATGTAAAGATGATATTTGCAACTTCAAGCGCTTTTGCCGCTTTAAAGTATGATGGTAGCGTTATTACTTGGGGAAATCCGGATTTCGGAGGAGATAGCTCCGAAGCGGACGGAAATTTGTCGAATGTAAAAACTATTTTTGCCACCGGAAACGCTTTTGCCGCTTTAAAGTATGACGGTAGTGTCGTTACTTGGGGAGGTTCTGATTGGGGAGGAGATAGCGTAAGCGTTAAGGATGAATTGAAAGATGTAAAGATGATATTTGCAACTTCAAGCGCTTTTGCTGCTTTAAAGTATGACGGTAGCGTCGTTACTTGGGGAAAAGGCGATAGAGGAGGAGATAGCGTAAGCGTTAAGGATGAATTGAAAAATGTAAAGATGATATTTGCAACTTCAAGCGCTTTTGCCGCTTTAAAGTATGACGGTAGCGTCGTTACTTGGGGTTCGCAAGAGTGGGGAGGAGATAGCGCAAGCGTTAAGAATCGATTGTACGATATCGAGTATATCTACTCAAACGATTACGCTTTTGCCGCATATAGGCAAGACAACTCCATAATTACTTGGGGAGATTCGAGATATGGCGGTGATGATAGCGAAGTGAAAGAGAATCTTAATGTTGTAGTCTATGTTGAGCCGACCATCTCTCTTCCTCCGGCAAAAGCCATAGAAGTCGGAGCGGGTTGGAATTTGGTCAGCGGGCATATACTCTTATCGTCTCTTTCGAAAGATGAGAAGATAATATGGCAATTTATCGGAAATGGTTGGAGAGGTTATTCTCCGTATAAAGCAGTCAGAGAGATGATAGCAAATCAAAAAGATATCAGTCCGCTCAATTATATTTTCGAGTCGGCCGGCACATGGATCTATAATACCCGAGCAGATCGGATAGGGATTTGTAGCAATTTTATTCCGACAGATTATAGCCACTATCCAAACGGCTGGTCTCTTGAGGGTAGTTATAGAGATGTTGGCGTAAATGAGTTAAAGTGCGAAAATAGTTCCGATAGAGTGAAAATTATTTGGAAATATAAAGATGGCAAATGGTCTCTTCATACATCCATACCTAATAGTACGGGGTTGGACGACTTTGATACAATTTTTGCAAATGAAGGATTTTGGATTAATTGCGGTAGATGATCGATATTTTTTAAAGAGGGGGGAAGGGGAGTTTTTACAGTCTCCTTAAATAGATTAAGCTTCTTAATTGTCATATCGTAGTATAATTTTATAAATTTTTTATAAGTTTTATTTCTTTTTTGGAGTGATAATGAAGATAAAAAGTCTTTTTGTGGCATCATTGGAAGAAAATGCCGGAGGATTGGTTGTTTCTATGGGGTTAATGGGAATTCTTAAAAGAAAAATCCAAAAGGTTGCTTTTTTTAGACCTATTATTATAGAAGATTCTCCAAGAGATGATGATGATATTAAATTTATGACTGAGCATTTTCATTTAAAAATTGATTATAAAGATACTTATGTTTTTACAATACTTGAAGCCGAGTCTCTTATAGCCAACAATCAAATTAATGAGTTTTACGAGAAAATCATAGAAAAATTTGAAACACTTGAAAAACAGTATGATTTTATTCTTTGTGAGGGTATTAGCAAATCTTTATTTACTGCTACGGTTGATTTTGATATCAATCTTGAAATTGCTAAAAATATCGGAAGTCCCGTTGTAGGAGTTTTAAGCGGCAAAGATAAAAATTCAAAAGAGATCTGGGAAGAGGCAAAAATAGAGGGAGAAACTATAAAAGACGAGGGGTGCATACATTTTGCAACATTTATAAACAGACTTGAAAAGGAGTCGTTGATAGACTTGACAAATAAAGTAAGATTTTTAGAAAAAGATGATGTGCCTATATATCTTTTGCCTGAAGTCAAAGAACTTTCATATCCAACCATAGGAGAAGTTGGCGATAAATTAAATTCCAAATACATTATAGGAAAAGAGAAAGATTTAAAAAGATTGGTTAGGCAAAGCAAAATTGCCGCTATGAATCTGGATCATTTTTTAATACGCCTTGAAGACGGAGATCTTGTTATTGCACCGGGTGATAGACTGGATATGATATTGGGATCTATAGTGGCTAATTATTCAAAAGATTTTCCTTCTATTTCAGGTATGGTTTTAACCGGCGGTTATGTTCCTGATGATGTATTTATGAAGCTTGTAAGAGGGGTCGGAGAGTTTACGATACCTATATTGACCTCAAAAGACGATACTTTTCAAACAGCTATGAAAGTTAGCGAAACAAGAGCAAAAATAATGCCTGATAGTTTAAATAAAATAGCAATTATAGAAGGATTGTTTAACAGCTATATCAATTTAAAAAATATAGAAGAAAAAATAGATACTGCCGCATCAAGTGATATTATGACTCCGGCTATGTTTGAATACAGAATGTTTGAAAAAGCAAGAACAAATCTAAAAACCATAGTTCTTCCGGAATCCGAAGATGAGAGAATTTTAAGAGCTACGGATATTTTACAAAGAAGAAGGGCAGTTGATGTTATACTTTTGGGAAACAAGGAAGATATCGATTCAAGATGCTCATCTTTGGGGATAAAACTACATAAAAGTATAAAGATAATAGATCCGCAAACAAGTCCGTTAAAATCCGAATATGCCAAGAAATTTTATGAGTTGAGAAAGCATAAGGGTATGACGGAAGAGGGTGCTGTTGATATAATGAATAACAAAAATTATTTCGGCACAATGATGATATACATGGGAGATGCGGACGGTATGGTAAGCGGAGCAAACAATACTACTGCAGATACAATAAGACCTGCTTTGCAAATAGTAAAGACAAAACCGGGTATTTCTATAGTTTCAAGTGTTTTTTTTATGTGTCTTGATACAAAAGTATTAGTCTATGGAGATTGTGCGGTAAACCGTGATCCGAATGCGGAACAATTGGCTCAAATAGCCATATCTTCAGCTGATACGGCAAAGCTTTTCGGAATTGAGCCTATAATTGCAATGTTATCTTATTCTACGGGAAGTTCCGGTAGCGGTGAGGATGTTGAAAAAGTTGCAAAAGCTACTAAATTGGTAAAAAAATTAAGGCCGGATCTTTTGGTGGAAGGTCCTATACAATATGATGCTGCAATAGATAAAAAAGTAGCCAAGAAAAAATTGTCAAACTCCAAAGTTGCCGGCCGTGCTACAGTTTTTATTTTTCCTGATCTAAATACGGGAAACAATACTTATAAAGCAGTACAAAGAAGCTCAAATGCAGTGGCGGTAGGACCGGTTTTGCAGGGTCTTAAAAAGCCGGTTAATGACTTAAGCAGAGGGTGTTTGGTGGAAGATATAGTAAATACGGTTGCTATTACTGCGATACAGGCTCAAGAGGAAAATTTATGAAAATTTTAGTTCTTAACAGCGGAAGCTCTTCTATAAAGTTTCAAATATTTGATATGAAAGAGAGTTTGTCTATTTGTAAAGGAATTATAGAACAAATTGGAGAAAAGTCAGGCCATATTAAATTTACTTACTCAAATGATAAGATAATTTCAAGAAATATAAAGATAAAGGACCATTCTTGGGGTATAAAGCTTTTAGAAGAACTTTTGATACAAAACAGTGTATTGAAAAATTTTGATGAGCTTGGAGCAGTTGGTCACAGAGTAGTGCATGGAGGAGAGTATTTTAGCAAACCTACTGTTATAAATGATGATGTGATAGAAAAAATTGAAAAAGTTTCATCTTTGGCACCACTGCACAATCCGGTAAATCTCATAGGTATTAAAGCTATAGCAAAAGTAAACCATTCTTTGAAGCAAGTAGCTGTTTTTGATACTGCTTTTCATCAAAGTATTCCCGATTTTGCATATCATTATGCTTTACCTTATGAATATTATACAAATAATCAAGTAAGAAGATATGGCTTCCACGGTACTTCTCATCACTATGTCGCAAAAGAAGCTGCAAAGTTTTTAAAAAAAGATATAAATAGTTGTAATCTCATAACACTTCATCTTGGAAATGGTGCAAGTATGGCTGCTATAAAAAATGGAAAAAGTATAGATACTTCCATGGGGCTTACGCCACTTGAAGGATTGGTGATGGGTACAAGATGCGGAGATATAGACCCGGCTATTATCTTTTATCTTGCAAGAAATTTAAATCTTGATACAAAAGAACTTGATAATATTTTAAACAAAAAGAGCGGTTTAAAAGGTTTATGCGGAACAAATGATATGAGAGAAGTTGAACAAAGGATTAAAAAAGCAGATAAAAAAGCAGAATTAGCTTTTGAAATTTTTTGTTATCGTATTAGAAAATACATAGGTGCTTATACGGTTGCAATAGGAAGAGTTGATGCTTTGGTATTTACCGGTGGTATTGGGGAACATTCTTCGAAAGTCAGAGAAAAAGTTTGTTCGGGGCTTGAAGAGAGTCTTGGTATCAAACTCGACACCATAGCAAACAGTAAAGACAATACCGTTATAAGTAAAAAGAGTTCAAAGATAAAACTTTTTGTTATAGCCACAAACGAGGAGCTTGAAATAGCCAAACAAACATATAATACTTTAATGTTGCAATAACTCTTTTGCTATATTATTTATCCTTTTTCCATCGGCTTTTCCTGCGGTTTCTTTCATTGCCAATCCCATAATTTTACCCATATCTTTAATGGAAGTTGCACCTGTTTTGGCAATGATTTTAGATACTATATCTTTAAGCTCCTCGTTGTTCAACTGATCAGGAAGATAATTTTTAAGTATGTCGGCTCCGGCTTTTTCTTGCTCAAAAAGATCATCTCTTCCGGCATTTTTGTAATGAGTCATTGAGTCTTCTCTTTGTTTGATGGACTTTTGGATAATTTTTACAATATCTTCATCACTCAATTTTTTTCTTTCGTCAACCTCTATCTGTTTTAGGGAACTCATAAGAAATCTTATGGTATCTCTTGTAATATTGTCTTTGTTTTTCATGGCATTTTTCAAATCTTGCTGTAATTTTTCTTTTAATTTGCTCATTTTCAATATCTCCTTAGTGCAATGGTCTCATTTAAGTTTAATTGGAACTGTTTTTGCTTTAAAAACTTTATAATTATAGCATATAAAATTTACGGAGTACCAATGAAGAACAAACTTATGATATTTTTATCCGGTTTTAGCTTAGTGCTGTTTAGCGGTTGCGCCAATAAAAGTGTTGATCCGAAAATTGCGATGAGGCCGCCTGCTTATGTCGAACAACTTCCGGCACAGGAAAAAGAGGGGCAAATTCAAAATGAGGGCAGTCTTTTTGGAAAAGGAGACAATCCTTTGTTTTCCGATAGAAAAGCTATGAATGTAAATGATCTTGTTACGGTTGTTATAGATGAAAATATTCTTCAAAGCTCAAGTGCAAAAAAAAGTTTGTCAAAAAATACAAATGATAAACTTGGTGGAGGCATATTTACAACTACCGGCAATAATGCGGCTGTAAACGGTGCAATAAACAAAGTAAACGGCTTGACCAATATAGGTTTCGGAACAAATTCTCAAAATAGTTTTTCCAGCAAGGGTGACAATACACGAACAGAAAAATTTACTACTACCATATCGGCTAGAGTTATCAAGATACTAAATAATGGAAATTATTTTATCGCTGGAAGCAGAGAAATGCTTATAAACGGCGAAAAACAGATCATTCAGATAAGCGGGGTGATAAGACCTTATGATATAGACCAGAGAAATACTATAAGTTCAAAATATATAGCCGATGCAAAAATACTGTATAAGACTGAAGGCTCAATGGATATAAATTCTCATAAAGGATGGGGTACTAAGCTTGTTGAGAGTATTTGGCCTTTTTAACAAAGGAAATTAAATTTATGAATATAGATACTGTTTTTTTGGTATATGCACTTGTCGGAATAATTATTTTAACAGTACTGTTTTTTTATATAATTATAAAAAATAAAAATATACAGCTTAACGAAATAAATACTCAATTAGAGCAAAAAAAAGCAGACAACGGATATTTGAAAGAAAATATATCAAAGTTAAATGCTCACCTTGAAGAAAAAGAGCACTATATTGAAAATTTAAAAAAATTATGTGATGAAAGATTGTCTGATATAAAAGAATTACAAGATAAAAATATTTATAACGAAAGAGTAATAGCAACATTAAATGCCACCATAAAAGAACAGAAAAAAAGTATTGAGGAAAAATTAAAACTTCTTGAAGAAAACAGAGATAAACTTACAAAAGAATTTCATTATATAGCAAATCAAGTTCTTGAAAACAATAGTAAAAAATTTAACGAACAAAGCTCTCGGGGAATTAAAGAGTTGATAACTCCTGTAAAAATACAAATCGAAGAATTCAAAAAAAGAGTAAATGATATATATGATAAAGAATCAAAAGAACGAAATACTCTTTTAATTGAGATAAAAACTCTTAAGGATTTAAATGAAAAAATGAGTCAGGATGCTTTAAATCTGACAAATGCTCTAAAAGGCGAATCAAAACAGCAGGGAATCTGGGGTGAAATGATACTTGAGAGGGTTTTGGAAAGCTCAGGATTAAGAGAAGGTGAAGAGTATGAAAGAGAAGTTGTGCTAAAAAGTAGCGGTGGAGAAAAATTTCGACCGGATGTTATAGTAAAACTTCCGGGAGACAGACAAATCATAATAGATGCTAAAACTTCATTGACTCATTATGAACAATATATATCAAGTGAAGATGAAGAATCCAAAAAAAGATTTTTATCATTGCATCTTAATTCTGTCAAAGAGCATATAAAAGAGTTGTCAAAAAAAGATTATGAAAAATTAAAAGGGATAAATTCTTTGGATTTTGTTTTTATGTTTATACCTGTAGAAGGTGCTTTACTGTTGGCTTTAAAAAATGATCCGATGCTCTATGATAAAGCATTTAAAGAGCATATCGTCCTTGTAAGCCCCACAACACTTTTAGTAGCACTCAGAGCAGTAGAAAATAGTTGGAGATATGAAAAACAGGCAAGAAATATAAAAGAGGTAACTTTAAAAGCCGAAAAACTCTACAATAAATTTGTGGGTTTTTTAAGAGACTTTGAAAATATTGGAAAAAGTATCAAAAGAAGTGAAGAGAGCTATAACGAAGCTCTTAAAAAATTATCATCAGGCAGAGGCAATATCATCAGACAGATTACACTTTTTAAAGAGGGTGCAAATATATCACCTAAAAATGAGATTCCTTCCGAATTGGTTGATGCTTCGATGGTTGATTAAGCAAATACCACGAAATTAAACCGCGATCATTTCCCAAAAAAATTCTATATGTTTTTCAAACAATGTTGCTTCAGTTGTGGTTTTAATTCCATCTATTCTTAAAAGAGTGGTTTGCATTCTATAAAAGAAGAGGGGAGCTAAAAACTCCCTTGCCATAAGCATAGGATCGCTTGAATGAATCATGCCCTCTTGCATCATTATAAAAAATGCCTGCGAGAGAGTTTTTAAATGAGCCTGATGAAAATCATTTAAAAAAATATCTCTTATTTTTTTATTTTGCATTAATTCTATCATCATAAATCTAAAAAATTTTTCTGATGTATTATCGTAAGATAAAAGTTTAAATGAAGTAGCAAATTCTCTTAGAAAATTTTTTCCTTTTTTTGCCAATTCATCCAGAGGTCTTTTATCATTTGCCAAAGAGAGAGAAGAAGAGGATAGGGTGGATACTATAGTGTTTAAAATATCTTCTTTGTTTTTAAAATGATTATATAAAGCACTCTCTCTTATGCCGACTTTTGATGAAATCATTCTAACAGATGCACCTTTGTAACCTTTTTGTGCAAAAAGTTCCAATGCGGCATCCAATATCTTTTCTTTAGTAGTTTTACTCATGTAAATCCCTCTATAAAGGCTTTTTGTAATTATACTTAACAACTGTTCATTTGTCAAGTACTTATATATGAACAAGTGTTAATAAATAAATTATAATATATTAACACTTGTTCATAAAGAAGAAAAAACGATCATAAATAAAAAGTATAAAATGAAGTGTTATTTGCAATACAATAAAGCAATCAAGCTTTAAAAAATAACCTGTTTTATAGTTATTGTTATGGTCGCATCTTTAAACTTGAAGAAAAAAACAATCGTTAATGTATAATTTTACATATAAAAATACATAAAATTATATGTAAATAATTTTATCAAAAAACACATTTTTCAGATTTGCTGTTGTATAATTAATAAAAATTTATGGACAATAAAAATGTTTGAAAGAGTTACTATTAAAACAAAGTTATTGGTACCAATGTTTGCATTGACAATTGTATTGCTTTTTTTAGGCGGTATGGTTATTGCATATAGTTACTCCCAAATGCAGTCTCTTGAGAAACTGAATAACAAGATAATACTCAGCAGATATATCTGTGCAACTTTGCACTCTCTTCAAAAAGAGAGAGGACTCTCCAGCGGATACTTAGAAGCCAAAAATGATGGATTTAAAAAAGATTTGATACTGCAAAGAAAAGAGAGTGATTTTCAGATACATAGACTTATCAAAAGTATAAATTTGCCCAAACAAATAACTTTAAAACTTTCTAAGATAGAATTGATAAGAAAAAGAATTGACAAAAAAGATATCAAATCAAAAGAAGTCGTAAAATACTATACCGATATCAATGCTTTTTTATTGGCAATTATAGTAAATATTTCAAAGAGCTCCCATATACCAAAAATTACACAAAATATTTTAGCTTATGTCAATTTTTTATATCTTAAAGAGTATGGCGGTATAGAGAGAGCGGAGGGTGTTATCATAATATCTCAAAAAAAACTAAATAGAAATGCTTTGATAAAATTTACAAATCTTATATCTGTCCAAAATCAAAATGAGAGTATGTTTTTGAAATATGCCTGTGCAAAAATCAAGAAATTTTATAAAAAGAAAAAAGAGGCGAAAGTTTTTGCAGAGATAAAAAAGATACAAGATATAATCATATACAAAGATATTGCAAAAGCAGATATTGATCCAAAATACTGGTATGAAATTATCACACAAAAACTTAATATCCTTGATGAAGTAGGAAGATTTATAGAAAACGATACAAAAATCAAAATAAAAAAAGAGTTAGAGAGTGTTAGGTTGATTTTTGATCTGGTTCTGTTTTTAACTGTTTTGAGCTTAATCGTTTTTCTTTTAATGCTGATTGCTTTTTTAAAGTTGGTAAAAGAGGAGCAAAGACTACGAATGGTTACACAGAAGTATATCATCAGTTCAGTTACGGATTTAAAGGGTAAGATTTTGGATGTCAGCGAGGCATTTTGTGAAATCTCCGGGTACAGCAAAGATGAGCTTATCGGAAAACCGCATAATATAGTCAGACATCCGGATATGCCAAAAGCAGTTTTTAAAGAGTTGTGGAGTACGATACAAAAGGGTAAAACTTGGAAAGGAAAAGTTAAAAATCTCAAAAAAGATGGCGGTTTTTATTGGGTTTGGGCAAATATAGAACCCCTGTACAATGCCAAAGGAGAGATTGACTCATATATATCGGTTCGATTGGATATAACCGAAAATGAACTTTTGATGCAAAAAATAAAAAAAGAAGAGGATAAAAACAAAATTACCCGAGAGATGATGTATCAACAGTCCCGTTTGGCACAGATGGGTGAGATGCTTAGTATGATAGCTCACCAATGGAGACAGCCTCTAAATGCTATTACTGCTACATCAGGAGCTATAAATCTAAAAGCAAAATTAAAAAAATTAGACTATGATACGGCAATAGAACTGTCTGAAAAGATAAAAGAATTTTCACAACACTTAAGCAATACCATTGATGATTTTAGAGGATTTTTTAAGCCAAATAAGGTAAAAAAAGTTACAAATTTTAAAAAAATAGCTGAAGATGTCTTAAATATAGTAAAAACTTCACTGCATAATGACAATATAAGATTAGTTTTGGATATAATATCAGATAAAGAATTTTTAACTTATGAGAGTGAATTAAAGCAGGTTTTGTTAAATCTAATCAAAAATTCAGAAGATGCTCTAAAAGAAAACTTTGTAAAAAATCCGGTTATAGTTATAAAAGTTAATGATAATACTTTAACAGTATACGACAATGCCGGAGGTATTCCTGAAGGTATTATAGATAAAATTTTTGATCCTTATTTTTCTACAAAAACAAAAAAAGATGGCACGGGTCTTGGTTTGTATATGAGTAAAATGATTGTACAAGAGCATTGTGGCGGTGTGTTGAGTGTTGAAAACGATAAGTTTGAAGATGAAAGCGGAAAGATAGTATATGGAGCAAAATTTAAAATAATTCTAAGGGAAAATAGTGATTGATGTAGATGATGTTATATGCTACTCAAAACATTTAAAACTTTTATATGTTGAAGACAATAAAGACTCCAGAGAAATGACCTCTATGATTTTGGAGGACTTTTTTGATGATATTTTGATAGCTGTCAATGGACAAGACGGTTATGAAAAATTTATGAACAATGATATAGATCTTATCATAACCGATATAAATATGCCAAAGATGAACGGCTTGGATATGATAGCCAAGATAAAAGATATAGATAGCGAAATACCCATCTTGATACTCTCTGCACATAATGAAGATGATTTTTTTATGAAAAGTATCAAATTCGGAGTTGACGGGTATCTTTTAAAACCTATTGATTTGGATCAATTGGTTATTATGATTGATAAAGTTGTAAAAAAATACAAATATATAAACGAAGCAAAATCAAACCTCCATCTTTTAAAAGAGTATCAAAAGGCAACAAACAGTAGTTCTATCGTATCTAAAACAGACAAGAGAGGAATTATCACTTTTGTAAATGACAAATTTTGTGAAATTTCAGGGTATTCAAAAGATGAGTTGATAGGGAAAAATCACAATATAGTTCGTCATCCTGATAATCCTAAGAGTATTTTTAAAGATATGTGGCATACGATAAGAGATAAAAAAGAGATATGGCAGGGTATCGTAAGAAACAGAACAAAAAACAATAAAAGTTACTATGTCGATAGCATTGTTATGCCGATTTTAGATTTGGATGGCAATATACTTGAGTATATTTCTCTAAGAAATGATATAACAGATATTATGAGTCCTGCAAAACAGCTTAATGATGCTATAAAAAATGCAAAAGAACCGATTTTAATCTATCTAAAGTTGGATAACTTTGATATGATTACTGAGTTTTATGATAATAAAACAGTAGAGAAGATTCAAGATGAAGTAGAGAAATATTTGCAAGAAAAATTGTCTCAAATCTATGATTTTGACAAGGTTTATCAACTTGCCAATGGTGAGTATGCATTGATAGTTGAAAAATCATACTTTACTGACGAGAAGAGTTTTGTGAATACTCTCAAAAAAATCCAAAAGATTATAAATAATGATGAGATAATACTAAATGATATAAAATATGATATCTCTTTGATAATCAGTCTTGTATATGAAAAAGATAAAATGCTTGAGTCTGCAAAACTTGGTATAAGAAAACTTTTAAATAATAAACAAGACTTTATGATTGCCAATAATTTAGCAACTATTGTTCAAAGCAGGGCAAAAGAAAATATGAAAACAATTTCTATGATAAAAGATGCTATTGCCAATTCACGAATTGTTTCATATTTTCAACCGATAATCAACAATGCAACAGGTCAAATTTCAAAATATGAATCTCTTGTTCGTTTGATAAATAAAAAAGGTGAAGTTCTTACACCTTACCATTTTCTTGAGACGGCAAAAAAGAGTAATTACTATACTCAAATCACAAATATTGTATTGGAGCATTCGTTTAATATATTGAAAAATTGCGATAACGAGGTATCTATCAATCTCTCTTCAATAGATATAGAACATACTCCCACCTGCTTAAAGATTTTTAAGCTTTTAAAAAAAATATAAAAATTCAGCATCAAAAGTTGTATTTGAACTACTTGAAGATGAGAGTATTAAGGATTTTGATGTAGTTAAAAAATTTATATCTGATGTAAAAAGTTATGGTGTCAAGATTGCCATAGATGATTTTGGTACGGGCTATTCAAACTATGAGAGACTTTTGGAGTATGAGCCGGATATACTGAAGATAGACGGATGTCTTATAAGAGATATTGAGACTAACAATTATTCGCTTTCTGTGGTAAAGAGTATAGTTACATTTGCAAAGGAGCAAGGCTTGCAGACAGTAGCGGAGTTTGTAGAGAATAAGGCTATATTTGATATAGTAAGAGATTTGGGTGTGGATTATTCACAGGGGTATTATTTTGGAAAACCAAAACCTATGGCGGAATAAATGAAAAATATTTTAATTATTGAAGATTCAAAAACTATCAACAATATCATAAAAAAAGAACTTGATAAATTAGCATTCAGTACAAGCCAAGCTTTTACTTTAAAGGAAGCAAAAAAGCTTTTGCTAAATAAAAACTATAATCTAATCATTCTTGATTTGCATCTTCCTGACGGAGAAGGATCTGAATTGATAGCCAGCATACAGTCTTTGACAAAAACAAAGGTTGTTGTATTAACTTCTATGCAGGATAAAGATTTAAGAGAAGAATTATTTGAATATGGAATTTTAGACTATATCATAAAAGATACAAATCTTTTATATTCTATTGCAGAGATTGTAAAAATTATAAATAAAATAGAAACAAAAACAAAAGAAAAGATTTTAGTGATTGACGATTCTAAATTTATTTGTAAACAGATAAAAACTATATTGGAGCCTAGAAACTATATTTTAAAGTATGCATTAAATGCAAAAAACGGTTTGGAAAAATTAAAAAAAGAGAGTTTTGATTTGCTTATTTTGGATATGGAGTTACCTGATTTGCATGGACTGAAAGTTTTAGATACCATTAGAAAAGATAACAGATTTGTTTCTCTTCCCATTCTTGTGCTTTCCGGTGTCGCAACTCCACAGATAGTCAGAGAATCTTTGAAGAATGGAGCAAGTGATTTTTTAAAAAAGCCTTTTGTGTTTGAAGAATTTGTGCTAAAAGTTGATCTTTGGATTGATTATTTTAAGAAGGAGAGGGCTTTAACAAAAAAGACATTTGAGCTAAAATTTTTAAATGATAATTTAGAAAAATTGGTTTTTCAAAAAGTTGAAGAAAATCGTAAAAAAGACAAGATAATGTTTCAGCAATCCCGACAAGCACAAATGGGTGAAATGATAGCTATGATAGCTCACCAATGGCGACAGCCTCTAAATGCTATAAGTGCAGCGATTGCACTTATAAATCAAAGAGTTAAAAGGGGTAAATTTGATGAGCACACATCAGAAAAAATAACACAAAAAATGTATCAATATGTTGAATACCTAAGTTCAACCATAGATGATTTTAGAAATTTTTTCAAACCGGACAAGCAAACAAGTGTTACTGATTTTAAGAGAATATGTCAAAAGGCATTGACTCTTATTGAAATATCATTGGTTAATAAAGGTATTGAGTTAATAAAAAAAGTAGAAAATGTAGAAAAGTTTATTGCTTATGAAAATGAACTTATACAAGTTGTTATAAATCTACTAAAAAATGCGGAAGATATACTGATGGAAAAAAAGATAGAAAATCCGAAAATTGAGATAAATATAAAAAATAAGACTTTAAGCATAAAAGATAACGCCGGCGGCATTCCCGAGAGGATATTATAGATAAAATTTTTGATCCTTATTTTTCTACAAAAACAAAAAAAGAATGATAAAGATGGAGCAGAGTTTACAATAGATATGTCAAAAAGTGTATAATCATAATTTTCAAGAGAATAGATAATATATAATAAATTAAAAATACATATTTAAAAGGTAATTTTCATATTTTTAAGACTAATAAACTTACCGATTTTAACAGAGGAGTCAGAAAATGAAAAAAACAATTATTAGAAAATCTTTCTTTTATATTATTGCTATAATTGTAATGATGTTAATGAGTGGCTGTACAACACAAAACGGTCCTACCGTAGCGTATTTGCTACATGGTAAAATGACATATGCTAAATTAACAAAAAATTTAAGCAAAATATCTAAAAAGAAGAAAATATATGTTTTAGATATAACAGATAAGAGTTATGATATGTATGATCCTTCATATTCATATATTTTCGGAGTCAATCCGGAAGAGATATGTGCTCCCGGAGATGAGATCAAATCAGTCTTTAAAAAAGACGGTTACAAAATAGTAAATAAACTGAAAGATGCCGACTTCATTATAATTTCTGAAAATTTAGGATGCGGACAATACGGATTAATAAAAAATAATTTAAAAACACCAAAAAACTTGAGTAAAATTATAGATGATAATTTTAAATCCGATGATATTCAAAATATTAGTTCTCTTTCAATATTATCAAGCTCATTATCGACACACGGTTACTCTCCTGCAAGCAAAGCAACAGCAGCCTTGGCAATTGCAAGCTTGTTTGGAAATTCTAACCCTGATAATTATGCTTTTTCCGCAGATGCAATAACCATTATTGATACGAAAAAACAAAAAGCTGAGAACTCTATACTTTATACATATGCAAATAGTGGAAAAACTAACAAAGAAATACTTAAAAATTGTAATAAAAATATTGTTAATCTGTTGGCGAACGAGGTAGAACCCGTAAATGCATTTGGTGCATTTTGATAAATATGGTGACTCTCTTGCAGATTGTAGTTATGTTGGTAGTGTAAAACTAAATTTGAGTGATCTATTGCCAAAAATAATTTTTAAATTAGCCAATGCTATTGCACAGGCTTTTTCTTTTTGGTATAATTCACTATTATTCTTGGGAGAACAATAGAACTATGCATATTTTATCATAATATCTTGAAAAAATATGCAAATCAACTTTTGGATATTATGTAGCTATATTTTTAACACCTTTTATAGATAATATTGCGTTATATTTACCAATTAATCTCCTCTATAGTGGTATCTATAGCAGGAATAAAGATTTCGCCTTTTGAGATGTCATCTTTCAAATCATCAAGTTGCATTGTTTTATCAATCCACTCTTTTTCACTTATTTTTCCGTTATCAAGTTGTTTATCAAGATTTGTTTGTTTATTTCCAACCTCTTGCAAAAGCTCTTTATTTGTGGTAGAATTAGATAAATTTGAATAAAAGGAGTCGCTATGTTGACCTTTATTGTTTATCTCGCTATTGGGCTTGGGATTATCTGGGTTGGTGCTTTTACTGTAGCTTTTATCAGAGACGCTATCAGTGGCTTTGCCAGATAGCTTATTATAGGTACTTATTGCACCGCTTACCGTCTTCCCAACAATACTACCTTTTCCACTAATTCTACCCATAACTTCAGCTATAGCTACTGCACCTGTTACACCTACTGCTGGTGAGGCTAGTGTTGAATTAGATTAAATCTGAAAATATTAGAGATTGAAATATATTTTTATAGTTAAAAAATAGATATGTAAGTCTAATTCTGCTAAAATGGTTAAAATGCAAAGGAGAGGCCATGATAGATGAATTGAGAGACTATCAAAAAACCATTTTCGCAAAAAACAATTTTATATATAAAAGATATTTTCACAAAACATTAAATCTTGAAAAAAAATTAGTAGGTATTGTAGGTGCGAGAGGTGTAGGGAAGACGACTTATCTCATTCAGTATCTCAAAGAATTGGATATTTCTTTTAGTAAAAAACTCTACATCAGTGCAGATACTATTACAATCCCATCACTTTTTGAAGTGGCACATGCTTTTTATAAGGAGGATGGCGAAGTCCTAATCATAGACGAAATACACAAATACAAAGATTTTGAGATAGAACTCAAAAAGATCTATGATATTTTGAATCTCAAGGTAATCTTTAGCGGGAGCAGTGCATTAAAGATCGACAATGCAAAGGCTGATCTGAGCAGAAGAGCCATTATATATCAGGTAGATGGGTTAAGTTTTAGAGAATTTATAGAGTTAAGCAAAGGGATTATACTGCCGTCATTTACTCTGGAAGAAATAGTAAAAGAGCATGTCGATATTGCTTATGAACTGCTTGAGAAATTTAATCTCACACTACTTTTTAGAGAATATCTCAAAATGGGTTATTATCCTTTCTATTTTGAAGATAAAGAGGACTATATAATCAAGCTCAATCAAACAATCAATGCGGTCATAGAGGTTGATATACCCTCCATTTTTCCTATAGAGTATGAGAGTGTACAAAATCTCAAAAAGTTGGTTCGTTTGCTTTGTGAATCTCATCCTTATATGCCCAACATCAAAGATCTTTTGATAAAAATGGATATGAAAGATAACTATAAAGGTCTTTACAGGTTTTTAGAGTATCTTAGCAAAGCAAAAATCTTGAACACAATCAAGTCAAAAACAAAAGGAGATGCTATCTTTGTCAAGCCCGATAAAATATATCTTAACAATACAAATTTGCACTATGCTTACTGTTCGCAGAGCAATATTGGAACTTTGAGAGAAGTATTCGTAGCAAGTATGTTACAAAGCAGACATCAGCTTGAAGTTGCCAAAAAAGGTGACTTTTTAGTAGATAGCACCTATCTATTTGAGGTGGGTGGAAAAAAGAAATCGTTTAAACAGATCAAAGATATAGAAAACTCTTTTGTAGTTGTGGATGATGTTGAGATAGGTAGTGGCAATAAGATACCCTTGTGGTTATTTGGATTTTTGTATTAAAGAGGCGGGGAATTCTGATTTTAGCAGTATTATGCAAAAATATACTCATTAAAAAAGCTTTTTCTATTTCTTTTTTTCTATTTCCATAATTTTCTCCTGTTTTCTCCCCATCTTCTTTTTGGAATAAAACTTAATACAATCGTAAAACACAATGCTCCTAAAACCAAACTTGCTATAAACATTTAATCCTCCGCTTAATTTTCTCATCTGATTTATTTTTTTAATTAAAAATGTTGTAAAGTATAGTTTATATAAGTAATTTTTATGTATAATCATAATTTTCAAGAGAATATATATTATGTTAACCAATGTAAAATTGGATAACATAATATAAAGTCTAAATTTACCAATATTAACCAATGTAAATTTGGATAACATAATACATAACTCAGTTACACAAACTCAAATCTCTATAAAATTGCTTTTTGTTTAAACTGTTTTATTGTAAAATATTTATATTTTAAAAGATAAAACAAAGGAAATTTTTTGGATTATTTACAGATAAATGGTGGCAATAAATTAAGCGGAGAAGTAAAAATCTCAGGTGCAAAAAATGCTGCTTTACCTCTTTTGGCTTCAACCATACTTGCAAAAGATAGCATAACTATAAAAAATGTACCGAATGTTAGAGATATAAATACACTTTTAAAATTATTTTCAAATCTCGGTTCTGAATTTGTCTTTAACAATGATGAAGTCAATATTGATTCATCTTGCATTTCAAGTACAATGGCAAATTATGATATTGTAAAAACTATGAGAGCTTCCATACTTACATTGGGTCCTCTTTTGTCTGCTTTTGGTCATTGCGAAGTATCACTTCCCGGAGGTTGTGCCATAGGACAAAGACCCATAGATTTGCATCTTAAGGCACTTGAGCTTATGGGAGCAGATATAGATATAAAACAGGGTTATGTTATAGCAAGAGCTCCAAAAGGTTTGAAGGGAGCGACAATAGTATTTGACAAAATAACAGTCACGGGAAGTGAAAATATTATTATGGCGGCAGCTTTAGCAAAAGGCACGACTCGCATAGTTAATGTAGCAAAAGAACCGGAAGTA
Source organism: uncultured Campylobacteraceae bacterium (assembly GCA_964556545.1). Classification (GTDB taxonomy): domain Bacteria; phylum Campylobacterota; class Campylobacteria; order Campylobacterales; family JALSKU01; genus JALSKU01. The sequence goes on along the minus strand of CAZKWE010000003.1, from coordinate 19,088 downwards.
GTACAGCTTTGTGAAGTTTTAAATAATGCAGGGGTAAATATAGAAGGTATCGGAAGTGATGAAATAGTTATAGAAGGAACATGCAGACAAAAACTTGATATGAAAGACTTTAGTGTGATATCGGATAGGATAGAAGCCGGGACATATCTTTGTGCCGGAGCTATTACAAATTCGAAAATAACACTTAAAAACATTATCCCTGAACATTTAGAAGCCATAATGACAAAACTTGAAGAGATGGGATTTTCTTTTGAAACAAAAGATAACTCCACTACCCTGCTTCCGGCGAAACATATAAGACCAAGCGAAATCATAACTACCGAATACCCGGGTTTTCCGACAGATATGCAAGCACAATTTATGGCACTTATGACTCAAGCAGAAGGGGTTAGTATCGTTGAAGAGAGACTTTTTGAAAATAGATTTATGCATGTAAGCGAACTTCAAAGAATGGGTGCAAGCATAATGCTTAGAGGGAATAGTGCCACTATACAGGGTAAAATCAAACTCTATGGTGCTGATGTGATGGCAACTGATTTGAGGGCAAGTTCGGCTTTGGTTTTAGCCGGTCTTGTGGCAGAAGGCATCACAAAGGTACATAGAATTTATCATCTTGATAGAGGATATGAAAAATTGGAAGAGAAGTTAAAAAAGCTTGGAGTTGATATCAAAAGACTATCAGAGTAATTTTACAGCCCTATTGCGTTTTTTATATTGTTTGCTAATTTTTATGTATTGGACCATAAATTTATGGTCCAATACTTGACAAAAAATAAGCAGATGATTTATGCTCTTGCTTTTTTGAGCATATCGGCTATCAAAAATGCCATTTCAAGTGCTTGATCTGCATTTAATCTCGGATCGCAGTGAGTATGGTATCTGCTTGAAAGTTTTTCTTCAGTTATATCCCCTGCCCCGCCTATACATTCCGTTACATTTTGTCCTGTCATTTCAAGATGCACTCCGCCTGCATATGTTCCTTCAGATTTATGTATTTCAAAAAATCTTTCAACCTCTTTTAAAACATTATCAAATACTCTGGTTTTATAATTGTTTGAAGTTTTTATAGTATTTCCATGCATAGGATCTATACTCCAAAGTACTTTTTTGCCTTCTCTCTCAACAGCTTTTATAAGTCCGGGAAGATATTTGCCTATTTCTTCAGCACCCATTCTGACTATAATGTTTAATCTTCCGGCTTCATTTTCAGGATTGAGAATATCAGTTAGCTTTATAAGATCCGTTGTACTCATAGTGGGACCTGCTTTTATGCCTATGGGATTTTTAACTCCTCTTAAAAATTCTACATGTGCTCCGTTGACATCTCTTGTTCTGTCACCTATCCAAAGCATATGAGCTGAGCAGTCATACCATTCGCCACTTGTGCTATCTTTTCTTGTCAATGCTTTTTCATAATTTAAAAGTAGTGCTTCATGTGAAGTATAAAGAGTTGTTTGTTTTATATTGGGTGTATTTTGTGAATTTATTCCGCATGCATCCATAAAAGCCAATGCTTCGGTTATCTTGTCGGTAAGAATTTTATATCTACTGTCAAGCTGATTGTCTTTTAAAAAACCGAGATTCCATTTGTTTATCTGATGAAGATCTGCAAGACCTCCTCTGGCAAAAGCCCTTAAAAGATTATGTGTTGCAGCTGATTGATTGTATGCTCTTATCATTCTTTTTGGATTTGGAGTTCTTGCTTCTTTTGTAAAAGCTATATCATTTATAATATCACCTCTGTAGCTTGGTAGGGTAATGCCGTCAACTGTTTCGGTATCACTGCTTCTTGGTTTTGCAAACTGACCTGCCATTCTGCCGACTTTAACTACGGGACAACCCCCTGAAAATGTCAAAACTACTGCCATCTGCAAAATAACTTTAAAAGTATCTCTTATGTTATCGGCATTAAACTCCGCAAAGCTTTCGGCACAGTCTCCGCCTTGAAGCAAAAAAGCTTCTCTTTGTGTTGCTTTTGCCAAATCATTTTTTAAATTCCTTACTTCGCCGGCAAAAACCAAAGGAGGTAATTTGCTAAGTATGTCTTCCGCTTTAAGAAGTTCTTCTTTATTCGGATAATTGGGTTGTTGTTTTATCTCTTTATTCATCCAGGATGATGGATTCCAATCTTTCATAATTTAATTCCTAAAAATTTATTTCTTATTGACTAACCTTATGTGCTATATTATATCCATAGCGGTTTGATATAGTGCGTAAGGTCAGTTGTTAAAATACACAAATATTACTTTATTTTAGCTAAATCCGGTCCATTTTTTATAAGAATTTAATTTTTAAGTAACAATTTGTTATAATTTATCAGTAGATATCTCTTAAAAGTTTTTAGAGATGTCTTTATATATAGACAGGAAGGAAAATATATGCAACATTTGGTACCGGCTATCATAGTTATGCTTGTGGTGGCTTTTTTTATGTATAAAAATATCAATAAAATAACTTCAAATATAGATAATCTTGAAGATAGATCTTATGAATTGTATGCCAAATATGCCAGAATTGTAGAAGGATATATAAAAGAATTGCAAGAAACGATAGGAAAAAATAGTGTTTTAAAAGATGAAAAGTACAGACTTGTCCAAAATGTTAAAATACAAGAAGTTGAAGATAAACTTTCTTCATTGATAAGAAAACTTGCTTTTTTTGAAACTTTACAGGCAAAACAAAAGAAAAAAAAAGAGCTTGAGAGTGATTTTTTTGAAGTTTTAACTGCTTTGGACAATATCATTCAAAGCAGTTTTGAACACGGAGATGAACTTGCTGATGATACAAGAGAAAAACTTCACGAAGAGTATATAAAATTAAAAAAAATATTTGAAAATTAATTTGGTATAAAAATTGCTTTTTCATAGTATATTTGTATAAAGGAATTGATACAGCTATGAAAATAAAACAAAATGAAAAAATACTCAATGTAAAGATTTTGGAAGATGCACAGACATTTTATTTTCTAAAAAGCCTTATTGATAAAAATTTTTCCAATAAAATAGGAAATAAAAACAAAATCATTATATTTAATGACTCTTCGGAAAAAATTGCAAGAAAATATTTTTTAAAACTTCTTTCAAGGATATACGCCAGAAAAACAGGTAAAAAACTTAAAAAAATATGGCAAATAGAAAAAGCTGTTGATAAAACCATAAAAATAACCCTTGTGAAAAAAAACCAACTGCAAAATATTATAAATATGGAGTTAAACTTTTGTAGGACGAATGAAGCTATAGAGATAAAAATGGATACGAAAAACAGATTGGTACTAAGAGGATTGCAAAATATTTTCAATCATTACAAATTGATTTTTCAACCCTCGACCAATAAGGTTTTCATCTATAATTTTGATAAAACAATAATATCAATTTTGCATGAAATTATTCACACCAAAGAGATACTTGGAAATTTTATAAAATTCTCCTGTAAAAATAATTTTTTTGATGAAATTGATCAATTTTTAAATAAATGCAATTATAAAAAAAGAAGAAAATCCGTTAATTTGCTGTTAAAAGATTTTTACAAGCTTTTGCAGTGCTCTCAAGACGATTCATACGAAAAAATCAGAGCAAACTATCTTAAACTTGTCAAAAAATATCATCCGGATAATGTCATAAGTGACAACACTTTGATACTGAAAGTTTATAGTAAAAAATTTCAAAAAATTCAACATGCCTATCGGACATTAAAAGAATATCATAAATTTGCGGGAAATGTTGCCTAAATCCGAATTATGAATTTCTAATACATAATTTGAGTTAAAATATTTACCATAACATTTTTACCGCCAAAATATAAAGTATAAAAGCAATAATTTTTTTAATTTGTGTCTGTGTAAGTTTGAAGTACATCATATAGTTTCCTATATAGCCACCAAGTATTGCACCTATGGCAGTACTTATGAGTAATAACCAGTTTATATGGACAAAGCTCGCATAACTTAAAAAAGATGTAAAAGCTGAAAAAGGAACTACAAAACTAACAGTTACGGCTACTTTTTTTGGTTCATATCCGAACAAAACCAATACCGGCAATAGCATATTTCCTCCCCCTACTCCTAAAAGACCGGACAATAATCCTATGATTGCTCCTGTAATTCCAAGGATAAAAGGAGTTTGTAGATTTGCTTTAGCCTTTTTTTTAAAAAATATCATCATTGTCGCACTAATGATAAGAAAAAATGCAAATAATATTTTAACAATACTTTTATCCACATATTTAGAGAGTTGTGCACCTGCCGGGGCGAAAATCAATAAAGTCAAAGCTAAAGGCAGTGCGAATTTTATATCCAATGCTTTTCTTTTAAAATTCATAATGCTTGAAGTGAATGTAGTAGTAAAGCCTATAAACAAACCTACCATTTTGGCAAGATTAAGCTCAATACCCAGAGAATTCAGTATCGGTATCATGGCTATGCCCGCACCTGCCCCACCCATAGAAAACAGTGCGGACAGGATAACCGTAATAAAAAAATATAATACATAATCCACTTAAGCTATCCTTTTTAAAATATTTTTGATATCTTTTTTATCTTGACTTGAAAGTATCATATCAGGCTTTTTACATTCACCAAAACCCCAATCGGCAAAGATATATTTTACACCTGCATTTTTTGCACACTCTTCATCTTTTAAACTATCACCTATAAAAAGCGTATTGGAAATATCTATACCGTACTTGGTTAAAATATGATATATTCCTTTTGGATTCGGTTTTCTTGAAGATATATCATCTGAACCTAAAATCTCAACAAAATATTTATCAATCCTTAAATGTTTTAACATTTTTCTTGCAAATTCGCCATATGCATTGGTCAAAACACTTAATATGTACTCATCTTTTAAACTTTCAAGCATATATTCTATCCCGTCAAACATATCCATATCGATAATGCAATTTTTTATATAATGCTTTTCAAAAATTTTTCTGCATTCATCGTATGGTTTAATATCCTCATAAAAAAGTTTCGGTAAGTCATTATCCGGTTCGTTAATAAGCCTTGTTATCTCTTCGACTTTAAAAGGTTTCAGCCCAAGTTTGTTTCGTACATAATTTATACTTTTTGTTATAGATTTGCTACTGTCAAGAAGTGTACCGTCCATATCAAATATAATCATTTTTTGCACTTATTCCCCTTTATCTAATTGGATACTAAATATTATCTTAATATACAAACTTAAAAATATATAAATAAGACTTTTTAAGTCCTTTTAATATAAAATTTTACCGTTGATAAGCAAATGCCCTGACCCAGCACGGAATATTAACAAAAATAACCTAAATTTACCCATACATTATCAGAGAGAATAGTTCCTCCTCCTTTCTATTCTCTCAAACCGTTTAAATATATCACCAAGAACTAAAAAATGTTATAATACCGTTAAAAAAAGAGTTGACAAATGAAAAAAATTGAGATAAAATTTCACTCATATTTTGCGGGAATAGCTCAGTGGTAGAGCACGACCTTGCCAAGGTCGGGGTCGCGAGTTCGAACCTCGTTTCCCGCTCCATCATTATATTTTTATTTTTTTTATCTGCCAATTTTTTATCCGCAAAGCCGAATTTAATCATTAAAAATCATTATTGCATCAAAAATAGTGTTTTAAACATAAAGGATATTTATCCTTCGTATAAAAAAAATATTGATTTGATGAGGGTTTCAAATACTCTTTCAACTTTTAAAGTTCCTTCACTTGAAATAATTTCAAAAATTAAAAATTATATTTCTTTGCAAATTATAGATAAAAGTGGCGGAATTGTTGTTTTAGATAAACAATGCAATATAAAATATCATAAAAAAGAGATTTTTCAGGCACTAAAAAAAATTTTTCAAACAAAATATAAAAATATAAAAATAATAAAATTAAACATAAAACCAATCAATTCGTTTCCGCAAGATTTTTCAAATTTTTATTTTGAGAAAATTATTGTTAAGCCTAACAACATAAGAAAAAAAAGCGGTAATTTTATAGTTGTATATAAAAACAACAGTGAAAAAATCATCAGAATATTTTTTCGATACAAAATAGATGCAAAAATTTATCTTTTTAAAGCAAAACATAATATCTCTAACGGTAAAATCCTATCTCAAAATGATTATGAAAAAGTTATGAGCAGTTTTGATAAAATTCCTTTAAATTTTGTAGACAATTTAAAAAATAATTTCTATATTACAAAAAATTTTATCAAAAAAGGTTCTGTTATAACTAAATATATGATAAAAATAAATCCTCTTATACACAAGAAGGATATTGTAAGAACGATTATAAAAGATGGAAATTTGCAAATAGAGTTTTTTTCAAAAGCTTTGCAAGAGGGCAATAAAGGCGATATTATAAAAACTGTTGGGAAAAATGGTAAAATATACAAGGTAAAGATTATAGATAAAGGTCTGGTAATAGTTTTATGAAAAAAATAGTAATTGCTATCAGTGGCAGTAGCGGTGTAAATCTTGGAATGAAATTTGCAAGCCATCTTCCAAAACATATAAAAAGTTATCTTGTGGTTTCAAAAAATGCAAAAACAGTCTTTAAAGAAGAAAAAGACATAATATTATATGATGATGATGACATAGGTGCTGCGATAGCTTCGGGTTCGTTTGGATGTGATGCTATGGTTATTATTCCGACAAGTATGAATACACTTGCAAAGATAAGCTGCGGAATAGCGGACAATCTAACAACCAGGGCGGCAAGTGTGATAATCAAAGAGAAAAAAACCTTGCTTTTAGCCCCCAGGGAGATGCCCTACTCTTCCATAGCATTGGAAAATATGTTAAAATTATCAAATTTGGGTGTTATCATAGCACCTCCGGTTTTGGGATACTATTTTAATCCTAAAACTTTGGAAGAAATGGAAGATTTTATGATAGGCAAATGGTTTGATTTGCTAAATATAAAACATAATTTATATAAAAAATGGAAAATAGATGAGCAGTAGTAATGTAGCAATTTATCCCGGAACTTTTGATCCTGTAACAAACGGTCATCTTGATATTGTAAAAAGAGCCAAAAAAATTTTTGATAAAGTTATTATTGCAGTTTCGGTATCAAAAGAGAAAAACCCTATGTTCTCAATAGAGCAAAGAGTAAGCTTTATAAAAGAGAGTGTTAATTGTATTGAAGGAATTGAAGTTGAATCTTTTGACTCATTATTGGTTGATTTTGCTCATAAAAAAAATGTTAAAACTATTATCAGAGGTCTTAGAGCGGTAAGTGATTTTGAGTATGAGTTACAAATGGGATATGCCAATAATTTTCTTGATAGAGATATAGATACTTTGTATCTTATGCCATCTTTAAAATATGCTTTTATAAGTTCTTCAGTAGTTAGAGCTATACTAAAGCACGGAGGTGATCCTTCAAGTTTACTACCTGATATCGTAAGAAAGAGGATAAAATGTATATAATTATAGAAGGAATTGATACCAGTGGCAAATCAACTCAGATAGAGCTTTTGAAAAATAAATTTAAAAATGCTGTTTTTACCAAAGAGCCAGGCGGAACATCTCTTGGTGTCAAGATACGACAAATGCTTTTAGAAGGACATGTACAAAGTATCAAAGCAGAGCTTTTTTTATTTTTGGCTGACAGAGCGGAGCTTTTTGAAGAAGTTGTAAAGCCCAATTTAAATCATATGGTTATAAGCGACAGAGGTTTTGTATCCGGTATTGCTTATGCTATGAGCAATCATACAGAAATTGATTTTGATACATTTGTAGAGTTAAACAATATAGCACTTGAGGGAAAATTTCCGGATATTATCTTTTTGCTTAAACTTAACAAAGAGACTATAATGCAAAGACTTGGCAAAAAAGAGAAAGACAACATAGAAAAAAGAGGTATAGAGTATCTTTTGAGTGTTCAGAAAAATATGCAAAATATTGTAAAAAAAATAGATACGAAATATGTAGAAATAGACGCATCGCAAAGTATAGAAGAAATTCATAAAATTATTGTAAAAAATATAACAGGAGAAAAATTTTGATAAATGCTTTAAGAGGTATGAAAGATATATTGAGCCCTGAAAATATAAAATATATCTATTTTATAGAAAATGCATCCGCAATTGCTAAAAATTACGGTTTTGAATATATCGAAACACCTATACTTGAAGAAACTGCACTTTTTAAAAGAAGTGTGGGAGAAAGTAGCGATATAGTCGGTAAAGAGATGTATGAATTTATCGACAAAGGCGGAAACAATGTTTGTTTAAGACCGGAAGGAACCGCAGGTGTTGTGAGATGCTTTGTGCAACATAAGTTTGATAGAATTTCAAATGTAAAAAGATATTATTATTACGGACCTATGTTTAGATATGAAAGACCGCAAAAAGGAAGGCTGAGAGAGTTTCATCAGTTTGGTGTTGAGTGCTTTGGCGAAGATAGTCCCTATGAAGATATAAATATTATCTTACTTTTAAAAGATATACTTGACTTTTTCGGTATAGAGTATACTTTAAAGATAAATACTCTTGGATGTCAAAAATGTCTGCCTCCTTTTAGGCAAAATTTGGTTAAATTTTTGATAGATATTGAAGATGGCTTGTGTGATGATTGCAAAAGAAGAATAAAAACAAATCCCATCAGAGTATTTGATTGCAAAAACAAACAATGCCAGCAACTCTTAAAAGAAGCTCCGAGACTGAACTTGGCACTTTGCAGTGAATGTGAAGACAGTTTCGAGTTTGTTAGAAAAAAACTTGATGATTTAGATATAAAGTATGAAGTTGACAATAATTTGGTAAGAGGTCTTGATTATTATACAAAGACGGCTTTTGAGTTTGTTTCTACTGCTCTTGGTGCACAAAATGCAGTTGCAGGCGGTGGAAGATATGACAGGCTTGTAGAGTTTTTGGACGGAAAACCGACTTCCGGAATCGGTTTTGCCATAGGAGTTGAGAGGGTATTGGAGCTTATAAATATGCCACAAAAACAAAAAGATGGTTTTTATTTCGGAGCAATGGATGAGAAAGCTTTATTTTTGGTGTATCGACTGGCATATATATATCGAAAAAATCACAAAACAGAAGTTTCATATCACAAAAAAAGTTTAAAAGCCCATTTGAAAGCAGCTGATAAAAAAGATGTCAAATTTTGTGTTGTTATAGGCGAAAATGAATTAAAAACAAATATGGTGTGGATAAAAGATTTGGTAAAAAAAGAAGAATATCTAATAGAATTGGAAAAATTTGAAAGCGGATGGAACGGGTAATTTATGAACAATAGATACGGTATAGATATATGGGGGAAAAATTATTTTGACATTGAAAATGATAAAGTTATTGTCAACTACAAATCAAAGCCTTCTCTTGCCGATATAGTCAGCAGTATAAGAAAAAAGGGTTTAAGCGGACCGCTTCTTGTAAGGTTTCCTCATCTTATACAAAAACAGATATCATATCTTTATGAAACTTTTTCAAAAGTTCAAAAAGAGTTTAACTATAAAGGTAGTTTTAATGCTGTTTTTCCACTAAAAGTAAACCAATATCCCGGATTTGTAAAAAATTTAACAGATATAGGTAAAAAATATAATTACGGACTTGAAGCGGGCAGTAAACCGGAATTGATACTTGCTATGAGTTACAACAATATCGGCTCACCCATTACTGTAAATGGCTTTAAAGATAATGAAATGATTGTGTTAGGTTTTTTAGCTGCAAAAATGGGGCACAATATTACATTGACAATAGAGGGAATAAACGAACTTGAAAGTATAGTGGAAAATGTGAAGAATTTTAATGGAACTATGCCAAATATAGGTCTTAGGATAAGGCTTCACAGTTCAGGTATCGGCATATGGGCCAAAAGCGGAGGAATAAACTCAAAATTCGGATTGACTTCATCAGAGCTTATAAGTGCTATTGAAATATTGAAAAAACATAATCTTTTGAAATCATTTAAAATGATACATTTTCACATAGGCTCTCAGATTGAGGATATAGCACCGTTAAAAAAAGCTTTAAGAGAAGCCGGCAATATATTTGCCGAATTAAAAAAGATGGGAGCAGATAATCTCACTTCAATCAATCTTGGCGGCGGACTTGCGGTCGAGTATTCGCAAAATGAAGAAAACTATCATAAAAATTACTCTTTGGAAGAGTATGCAAATGATGTTATATATCTTTTACAGGATATTGCAAAAAGAAAAAATGTTGATGAACCTGATGTTTTTATAGAATCAGGCAGATTTATTGCTGCCTTTCATGCGGTTTTAATCGCCCCTGTTTTGGAGCTTTTTTCCAAAGAGTACAGTCAGAAACTTTTAAGACTTAAAAAGAAAAATCCACCGCTGGTCAGTGAATTATATGCATTATATAAAGATATGAATAAAAAAAATGCTTTAGAATTTTTGCATGATAGTTTGGATCATATGGAATCTTTACTGACTCTTTTTGATCTTGGTTATATAGACCTTGACGATAGATCAAATACGGAAATATTGGTTAATCTTATCATAGAAAAAGCAGTAAAATTATTGAAAGATAAAAATCACAAAGAGTTGCTTTATATTCAGGATATGGTTCAGGAGAGATATCTTTTAAATTTTTCTCTTTTTCAAAGTTTGCCCGATAATTGGGGGTTGAAACAAAATTTTCCCGTTATGCCTTTAAGCAAACTTGGCGAGTCAAATAAAAGAAGTGCATCATTATGGGATATAACTTGTGACAGTGACGGAGAGATAAGTTTCAATATCAAAAATCCTCTCTTTTTGCATGATGTAAATTTGGCAGAAGAGGATTATTTTTTAGCATTTTTTTTAGTCGGTGCATATCAGGAGACTATGGGTATGAGACATAATTTATTTGCTCATCCTACGGAATTGTGTGTGGATATCGATGAAACTTCATATACCATAACAAAAATCATAGAATCAAAAGACATACTTCAAGTTTTAAATGAAATAGGATATGAAAATTCAGAAGTTAAAAAATTGCTTTCGGAAAAAATAAATTCAGCTCTTGAAAATTCAGATGAAAAAGATAAAATTCATAAAATGATAGAGGTATTTTTAAAAGATAACGGATATTTAAAAACAGATATCATACAATCTGACTTTTTTCATAATACAAGGAATACAAATGTACTCTAAACAATCATTATGGAAACAGATAAAAGAAGATTTTATGATGCCTTATCATTGTGATCCTGCTATAAATTCAAAATTTGAAATATTTTTTAATTATCCCGGAGTCTGGGCACTGATCAACTATAGAATCGCCAATATATTTTATAAAAAAGGTTGGAAAATTGCAGGTAGGATGATTATGGGAATTTCACAAATTCTTACTGGCATTGATATTCATCCGGGATGTCGGATAGGAAGAAGAGTTTTTATCGATCATGGTACGGGAGTTGTTATAGGTGAAACCACCAGGATAGGAAATGATGTGCTTATCTATCAGCAGGTAACTTTGGGCGGTGTCAGTTTGCAAAGAGGTGTAAAAAGGCACCCTACTTTGGAAGATGGAGTTGTTGTAGGAGGAGGTGCCAAAGTACTTGGAGATATAACCATAGGAAAAAATTCCAAGATAGGAGCAAATTCTGTGGTTATTCATGATGTACCTGCAGAGTCAACCGCTATAGGAATACCTGCCAAAGTTGTGCAAAAAGGAAGAGACAAGTCACAATATTCTCACAATAAACTTCCTGATATCAATAAGGAATTATTTGATTATATTATAAAACGATTAAATATTATTGAAGAAGCAATGGCCAAGCATGATGAAGATATCATAATTGAAAAAGATAAAGAGTTGGAAAAAATATATGAAGCTTTTATAAAAGCTTTAAAAGGATAAAAAATGTTAACAAAAAGAGTAAAAAGGCTCAATGAGTCTATGACCATAGCTATAAGCACATTAGCAAGAAATTTAAAGGCACAGGGAAAAGATGTACTTAGTTTTTCTGCCGGAGAACCTGACTTTGATACTCCTGAAATTATCAAAGAAGAAGCTATAAAAGCTATAAAAAACGGTTTTACCAAATATACCGCAGTTGCCGGAATACCCGAGCTTTTAGATGCAATTTCAAAAAAACTCGAAAGAGACAATTCACTTGTATACAAGCCTCAAAATATTATAACAAGCAATGGTGCAAAACACTCTTTATTCAATCTGTTTCAATCTCTTATAGAACATGGAGATGAAGTAATCATACCTGCACCATATTGGGTTACTTATCCGGAACTTGTCAGGTATAGCGGAGGTATTCCCATAACTGTAGACACAAATGATGAGAGTGGATTTAAGATAAATGCAAAGCAATTAAGAGATGCAATTACTCCAAGAACAAAGATGCTGATACTAACCACCCCTTCCAATCCGACAGGTTCAGTATATTCAAAAGAAGAATTAAAAGAGATTGCTGAAGTTTTAAAAGATACCGATATATTTGTGTGCTCGGATGAAATGTATGAAAAATTGATATATGACAAAGAGTTTGTCTCGGTAGCCAGTATCAATAACGATATGTTTAAAAGAACTATTACGGTAAACGGTCTTAGCAAATCTGTGGCAATGACAGGGTGGAGATTTGGTTATCTTGCCACTCCTAATGATGAACTTATAAATGCTATGAAAAAATTGCAAAGTCAAAGTGCATCAAATATCAATTCTATTACCCAACATGCAGCAATTGCAGGACTTGACGGAAGAGCCGATAAAGAGATAGAGTTTATGAGAAAAGAGTTTCAAAAAAGAAGAGATTTGGCTGTTGAACTTATAAACGGTATTGACGGACTTTCTGTAGTTAAACCTGATGGGGCATTTTATCTTTTTATCAACATAAAAAATGTAAGTAATGATTCTATGAAATTTTCAAAAGAACTTTTGGCACAAAAAGGAGTAGCCGTAATTCCGGGGATAGGCTTCGGAAGTGAAGGCTATATTAGATTTTCTTTTGCTACAGATGAAAAAAGTATTGTCGAAGGGATAAAAAGGATAAAAGAGTTTGTCAGTTAAAGAAAAATTACTCATAAGTGCTTGTCTTTATGGTGAAAATGTAAAATATAACGGCAGTAATAACAAGATAAAAGATATAGATAAACTGAAAAAAAAGTATAATTTGATACCGTTTTGTCCCGAAGTTGAAGGAGGTTTGCCTGTGCCAAGGCCTCCTTCGGAGATAGTGTCCGCCACTCCTTTGAAAATAAAAAATATAAATGGTATTGATGTGTCGTTATATTTTAAAAAAGGAGCCAAAAAAACTCTTCAGCTTTGTGAAAAATATGGAATAAAAAAAGCTCTTTTGAAAGAAAAATCACCCTCTTGCGGTAAAAGTTATATATATGACGGTACTTTTAGTAAAACTTTAACAAAAGGCGAAGGTGTTACAGTTTCTTTGCTTATCAAAAAAAAGATAAAAATTTTTAATGAAAATGAATTGTTCGAACTATGAAAAAAGCTTTTTAGCTTTATTTAAAAAATACAAACTAATGGTACTTCTTTTTTCAAGTTTTTCTATATAACCGTTATAGTCTGTACCATGTTTATCTATATAGTTCAATAAATACTCTACTGAAACATCCATGCCGTCAGCTTTTTCAATTTCTATAAGTTTTTTGTACAAAGGCTCTATAGTTTTTATGATTTTTTTAGGAGCTGCCTGCCTGAAAGCCATATATCTGTTTATGTTACCGTTGTGATCTCTTCTTATCTCAAAATCGGTATAACCCAGTAATGATCACCGTTTTTTGCCATATTTTTGACAACAGCAGTGATGTTTTTTCCGTTTTGTATATATTGCCACATAAGATAAAATATAGCTTTTGACATATCCGGATGCCTTACTATACTATGAGGTGCACCTATGAGTTCCTCTTTTGAATATTTGCAAATCTCAATAAAATAGTCGTTGACTCTTGTTATATTTCCTTTTAAATCAGTTGTGCTCAATATGTATTTTCTGGGATTTAATTTGATTTCTTTATTTGTCGGAACTACACTCATTTTGTACTACTCCTAATGTGATTTTAATTTCTATTCCATTTTCTATATTTTCTATATTTATACTTCCGTTCATATGTTTTTCTATGATGAGTTTTGTCATATAAAGACCTACTCCATCACCTCCGCTTCTCTCTTTTGTAGTAAAATACGGCTCAAATATATGAGGAAGAATATCATTTTTTATGCCCCCGGCATTATCCTTTATGATTATGGTTGATAAATTTGCTGTCTCATATTTTTTTATAATTATTTTTCTATTATTGATATCTCTTTGAATGAATGCATCTATGGAGTTATTTATAATGTTCACTATTGCCTGTCCGAACTCATTTTTATATCCTAAAATTTTTGTATCATTATCAAGATTTATTATAAGGGTTATTTTGTTTTTATCCAAGATAGGCTGTAATATTTCAATAGATTCGGATATGGTATCATTAAGAGAAAAAATTGTTTTTTCTTTTTCTGGTTTAAAAAAGTTTCTAAAATTGTCAACGGTTTTTGCCATTTGGAAGATAATTTTGGAAGATCTTTTTTCAAATTGTTCCATTATCTCTTTCGTAAGAGTATTGTTTTTGTATTTTGCTATAATTGTACTGTTTAAAAACACTAATGTATTTAGCGGTTGTTTCCACTGATGGGCTATCATAGATATGGCTTCTCCCATTTGAGCAAGACGAGACTGTTGGAGCATTATGAGTTGGTGTTTCTTTTCTTTTTCTATTGCATTTTTAATTCTGACTTCAAGTGTTGTATTTAAATTTTCTACCTCTTTTTTTAACTTTTTTTGTCTTATGAAAAAATATAATAAAATAACAATAATCAAAAAGAAGAAAAAAGTAATTTTAGCTATAAGTATATAATCAATCTGCTCTTTTTTGACTCCCATCCATTTTTTATATATTGAGATTCTTTCTTGATTGCTTATTGCGTTTATGGATTTATTTAATATAGAAATCAAAATTTTATAATCTTTTCTAATCATTATCTGTAAATTAAAATCAACTCCCGTTATACCCGTAATAAAAATATCATTAAAATTGTTTTTAATAATTTGATATCTAAGAGAGGGCTCTATATCAACTGCTCCGAAAGCCGTACCGTCTTCAACTAGTTGCAATGCCTCTTTTGTATTTTTTGTAAGAATAAAGTCAATTTTGGGATACATGTTTTTAAGCAAAAAATATGTACTGTAACTTTTTCCAACAGCAACTTTTTTATGCTCAAGATCAACTCCGGTTGTTATAAAACTGCTTATTTTTTTTGTTGCTATTGCGATAGGAAATTTTTCATATGTTTTTGTAAAAATGGCAAATGGCTCTTTGTCAATTGTTTTGCTTGTAGCTATATTCAAATCATATTTTTTCATTTTTATATTATTTAAAACTTCATAAAAAGTTTTTGCCTTAAAAAATTTATACTTTAAATGAACTTTTCCTGCGATAAGTTTCCAGTAATCTACTCCGATTCCTATGATATTTCCTTTCTTATCTTCGAAGTTAAAAGGTATCCAACTAACTGTTGTGTTGATATTTAAAATATGATTTTTTATAAATTTTTTTTCATCTTTTGTTAAAAATATCTTTTTTGCCAAAGGTGTGGGAAGCCATTTGGATTTTAAAAGATAAATTTCTTCTTTGTCTATTTGAAGGTATGCTTTATTGAAAATATCTTTTAAGATTTTATTTTTTTTACTGAAAGCCAAGAATTTAGGAGTATTTATAATATTTTTATCTTTATTTTGCAGTTTTATTCTTAAGCCAGAGAGAAAATTTTTCTCTATTAGATACTTAAATACAAAAAAGTTTCCCAATGCATAATCGGCTTTTTTTCGTAATACAAATTTTAAAGCATCTAAATTTGACAGACACTCGATAAGTCTAATATCGGGATATTGTTTTCTTATGTAATTTATCTTATTGCATCCTTGTACTATTGCCAACGCTTCTTTTTTTTGATTTAATTCTTTTAATGTAGGAATTTTTTTATATAAAGGAATAGCGAATGTATAAAAAATATTAAAAATTTTGAAATCACTGTATGTATAATACTTTTTTCTGTGTGGATTTTTGCCAAGAGCACAGACAATATCTATATTTTCTTTTTTTATGATATCGCTTTTTTCACTCCACTTGATATTTTTTACAAAAATAATTCTTTTTTTTAAAACTTTTTCATAAAGTTTCATATAGTCTTTTAAAAAATCATAAATTTGGGGAAGTTCATTTTCGTTTGCCGGCACCCAATCTTTGTTCAGATAAACTTTTATCTCTTTTTTATTGTTTAAATAATCAATTTCTTTTTGATTTAAAAAATTATAAGTAGGATTTGCACTTAACTTTGAAATACACAATATGCTAAGAAAAATTATAAAAAAGCTGTTTTTTAAGATATGCATATTCTGTTTTTCCCCAATTTTTTTGCTTTATACAGTGCGGTATCTGCTTTTTTTATAACTTCCAATATATTTTCATTTGGTTGATATTCTGCTATACCAAAACTTGCACTTTGTTTTTTGTTTGTACTAAAGGTAAAAGAGTTGATTTTATCTTTTATATGTTTTGCAAGTATTGCGGCATCGGTTTTGGTAGTTTGAGGTAGGATGATAATGAATTCTTCTCCTCCCCATCTTCCGGTTATATCAGTTACTCTTGAAGCAGATTGAACGATATTGGCAAATTCGACAAGAACCTTATCTCCTACAATATGCCCATATGTATCATTTACCATTTTGAAATTATCTATATCTATGAGTATGATTGAAAAATATGTACCAAATCTATTGCTTCTGTTTTTTTCACTTGATAAAATTTCATTGATTTTGTATCTGTTGCACAAACCTGTTAATTGATCTGTTGTAGCCATTTTTAAAAGTTTTTTATTCGTATATGGTATAATGTTGTTGTTTTTTATTTTTTTTGCAAAATTTTCTAATTTTTCCAATATTAAAGATGTATCTACAATGGGTTTAGTTATAAAGGTATCAATTTTTATCTCAATAGCCTTTTTTAATACATTTACATCTTCTTTTGCGGATATAATCATAATAGGAGTATCGGGATTGTCCTCTTTAATCATTTTAGACATTTCTATCCCGTTTAAAACAGGCATATTAACATCTGCTATGACAATATCAGGCTTGTATTCATAAAACAAATCCAATCCTTCCACTCCGTCTTTAGCAAGATACAAATCTTTTATATTGTCTCTCATAAAAAAATCAAAACTTTGTCTCATATCAGTATCATCATCAACAAAAAGTATGCTTATATCACTTAAATTCATTTTTCACCATAGTACAATTATTTAATAATTTATTATACTATGTTATTATAAGAAAAATATGGGTAAAATATGAAGATTATGTTTTTTGGAGTTTACACATTGGAAAAAAATAAAATATTACTTATTGAAGATGATGTAGAAAGTGCATTATTTTTGCAGGAATTTTTGTCTGAAAAAGGATTTGATACAGAAATATTTACTACCATAACCGATGCTGTATCCAGAATTGTATTTAACAAATATAATTTAATATTATTGGATTTAAATCTTCCTGATTACGAGGGATATGAAGTGCTAAGATTTTTAAATTCGGAAAAATTAAATATACCCGTTATTGTTATCAGCGGATATTCAGATACTCAAACCAAGATAAAAGCTTTTAAATTCGGTGCAAGTGATTATCTTGTAAAACCCATTGATCCTGTGGAGTTGGAAGCCAGGATATGGGTTCATTTGGGAAAAAATACAAATATAAAAACTTTTTTATCAAATACGGTATTTAAGATTGATAAAAACTCCATATATTATAAAGGTAAACTTTTAAAGTTAACCAAAACAGAGTTTGAGATAATGAAGATAATAGTGCAAAATCCGAACCAAATCATATACAGGGATAATTTATATAAAATATTATCACCAAGAAGCAATCAAAGAACACTTGATGGCCATATAAAAAATATAAGAAAAAAGATAAAAGATATTGATCCTGAAAATGAAGATATAATATCTACCGTATATGGTCTTGGCTACACATTGAAGGTGGCGTCAAACTAACTGTATAAATCCAAAAAACCAGTTTGGTAAAATATCAAATCGATTAAACTTGCAATGAGACTAAAAGTCCATCTTTATCTGTAATTTTTTTATTATTTCTAAATTTTATTAATATTTTATCAAAATTAAAAATCCGATAATGTCAAGAAATGTTCGCAATTTCCAAACTCCTCCTGACTTTCGCATTATCTCCAAGAGAAAAATAGATTTCCCATAAAAAGGTAGTTTTAGAGGTGTTAAAAGTTATATTTGTGTGCCTTGAAGTAAATTTGATACAATTTTGATATGGGATTGAGAGTAAGAAAGAAGAAAAATAACAGTGGAAGTGTTAGTATTCATATAGTAGATAGATCAAATAGAGGATATAAAGTAGTTGAGAGTTTAGGAAGCAGTAAAGATGAACAAGAGATTGAAGCTCTGTATCAAAAAGCACTTGATAGGATTGATGAGTTAGAACAAAATCTATTTTATATTTCAAAAGAGACAAATAAACAAACTCAAATAAAAGATTTACTTTCAAATCTAACTACACAAGATTTTATACCAATAGGTGATGAGTTGGTATTTGGTAGATTGTTTAATCAATTACAGTGTAACAAAGTATTTGAACATATAAGAAATATTAGAAAAAAAGATGAAAAGATATTTTTATTTAAAAGTTTGGTTATCTCAAGACTTCTATATCCTGGTAGCAAATTAGAACTAATTAATTATCTATCATATTTTAAAAGACAAGATATTGAAAAAGATAAGATATATAGATTTCTTGATAAACTATATCAAGAAGAATTAAAAAGGAATGTAGAAGAGTGTATATTTGAACATACAAAAAAAATAATGAATGATACTATAACAGTAACATTTTATGATGTAACAACACTTCACTTTGAAAGTGAGAGCGAGGATGATTTAAGAAGGATAGGTTTTTCTAAAGAGGGTAAACTTAATCGTCCACAAATATTACTTGGTTTATTTACAACATTAGAGGGATATCCATTATCTTATGAAGTATATGAGGGGAATAAATATGAAGGACATACTCTAATAGATATATTACAAAAGTTTCAAGATAGATTTAA
>CAZKWE010000002.1:0-13136 GCA_964556545.1 uncultured Campylobacteraceae bacterium | reverse complement strand
GATATATTCTTTTAGTATTGTTATTTGATTGTAAATATCATTTAATGTTCCAAAAGAATCTTGAAGTTTTTTATAGAGATACCTTTTGTTTATTATTTCTTTATTGTGTTTGCTAAATGGAAAAATTTCCAACAAATATCTGAGTTTTTTTATCTTGATTCTTATTTTATGATATTTTTTTACAGAATCACTAAGTGATAATTTTTTAATTGAACATTTTATTTCTTTGTATAATTTTTTTATCTTCATATCGCCAATCACCAAAGCCGGCATATAACCAAAAGTATTTGTATAGAACTCTTTTTTGCATTTTAGAAAAAATTTTATATCAAAAAGTGCTTTTTTAAACTCTTTGGAAGTGAAAAATATCTCAATCTCTTTTTTTTGTACAAGTTGTTTGTATTTTAAATAATTGTAAAATTTTTTATAATCTTGTTTGTAAGTATCTAAAAATTCCAAAAAAACATCTATATCTCTTTTTTGATTTGTTTTTACAGCTATTGAATTTAATGATATTGATAATTTTTGATATATATCTGTGTCAAAAATTTCTCTAAAAGACCATAAGAGTGATCTAATTTTTCTTATATTTACTCTAAACTGATGCAAATCTTCATCGTTTTCATCTTTTAGAAACTTTTTTGTATAATATTTAACAAATATAAAATAGCAATACAGCCGAATTCTAAGATAATCATATATATTTATCTTTTTTTTAAATTTGAATTTATAATTAAACGGGTCTGATTTGATTTTTTTATATATTTTATCTATCTCTTTGGTCATAGGATATGATACTGCAAGAAAAGCATTTGTATAATGCATATCTTCACTAACATCTTTTATAATGATATTTTTAAGAGTATCCGGTAGGATAAAATTTTTTAACTCTTTTTTGTCTTGGAATTCTATTTCTAAAAAAGCAAGTTTTTTAAGGTTGCTTTTAAAAATATCAAACTCAAATCTATATCTGTCAAGCTCAAATCTATATCTGTTTTTTTTGATAATTTTACCTATTTTTCTTTTAATTAATTTTTTATATATTTTTTTATTTATTCTTTTTTCCGATTCTTCTCGTATTATACCGTTTCCCTTTTTTACGGTTAAAATATATTTGTTGTTTAATTTTCTTACTCTTTTTGTATATTTTGGAGTGTAGGCAAAATATGCCTGTTCTATTTTATCTACTTTATAATTCTTTATAGAATTTATAAAGTTTACTGCTTTTTCATATGACAAAAGATATTTATTTTCTATTTCTAAGTGTTTCATAATACAAATTATATCATAATGACAAAGTGCAGAGGTAATTTTCTGAATACTTTAAATGCTGTAAAAACGGGGTTAATTATATAGGTGTGGGACCTATTTTCAAAACAAAAACAAAAGACAGATCCTCGATAGGAACCGAATATCTTGGATTTGTAGTTAAAAACATAGACATACCTTATACAATTATAGGTGATATAAAAGAACATGATATTGTTCAAATTATAAAATCGGAGTAAAAAGAATTTGTTTTATTAGCAAAATTGTCGAATCCTGTAATATAGTTGAAAAAATATTTGTTTTAACTAAAATAATAAAATAATATATTTATAATTTTCATATTTTATACATAATCTACATATTCATCATGATACAATATTACAGAAAAATGACATTTTTCATAAAAATTGAGAAAAAGGATGGAAATGTTCAATATTATGAATTTTTTCAAAAAAAAAGATATCAAATCATTTAAAAATATAAAAATTTTACTAATAAACAATGATAAGCAAATCGAAAACCATATTCGACTCTATTTAGAAAAAGAAGTTGAAAAGATTCTTTGTGCCGAAGATGGCATACAAGGATTAGATATGTTCAATAAATATAAACCCGATCTCGTTATATGCAACACAAAAATATCCGGTATAAATGGTGTGGAACTATCAAAAATATTTAAAAATATCTTAAAAAATATATATATTATTCTTTTAACAAATTCTAATAATCCTAAAATTCCACTTGAAGCCATAGAGGCAAAAATAGATAATTTGATACTAAATCCTACGGATAATTTAGATAAAATTTTAAGTATCATAGAGGGTGTATTGTTTCAAATAAAAAATGAAGGATTAAAAAAATCTATAGACTGCAAAGAACTTTTTGATCCTTTAACGCTAATATATAACAAAGAGACGATTGTGGATATTATTTCAGAAAAGATAAATTTATACAAGAGATATGAAACTATTTTTTCTGTAGTGCTTATAAATATAGAACAATTTAAAAAAATCAATAATAGTCTTGGGTATAAAACAGGTGATAAGATATTGAAAGATGTTTCAAAATTAATTTTATCAAATATAAGAACTACTGACAAGGTAGGTAGATGGGATCAAAGTAAATTTATTGCCGTTTTATCAGCGACAGATTTCTCAAATGCATTAGAGTTTCTAAATAAAATTAAAAATAAGTTAGCTACAACCAACTATCAATTATCAAATAAAATCAATATAAAATTTTCAATTATTCAGATAGATAAAAATGACGATATATTTACTTTTAGCAAAAAGATCGATGAATCCGCATTAAGTAGCCATTAAATCTATTGCATATTCAGTCGAGATATCTTTCACTATTTTTTGACGATAAGATTTGAGACAACTTTTCTCTTCTAATTATTTTTCTGTTTTTGCGATTTGTTACCTACTTTTGAGCTATCTTAAAGCAATGTAAAACTTTTTTGCATTTCTAAGAGCTTTATAATATTTATTGATTATTAATTCTGATAGCAAATGTCAAATGAATCCTAAAAATTTGCAATAAAAAGTAAAAAAGTTACAATTTGAAACTTATGAAATGTTTTTATAGTGGGAAATTCTATTATCCATTTTTGTATTGTTTCCGAATTTTAATAGTTCATGTAAAAAGTGGCTATATTGCCAATTCTTTTTTGCAGCAGTTATAGAAACTATCATTGTAGATATTTACTCGATAATTTGATAGCATCAAAAATTTACAGAAAATTCTGATGCTATCCTTTTTTATAATGATAAAAGATATTTATTTTCTATTTCTAAGTGTTTCATAATACAAATTATATCATAATGATAAAGTATAGATATCAACAGAAAAAGGAATGTATTGTTGCCGATTGATAAATTTATAGCAAATATTGAAAATGAAAAATTTGTAAAAGCCCATGAAGTGCTTGAGGAGTCATGGAAGGAATTGAAAAAAAAAGACAAGGAAGAAGCCAATTTGCAAAAAGGTCTTATAAATGGTGCTACCGCTATAGCTCTTAAAATAAAAGGCAAAGAAAAAGGTGCATATATGGTTTGGGAAACTTATCTTAAATATAAACCTCTTGTAAATTCCGTAACATCAAATTTAAGCAAAAAGTATAAAATTGCTGAAAAACTGTTGGATGAAAAATATCAAAAATATATGATTTAAATTATATATATTTTTTTATAGCGGCTCTTGCGGCTCTATCTGCTTCTTTTCTTTTTAAAGTTTCTCTTTTGTCATGTATATTTTTACCTTTTGCCAAAGCTATTTGTACTTTTATGAGATTTTTATCATTTAAATAGATACTTAACGGTACCAATGTAAGGCCTTCTCTTGAAACTTTTCCTAAAAGTTTATCTATCTCTTTTTTGTGGAGCAATAATTTTCTATCTCTTCTCTCGTCCGGTCTGTAATGGGGATTTGCGGTATCAAGATGAGATATATGGGCATTTAAAAGATAAGCTTCACCTTTTATAATTTTAACAAAACTCTCTTTGAGATTTACTCTTCCAAGTCTTACAGCCTTTACTTCACTGCCTTTTAAAGAAATTCCTGCTTCGTATTTTTCAAGTATTTCATAATCATGAAAAGCTTTTTTGTTTCTTGCTATTGTTTTACCCAATCTTTTCTCCTAAAAAAACTACTGCCACTCCCGCTAAAAAACCAGTTTTTATCAGCATAATTTTTAATATCAGGATACAGTATGCAAGCTGACATATATAAGTCGTTCAACTCTTGAAATGAAAAAGAGTTAAGAATTTCATAACTTTTTAATCCATTTAATTTTTCCGAGAGTAGTTTGTTTTGTTTTATAATTTTATCATAATTTTTTAGTAAAAATTTACGATATTGCCCGTAAACAGATGGAGTATGACACTTTATAGGCGGAGTTAAGATATCCAAATTTAAACTTTCTTCATCAAATTTTGCAACTTTGTCTCCGACACCTTCCACATTTGCACTATTAAATCCCTCCAAAAAAAAAGTTACATCAGAACCCAACGAATTTGATATAAAGTTTAACTTTTCTTTTTTAAGGTTTAAATTCAGTATGTTGTTGCACATTGTTAAAAAAGTTGCCGCATTTGAACTGCCACCTCCAAGACCCGCAAATTCCGGTATATTCTTAACAACCGTTACTTTGTATGTATTAAAAAAATCTTTTACTTTTTTGGATATATTATCAATAAGCAACAGTTTTTTATAAGCTTTGTATATTATATTTTGTTCAGTTTTGCAAGAGAATTTTCCGATCAATTCAAATTGATCATTCATCTTCTCTTTTTTTTCAAATTTTATGATATCATAAAGAGAGTTTACTATCATAAATCTTGAAGATATCAAATGATAGTTATCTTTTGTACCTACAATTTTAAGATAAATATTTACTTTTGCAAAAGAATTGTAAGTCATATCAACTCTTTTTTTTAATAGATAGATTTTTTATAAGTGTTATATTTTTTGAGCTTTTGCTTGCTTCTATATTGGCACCTATGATGGCAACTCTAAGTTCGCCTCTTATAAGAGATATATCTTTTGGAGCTTCAAAGCCAAGCTTTACCCTCTCTTTTGAAATGGAAACTACTTTTACTTCTATATTGTTTCCGATAAAAACACTCTCACCCTCTTTTCTTGATAGCACTAGCATCCTTGCATCCTTATCCTGTTTAGTTTGTATTTGATTTCACTGTTTTTTATCTCTATGATAGTAAGAAAGTTATCTTTTGTCAAATGATAGATACCGTCATTTTTATTTTTAAAAGAGTTTGTATCCAATTTTCTACCCAAAAGAATATCCTCATAGCTTCCTGTATAAAAATTTTCCTTTGTTTTTAAAAAATCAAGAGGATTTAAACTTTTTTCATTATTAAAATAAAATTTTCCTTCTTTTGTTCTTGTTAAAGCAACCAGAGCTCCAACCGTTCCAAGTTTGTTTGCGATAATTTCCCCCATACTTCTTATATATCCTCCTTCACTTATAGTGATTTCAAATTTTATGAAAGGATGCATATAATCGATAAGTTTTATATCAAAAATTGTACTTTTTATCTTTTTAAGTTCAAACTCTTTTCCATCTCTTGCCAATTCGTAAGCTCTTTTGCCGTTAATATTTTTTGCAGAATATTTTGGGGGAAGATACTTTATCTCTCCTTTTAAGTTTTGTAGAGTTTTTTCTAAAAAATTTATATCTATTTTTTCAATTTCATCTATTTTTTCAATCTGTTCATTATCCAAAGTAGGGCTGTATGCTCCAAGATGTAGAGTTGCCTGATAGGTTTTTGGGCTTTTTGAGAGATAATTAAAAAGTTTTGTATATTGCCCAAAAGCCAAAATCAAAACTCCATCGGCAAAAGGATCCAAAGTACCGCTGTACCCCGCTTTTTTTACAGAATACTTTCTTTTTATCTTTTTTAAAAAAAAGTTGGAAGTGATTCCTTTTTCTTTGTATCCGACAAAAAGTCTATTGTTTATAAGATTTGTATTTTTCACTTTTATTGCAATGTATTTTATATTTTTTCTACAAAAGAGGCAAGTATATCTCTTTTTGTGCCGCCGAAATTTATCTTTAACTTGAATTCTCTTTTTATTTTATTTACTTCAAGTACTCTTCCCATGCCAAATATCTTATGTTTTACAAGATCTCCTTTTTTGAAAGATGTGGTTTTTTCAAGTGTTAGACTTCCTTTACATATACCACACTCCGTTAAAAATCTACTTTTGTTTAAATGAGTTCTTCTTCCTTTATAAAATCTACTTCCGACACAACTTAAAGTGAGCTCTTTTTTTGCTCTGGTTATTGCGACATATCCAAGTCTTCTTTCCTCTTCTATATCACTTCCTTCGCCGGTTATCGGAAAAAATCCTTCTTCCATGCCTATAACAAAAAGATATTCAAATTCCAAGCCTTTGCTTGCATGAATATTCATTACCGATATACTTTTATTGTCTATTTGGTCTTGGTCGCTTTGAAGTGCTATTTCATTGAGAAAATCGTCTATATTTGCATCTGGATGAGAAATGATATAATCCCTGAACATTCCGTAAAATTCATCTATATTTGCTACTTTTTCCATCGAGTCGGGTAATTTTTGATAATACTCTTTTATATGAAATGTATCTTCAAGCAAATCTATAAAATCATAAGTAGAAGATTTTATGCTTTTTTTAAGTTTTTTTAAATTTTTGATAAATTTTTTAATTTCAATAAAACTTTTTTTACTGCAAATTGTCTCAACCTCCTTTAAATTTTTAGATAAGAATTGAAAAATCGAATTTTTATTTTCATATGCGGATTTGGTGATTTTATCTATAGTTACTTTTCCTATGCCTCTTTTTGGTCTATTTATGACTCTTTTAAAAGAAAAGTCATCATGAGGATTTGCAATAATTCTTAGATAGCTTATAAGATCTTTTATTTCCGCTCTTTCATAAAATTTGATACCCCCGACCATTTTATATGGTATGCCGGTTCTGTTTAGTCCCTCTTCGATAGAACGGCTTAATGCATTTATCCTGTAGAGTACCGCTATATTATCGGCAGGCACTCCGCTGTCTAATAATTTTGCTATTTTATTTGCAAGTATGTTGGCTTCCATGGTTTCATTTTCTGATTCTAAGAAAGATATCTCTTTTCCATCTCCGTTTACACTTTCAAGTTTTTTTCCAAGTCTGCCGCGGTTATGCTCTATGAGGTTATTGGCAATTTTAAGTATTTGCTTGGTTGATCGATAATTTTTTTCAAGTTTTATTATGGCAGTATTGTCAAATTCATTTGGAAATTCAAGTATATTTTTGATATTTGCTCCCCTCCATCCGTAAATACTTTGATCATCATCTCCTACAACACAGAGGTTTTGATGAGTAGAGCATAATTTTTTCAGTAGTTTGTACTGAAGTTCGTTGGTGTCTTGATACTCGTCTATCATAATATATCTGTATCTTTGGCTAGTTTGTTTGCATAAATCTTCATTTTCATCAAGTATTTTATAGGTTAAAGAGAGTAAATCATCAAAATCAACCAAATTGTTTTTGCTTATATATTCTTCATATTCTTTATACAGATTCGCTATGATTTTGTAGTTGGGCAATTGTGCTTTTAAGATGGCAATATCAGGGGAGATAAGTGAATTTTTATATTTGGAAATTTCATTGGCTACAAGAGATACGGGAAGTTCGGAGCCAAGATTTTTTATAATTCTTTTTTTATCGTCACTGTCTATAACGACAAAATTGTTGGTTCTGTTTATTTTATCTATATTAAATTTTAAAAAAAGAAGACCAAATTTATGAAAAGTACAAAGCATTGGAGGATATACTGTATTTTCAATCATGCTAAGAGCTCTTTCTCTCATTTCGTTGGCGGCTTTATTTGTAAAAGTCAATGTAAGAGTATTTGCAGGGTCTATGCCTATAGATAGAAGATAAGCAAGTCTTGAAGTTATGGTTTTTGTTTTTCCGCTTCCGGCTCCTGCAAGTATCAGTATGGGGCCGTCAACGATAGTAGCTGCTCTTTTTTGTTCCTCATTTAATTCATCTAAAATGTTATTCATGCTTTCATCTCTTTAAGTTTTAATATATGGGTAAACTGATAAAATCCCGGAGGGCAAAAGTTTGTATCTTGTTTGCCTTCTGCGGACTGTAATAGGTTATAAAGATACCCATATTATTATATCTAAATATACCTAAAATTTCTTATATAGATCATTGGAGTTATTCGTATGTTACTTTTTGTTCTAAAAATTATAAAATTATAACTTTTTATTATTTCCATATTGAAAAAACTATTTTATTAAGTTATAATCATACTAATATTATTATAAAAGGAAATTATAGTGTTTAAAGATTTTTCAAAAATTCAAACTTTTTTAACGGTAGTGAGAGAGAAGAGTTTTTCAAAGGCTTCAAAAAAACTGGGTATTTCTCAACCTGCAGTAACTCAGCAGATAAAACTTTTTGAAGATTATGTTGAAACAAAGATAGTTGATAGAAAGAAAAACGGTATCAGGCTTACAAAAGAGGGCGAAGAGATATATTCGATAATGCTTAAATTGGAAAAATGTATTTTTAATACTGAAAAAGAGATACTAAGAATTATAAACAAACAGTTGACTTTTGTAATAGGAGCTTCGTTTACCATAGGCAATTATATACTTCCTAATTATCTAAATAGAATAAAAGAAAAAGTTAAAAATGATATTTTGGTTAAAATTGATCTTTCAAAATATATTTTAGATCAGTTAAGAGATAAGAAAATTGATATTGCTATGGTTGAGGCTCCGGGATTTGATGATGATATGCTTTATCGTGAATGGATGGAAGACGAACTTGTGCTTTTTAGTAATTCTCCCATACCAAGATATGTAAAAAAAGAGGATTTGTATAATTTTGACTGGGTATGCCGAGAAGAGGCATCACATACCAGAGAGATAATATCAAATATTTTTGATGAAATGGATATTGATTGTAAAAGTTTTAATATAAAAAGTATTGTGTCAAGTTCAACTGCCGTGAAACAATCCATTATTAAAGCTCCAAAAGAGGGAAAAGCCACAGTTTCCATAATCTCAAAGTTTGTTATAGAAGATGAGGTTCAAAACGGAACACTTTATAGTGCAAAGATAAGAGGATATAAATTTAAAAGACATTTGTATATCGCTTATCTAAAAGAGAGAAGGCATGATGCATATATCGACGGAATGATTGACTTTTTGATGAATATTAAGAAGGTTTGATGATTGACAAAGAGAAAATAAATACTAAGTTTCTTATTTTCTCTTTTTTTTGAGTAATTTTTTATTATTCGGATTTGATAAAAAAATATCCATTGATTTTTTAATACCACTTTTTTCTTTTTCTTTTTCTTTTTCTTTTGTTTCAGGTGGAGTTGACAGATTGATAAGTATGGGTGTATTTTCTACAATAATTTGAAGTATTGCATATAGTGGTACACTGACTATGCTACCGAAATTTTCTCTTCCGAAGCCTGCTTCAAAGGTAAGCACTTCATTTTCTACTCTTGCACTGTCATAAGTATATCCGGCAAGTGTAAACAATGTAATAGGTTTAAAATCAGTTGTGATATACTCCGGCAAAGGCGGGTCAAAATCAATATTTGCCAAAGAAGTCAGTATCGAAAATTCAATATTTTCATTAAATAAATATTTGATAAAATCAGATATATGCTTTATCATCATATCTCTAAAATTGTCATTACCAACAATATCATGAAGCATTTTCATTCCTTAGTGTTTTAAATTCATTTAGCATTCTTTCAACCTCGTTTATACCTATTTGCCAAAACTCTTCATCTTCTATATCGAAGCCAAAACTTTTTATCAAGCTTTTTGGGCTTTTGCTACCACCGCTTGAAAGAAACCTTATGTATTTTTTCTTAAAATTTTTACCTTCTTTTTTATAAAGCCCGTAAAGTGCCATTACCAAAAGTTGCCCGTAACTGTAAGCATAGCAGTAAAACGGGGTGTGTATAAAATGAGGAATATAACTCCACCACTGCTTGTATCCTTTGGTCAATTCCACACTATCGGCAAACATTTTTTGATTTTCTTCCAGCCAAAATTCATTGAATTCATCTATTGTAACTTCTTCGACTTTGGAATGTACTCGTCTTTCAAAAGTTGTAAAAATTATTTGTCTAAAAAGTGTGGCAAATATATCTTCAAGCTTTCCTCCGTATAGTGCCAAAAGTTCATCTTTCGGAGTTATCTTTTTTATATCGTCAAAAAGTAGCATTTCGGCAAAAACAGAGGCTGTTTCGGAAGTTGTTAAAGGGGTATCGCTACCAAGATAGCCGACTTTTCTTGAGAGATATTGATGTATGGCATGACCTAATTCATGGGCTACAGTAAAGATATCTCTTCTCTTTTTTGTATAATTTAGCATTACAAAAGGATGAGTATCCACTGAAGCCGGATGAGAAAAAGCTCCTCCTCTTTTTTTATCTTTTGGAAAAACATCACACCAGCCTTCATCAAATGCTTTTTTTGCAATTGTATAAAATTCTTTATCAAAGTTTTTAAAACTTTTTAGTACCATCTCTTTTGCTTCTTCAAAAGGAATTTCTTTTTCATTGCTTTGAAATGGTGCATATCTGTCATAATCATAGAGTTTCTTATAACCCAAAATATCTTTTTTTATCTTATAATATTCATTTACAATATGAAAATTTTTGGAAGTTGTATTTATAAGTGCATCTACACTTTTTTTGGTTATTTTATTATCAAGGTGCCTTGGTTCTTCGACTGAAGAGTATTTTCTTATATCGCACTCTATCTTAAGATCGGTTTTTATCATATTGTATATATATGAAGTTAGATTTAAATTTTTTTCAAGTTTTTTGGAAAGTGATAATGCAGCTTTTTTTCTTGTATTTCTATCAGGTGAGTAAAGTTTTGAAAGTATCTCTTCCTCGCTTAGTTTTTTACCATTAAAATTAAATTTCAATCTGCTAAAATGTTCATCAAAAAGTCTGCTGAATGCTCTTGAACTTGTAAGACTTTTTTTAAGCATAATTTTTTCTTCATTATCTGAGAGTTGATGCTTTTTTTCTTTTATGAGATTTTGCAGGTAAAATTTATAAATTCCGCTTTTTTTAACTATATTTTTTTGTTTATCCTTTGAAAGTCGGTTAAATTCCAATTCAAAAAAAAGTAAATGTTCTTGCAAATTGCTAAAAATTTGGGAATATTTTGCATAAAATCCTCCATTGTCGGAATTTTTGGCAAATTTTAAAAAAACATATGTTCCTGCTCTTGATATAGCATTTAGTATCTCTTCATATTTTTTTAAGGTATTGATAAAATCTTTAGGTTTTAGTTTGTGCAGTTTGCCTTTATACATTCGTTCAAATTTTTTTGCATTTTTTTCTATTATTTTTACACTTTTTTCAAGTTCTTTATCATTTTTGTATAAGTCTTCAAGTTTCCAATTATTCATATCAAACAACCTTACTAAAATTTTTCGGTATTATACCAAAAGATATAAAAAATGAGGTTATAAACTGATGTTGTAAATTTCTAATACATAATTCTGGTTTAAAATAAATCCGAAAAGTCAGCAAATAAGTTTTTCTAAAACTGCCATACGAACTGCAACGCCGTTTTTTACCTGTTTTAGTATTTTGCACCTTTCATCTTTCATACAAGCATCTTCAATATCTATATTTCTGTTGACAGGTCCCGGATGTAAAAGAATCACATTTTTATCTCCAAGTATCTCTTTTGTAATACAAAAATCATTGGCATAATCTTTAAGCGAAGCATATATTTGATTGGTGTGTCTTTCAACTTGAGTTCTTAAGCTCATAATTATATCGGCATCTTTTACACCCTCTTTTAAATTGTAGCATTTTTTAAGATGAGTTTTAGGCATAAAATGAGGAGGAGCAACCAAGGTTATATCAAATCCGAATCTTCTTAGAAGTTCAATATTTGAGTTTGCCACTCTTGAGTTTTTTATATCACCTACAATAGAAATTTTTTTACCTTTTGTGTCTTTTATATACTGTTTTATAGTAAAAAGATCAAGCAGTGCCTGGGTAGGATGTGCATGGCTTCCGTCACCTCCGTTTATGATCGGACAATGTACATAGTTTGACAAAATTTTTGGAACGCCGGAATTTTTATGTCTTACCACTATGGCATTCGGTCCCATTGCATCAAGATTTGCAGCTGTATCAAAGAGTGTTTCGCCTTTACTTGAGGAACTTTTTGAAATATCAAGACTTATGACATTTGCCCCCATTCTTTTTGCGGCAACTTCAAAACTGCTTCTGGTTCTTGTGGAATTTTCAAAAAAGATAGTAATAATGCTTTTGCCTTGAAGTATATCCCTTGGTTTTTCGTCCAAAAATTCAGTAGCTCTTTTAAATAATAACTCTATCTCATCTATGCCAAAATCGGTAGTATTTATAAGATGTTTCAATCTATTTCCTTGCCGTTTAACTTTTTACGATATAATAACAAATAAAAAATATAAAAGGGGTTAAGTATGAAAAAATTAACTTTGGTGATATTATCTTTGGGATTGATTTCTCTTTTTGGAGAAGTTATAAATTTTTCCGATTCCATACCTGTTATCAAAAGTGAGCCCGTATATAAAATAGTTACCAAAAGAACTCCCTATCAGGAGTGTTGGGATGAGCAAGTTCCTGTTAGTTCGGGAGGATCCAATGATAGTACCGTAGGTGCTCTTATAGGGGGAGTCGCAGGTGGAATTTTGGGTCATCAAGTAGGCGGAGGAAGCGGAAAAACAGCTGCTACGGTCGGAGGTGCCATTATAGGTACATTGGTCGGAAAAAGTTTGGCCGAAAGAGGCGATAATGCTGGAAGTACAACTACATATCAAACTCAAAGAAAATGTGTAACAAAATATAATGAAACTGAAGAAGAAAAGTTCATCGGTTATAAAAATGTGGGAAATTACAAAGGAAAAACTATTATCAAATACAGTAACCACCCTTTAAGAAGGATAAGGCTTCAAGTTTCAGTAAGTTACTAAAGAGTTATATAGTTTATTGCATAGATTGAGATTGTATCAAACAATTTTGTTTTGTCTAAAGTTGTTTGATAGGCTTAAAATCTATGCTATACAAAATTATCTTTGTATAATGAAGTTTTCTAATCCGTGTTGGGTTGTGTGCTTATAACTTGGCGATACTTTTCAGATTATTCTTTCTGTTTAATCCAATAGTTTTCATTTTAAAATCTCCTTTTTGCCGGAAATGAATTCCGGCAAAAATTCCTATCACTTTGGGGTCCCCACAAAATTTTAAAATTTTGTGGGGTAAAACTTATGCTACGCCTGTCGGCGAGAGAAACAATCATGATTTTTATTTTTGT
>CAZKWE010000001.1:0-13745 GCA_964556545.1 uncultured Campylobacteraceae bacterium | reverse complement strand
CTTTCATCTTTTTGCAATGTTAGCAAAAAACCTTTTTGGTTAAGCGAGTTTATCTCATTTATAATTTTTTTGTTTATATACTGTTTGTATCCAAACGGTATAAGTATAATTATAAAAATTAAAAAAACCAATGTTTTTAGTTTGCTGTTCATTGCATTATCCT
The DNA here is from genome assembly GCA_964556545.1 of uncultured Campylobacteraceae bacterium. Taxonomy (GTDB): domain Bacteria; phylum Campylobacterota; class Campylobacteria; order Campylobacterales; family JALSKU01; genus JALSKU01. The sequence continues at coordinate 13,582 of CAZKWE010000001.1, read as the reverse complement.
TTTTTTGCTAATTTTATATTTTACAAATAATTTTGCACTACCCATCTTGTAAACGGAAATGCAGAAGTAAATGCAGGTGAAACCGCATTTAAAATATGCACGGAATTTTCCTCATTTTGGACTATAAAGTCCTGTACCAATTCCAATGTTTGAATATCAAGAAGTTGAGCTCTTATTCCGGGAGTTGTCCAAGAGTCGTATCCCTTTAAATTCATATGTGTTGTCAATGATGAAGTCAGCTTTAAAAGATAAGGTTTATAATATTTTCGTATTTCTTCATAGGCCAAAGATCTAAACCCGAAAGCATTGGTAAAAAAAAGTTTTGTTTCATAATGCAGTATATTTAGCATCTCTTTTAAACTGAAATTATCAAATCCTTTGTAATTTTCTCTCCATAAAGCAGGAATTGCAGTAGGACCTATCTTGGCACTTCCGTCAACCGCATAGGTGAAATGAACACCCAGAAACGGATTTTTCAAATTTGGTACGGGATAAGCATTTGTTTTTAGATTTGATCTGTTTTTTTTATCTTTTAAATAAATACCTTTGAAAGGGATAATGGTATATTGGCTTGAAAGTCCGAAATCTTTCGCAATCTTATCGGCATAAAGCCCCGCACAGTTTATAAGTTTTTTGTATTTAATTTCTCCGCCGGTGCTAAGGATAGAGTTTTTTGATTCTCTTTTTATATATTTTGTATCGGTATATATAATTGCTCCGTTTTTTTGAAGGTCTTTGGCAATACTTAAACAAACTTCTTTGGGATCAATTGTAGCAGTTGTAGGTGAGTACAGAGCTTTTTTGGTAGTTCTTAAATTTGGGTATTTGTCTTTCAACTCTTTTTCATCTATCCAGTACAATTCTACACCATTTGTTTCACCTCTTTTTTTTAACTCTTCAAGTCCTTTGATTTCATCTTCATTTTGAGCCAAGACAACTTTGCCGCATTCATTGATTTTTAAATTGTTTTTTTTGCAGTATTCGTGCATTTCTTTATTGCCCGCTTTTGCAAATTTAGCTTTTAAAGAATCTGCACTATAGTAAAATCCTGCATGCAAAACCCCACTGTTTCTACCGGAAGCATGCATAGCGACATTTCTTTCCTTTTCTATGATAAGTATGGATATATCGGCATTGGCTTGCATTATGGCTTTTGCCATACTAAGACCTATAATTCCGCCGCCGATTATTACATAATCATACATTTTTACTCTTTTGTTGAAAAATAATTTACAATTATACAGTTATTCTTTAAAAATATGATAAAATTTTATATGATAAAAAGAAAATTATACAATTTGGAAAATATAGAAAAAGTTATCACTTATATACCTACTATCTTTCTGATACTGCTTAGTGCTTTTATCCTGGCGGTATCATATATCGTCATCAATACAAAACAGCAAAAAGAGATTGAGTCAATCAAAGAAAGAGCTATTATAAGATATGAATTTCAAGAAAAAGAGAAGCTTTATGTTTTTGTAAGAAATATCAGAAAAGATTTTACAAAAAATATATCAAGTGCCGAAAAAAAACTTAAAAAAGTCGTATACAAAGCAAGCGGATATATACAAAGGCTGGGATTGGACGGGAGAGATTTCAAAGAGATTATAAAATATCTTGAAAATATCGAAAAAAGAAAAAATATAACATTCGCACTTTTTAGAGGAGATACTCTTGATATTTACAAGGGAGAAGCTCTTATTGCCTATCTTAGAGAATTAATTTTTGGAGAAAAAGATGCAAAAAAGTATAACAGGCTTGTTTTAAAATACATTTATTCTCAAGGCGGTGACAATTTCCAATACTGGATAGACGATGTAAAAAAAACTGTCAGAGTAACTTTTTTTGATAAAATTTATATACAAAATCAACCCTTTTTTATAGGTGCATTTTCCACTATCGATAATTTAAGGGATATAACCAAAAATATAATTATGTCTGCTATTAAAAAGAAAGGTAAAGACTATATATGGTTTTATGACATGATAGATAAAGAGGTATACAATTTTTTTGGCCATAAAAAATTGTATAAAATATCCAAGATTAATACAACTGCTTTAAATGATACCAAATTTAAGATACTTGATTATTATAAAAAATATGAAAAAGAGAATGAAAACTTTAAAAACAGAGTTTTTTTGATGAGTAAATTTAAATTTATTATTGCTATCGAGTACAATAAAAAAGATGCATTTGCACAAAAAAAAGAAGCAGTAGCAGAAATAAAAAGTTACTATCATTCGATGCTATATAAAATTGTCATAACTGTTTTGTTTATAATGCTTTTGCTTATCGTCTCTTCTGTTTTGTTTGCAAGATTCGTAAAAGATGTATTTGCAAGATACAACAGAAGACTGACTTTAAGAAAAGAGTCTTTGCAACATTGGAAGAAGAGATTTGAATTGGCAATTATCGCTTCAAATGACGGAATGTGGGATATAGATTTTATAAAAAACAGTATATATTTTTCCAAAAAATGGCTTGAAATCTCAGGATATGACAGAAATGATATAAAAACATTCGGTGACTGGTTCAATCTTATTCATAAAGATGATAAAAATACAGTTCAAATGCAGTTTGATGAAATATTTGATGGAAAAAGAGAACATTTAGTATGCGAATACAGACTAAAAACCAAGCATAATGGCTACAAGTGGATATTGGCACGGGGTAAGATATTTGTCAATGAGGAAAAAGAGTACAAAAGAATGCTTATGATGAGTATGGATATAGATAAAAACAAAAGACTCTCAAAAGAGTTGTTAAATGTAGAATTATTGGTTGAAGATGGAAGAATTATTATATTTAAATGGAGAAATGATAAAAATTTAAGTATAGAATTTGTATCAAACAGTATAAAAAATTACGGATACTTTAAGGGCAGTTTTGAAATAGGAAAGATAGATTTTATGGACATAGTTTATGAGAAAGACAGAGAGATTTTGAGAAATAGGATAAACTATGCCATTGAGACATCACAAAAAAGTTTTAGTAAAATATACAGAATTGTGGATAATGCGGGAAAGATAAAATGGATTTATTCAAGAGTTTTGCTTTTGAAAGATGATTTTGGTGAAGTTAACGGGTTTTACGGATATATTTATGATATAACCAAATTAAAAAGTGTTCAGGAAGATTTAAAAGTAAGGGTTAAAGAAGAGATAGAAAAAAACAGACAAAAAGATGCTTTTATCATTCAGCAAAACAAACTTGCATCTATGGGCGGAATGTTGGGTAGTATTTCTCATCAATGGAGACAGCCTCTTAACAATGTCCAATTGATTCTTCATTTTATCAGAGACAATTGTGCAAATAAAAATTTTTCCAAAGAGATGCTTCAAGATTATATCAACAGAGCCAAAACTCAGATAGAGTATATGTCTCAAACTATAGATGATTTTAGAAATTTTTATAAACCTTCAAAAAGTAAAAATTATTTTGTTTTGGAAGATTCTATAAAAACTACTCTTAAAATTGTAGAGGATCAGTTTTACAGCAACAATATCAAAATCGATTTTTTTTCAAAAGAAAAGATAGTTTTATATACTTATGAGAATGAATTGAAACAGAGTATTTTAAATATTTTAAATAATGCCAAAGATGCGATACTTCAAAGAAGAGAAAAAGAGAAATTTCAGGGAAATGTAAAAATAGTTGCAAAAAAAGTTGCCGGTAAAAATATAAAATATGAGATTAAAAATTTTGATAGTAAGAAAAATTTTGCTATCATATCTATACAAAATAACGGTGGCAATATTGATGATAACATTATCGAAAGGATTTTTGAGCCTTACTTTACAACAAAATTTGAAACGCAGGGTACGGGAATCGGTCTTTATATGTCAAAAGTGATTATAGAAAAAAATTTAAAAGGTAAAATCAATGTAAAAAATATCCCGAATGGAGTTATTTTTGAATTGATTGTGCCTATTGAGGAGTTGGAAAATGAGCAATAGCACAAGAGTTCTTTTAGCAGAAGATGAAAAAGATGCAAGAGATATACTGACATTTTATCTAAACAATCTTTTTGATACTGTAGATATTGTAAAAAACGGTGAAGAAGGCTACAGACTGTATAAAAAAACTTTGACTTCCGGAGATTCTTATGATTTGGTCATAACTGATATAAAAATGCCAAAAGTTGACGGACTCTCTATGATAGAAAAAATGACTAAACTAAATAAAAATCAAAAATTCATTATAGTTTCAGCCTATAAAGATGAAGAGTATCTTTTTAGGGCTATCGGATTGAATATTGCCGGATATTTTGTAAAGCCATTGGATATTGATAAAATGATGGAACTTCTTAAAAAGATAAAAGAGGATATGCTAAAAGACAAAAAAAGTTTAAACTTTATCAGACTAAATGATACTTACAGATATGATAAAGATAGTAGGTCGTTGTACAGAAATAATGAAAATATAAAATTTTCAAAAAAAGAATCGTTACTTATCGAAACACTTATTAACAATATTGATAAAATTATCTCAAATGAAGATTTGAAAAAATCCGTATGGGGTGACAAAGATGTCTCTGATTCAACCTTGAGAACCACGATGAAAAGGGTAAAAGATAAGATAAAAGATAATGATTTTATAATTTCAAGAAAAGGTTTAGGTTATTTGATAGAAAAGAAATAGAATTTTTTTAAAACTATTTTGATATTTTTATGCTATAATTTTCTTACTTTAAAAAAAGGAGAAAAAATGCATAAAGTTTCATTTTTTAAAAAACTTTTGCTTACATCAGTAGTGGCTTCATCACTTGTTATAGGGGCAAATGCCGGCAAGAAAGAGCAAAAGTTTATTATTGCTACAGCCAGCACAGGCGGCACATATTATCCTGTTGGAGTAGGTATTGCTACGATTGCCAGTTTAAAACTTGCGAAAAAATATAAAATGACATTTTCAGCCATAACAAGTGCCGGAAGTGGAGAAAATGTTGATATGCTTGATAAAGGTGAAGTAAACTTTGGTATTCTTCAGGGACTTTTCGGCTCTATGGCATGGCAGGGAAAAGGTAAATATGAAGGACATCCAAGAAAAAATTTAAGAAGTATTACAATGCTTTGGCAAAATGTTGAGCATTTTGTAGTTTACAACAAATATGCCCCTACCGGCAATATAATGGATCTTAAAAATCTTTACGGAAGAGCTTTTTCTATAGGTAAGAGAAATTCAGGAACAAGAGTTTCCGGTCAAACCATTATGAAAACTTTAGGAATTGATTACAACAAAATGAATTTGCAGTATCTTGGATATACTCCAAGTGCAAAAGCTTTGCAAAACAGAAAAATTGACGGTATGAATATTCCTGCGGGTCCTCCGGCAAGTGCTGTTACAAATGCATTTGCAACTATCGGAGCAGATAAGATAAAAATCCTCGAATTCAGCGATGCCGATATAAAAAAAATCCAAGCTTCATATCCCGTATGGACAAGATTTGTTATAAAATCAGGAACTTACCCCGGTCTTAAAAAAGATGTCTATACTATCGCTCAGCCTAACTTGCTTGTATGTTCTAAAGATACTCCCGAAGAAGTTGTATATCTTTTGACAAAAACCATCTATGAAAATTTAGCATTTTTGCATAGTGTGCATAAAGCTACACTTGCTATGAGTCTTCAAAAGGCTATTGACGGTCTTCCGATGCCGCTGCATCCGGGGGCTGCAAAATTTTACAGAGAAAAAGGTATCAAAATACCTGATAGACTAATAGCCAAATAACTTTTTATCAGGGCTGTTTTAAGCCCTGATACTTCTCGTTAAGGATTTAATATGGGAATTTCAAAAGAAAAAATCAAGCCTTTTTTACTTTATTATGCAATGGGTATAGCAGTTTTTCATTTTTATATCAATATCATAGGAGGCATAAGTGATTTGTGGTTTAATGCGGGACACTTTTCATTTCTATCCTCATTGGGCTTTTTGACTTACAGAGCTTCAAAATACTCAAATAAGGAAATCGTATCATATTTTGATATTTTTTTATCTATTATTGCACTGATTCCGTTTTTTTATTTGGTTGGTTTTGAAGAATCCTTGTATGCCGTAGCAAATGGCAATATGAGACCAGCGGATTTGGTTGTTTCGGTATTGTCAATACTTTTGGCTATAGAAATACTTAGAAGAACAACAGGCTGGATAGTACCCGGTATGATGATATTTGCCATAGCCTATGTACTTTTTCTCGGAAGATATATAGAGGGGGTTTTTGGTTTTGCAGGAATGACGGTTACAAGATTTCTTTACAGAATGTATTTTACAAGCGAAGGACTTTTTGGCTTTATTGCAAATATATCGGCTACTTATGTATTTATGTTTATGCTGTTTGCTGCTTTTTTGATGAAAAGTGGGGCAGGGGATTTTATAGTTGATCTTTCAAAATCCGTAACCTCAAGATTTAGAGGAGGTGCCGGTCATGTTGCGGTATTTAGTTCGGCTCTTATGGGAACCATATCGGGTTCAGCCGTAGCAAATACGGTTTCAACGGGAACAATTACGATACCTATGATGATAAAAAACGGTTTTAAGCCTATATTTGCTGCCGCAGTTGAAACTGCCGCAAGCACAGGAGGTCAGATAATGCCTCCGATTATGGGGGCAGGTGTATTTATCATGGCTCAAATGACTCACATATCATTTGCAACAATTATAGCCGTTTCGGTACTGCCTGCAATTTTATATTTTGCATCAATCTCGTTTTATATTCATATTCATGCAAAAAAACACGGTATTGAAGCAACAGGTGAAAAAGTTGAAGTTTTACCCACCTTAAGAGAAGGTTTTCACTTTTTTATACCTCTTGCAACATTGATAGGACTTTTAGTGTATGGATTTACTCCGACCTATGCAGCAGGAATATCTATCATTGTAATAATTTTTTCATCTTATCTTACCAAAAATAAAAGAATGGGTTTTAAAGATATTATAGAAGCATTGGCTCTTGGAACTCAAAATATGATAGTTACTGGGGTTTTGCTTGTTTCTATCGGTGTGGTTGTAGGTATTATAAATATATCGGGTATCGGTGTAACATTTTCTCAACTTATTATGGAATGGTCAAGCGGTCAGTTGCTCTTGGCTTTAGTGCTTGTTGCCGTAGCTTCTTTATTTTTGGGTATGGGGCTTCCTGTAACGGCTTCATATATAGTTTTGGCTGTTCTTTCTGCTCCGGCTCTTCTTGGATTGATGTTAAGCCCTGAAATGGCCGCACTTGTTAGTGCCGGTGTTACTCCTCCTGAAGTAACTATGTATCTTTTGGCCGCACACCTTATCATCTTTTGGCTATCCCAAGACTCAAATCTTACACCGCCTGTTTGTTTGGCGGCATTTGCTGCAGCCGGTATTGCGAAAACCCCTCCTATGAGAACGGGTCTTGAGGCTTGGAAGCTTGGCAAAGGTTTGTATATTATGCCTTTGCTTTTTGCATTTTCTTATTTGATTGTAGGTAGTTGGATAGATAGATTTGAAGTTTTCTTTTTTGCAATTCCCGGGATTTTATCATTTGCAATTTTTGTTGAGGGATATTGGAATGCAAAGCTTAAAATATATGAAAGATTGATATTTGTGGTATCAACACTTTTGCTTCTCTTTCCCGATAAAGTCTTTGGCTATAAGAGTATTATACCCCATATTCAAGACTCTCATATAGCAGGATTATTGATATTTGCCGTTGTTTTAACAATACACAACAAAAGAGTTGGTAAAATCTTGCCTCAAATACGACAGAGTTAAATGATTGGATACTCATAAAACACTTTGGCTGATTGCAAGCACTTTTTATATTTTGCTTAGCCAGAGTAAAAGGTCATTATCTTTGGTATCTTGCCAAAGAAGTTTTAAACTTGTGTTTGTATTTAAATTTTTTCCGGGTTTTAAAAAAGGAGCTATAAAAAATGCATACCAGTCAACTATATCTTTTGTGGCTTGAAGCATTGAATTTGTACCTTCAATCATTATAAAATTATATTTTTTTATGATATCCAAGTTGTTTGATATGTAAACATTTCTATTTTTTACATCAAAAAGAGGTATTGTTTTATCAAAATTTTTTTCTTTTGAATATATGAGAACATCAGGAGCTTTGCCGTTTATCATTCTGCTGTCCAATACAGGCCTGTCAACTCTTACCGTATTTCCGCCGATAACTAAAAGATCTATTTTGTCTCTTAATGTATGAACAAATTTTCTTGAAGTTTCGCAGCTTATAATTCCTCCGTCATAACTGCCGTTTAAATTGGTGGCAATTTTAAAAAATACGAATCTCTCCTTTTTCCATTTTTTAAACGGATACAAAAGAGTATCACACTCATCTTTAAGAACCCCGGTTTTTACTTGTATATTGTGCTCTTTAAATCTTTGTATGCCGCCTTTGGCTTCATTATTAACTTCGGTTGAGCCAATAATTACTTCACTAAAGCCCAAAGATGATATCAAAACAGAGCAAGGGGGTGTGGATCCAAAATGATTGCAAGGTTCCAAAGTAACATATATCTTGCATTGTTTAAATAAATTATTATGATTTTTCAAAAGATAGTTATGAATTTGTGAAGGATTTTTTAAATTTTTGAGGGTTTTATCATCTCTTAGAAAAAGATATGCCTCTTTTACAGCATTTAATTCTGCATGAGGTTCGCCTTGTTTTTTATGAGCCGATATGGATAGTATTTGACCGTTTTTGTCAACGACAACTGCCCCGACAGCCGGATTTGGATAAGTAAGACACTGATACTTCCAAGCTTCTTTGAGAGCCAGTTTTAGATAAAATTCGTCATCTACCATTCAAAATATGTTCTTGCTTTATTGATATCGCTATATTTTAAACTCTCTTTTTTACCGTTGTATTCTATTACAATACCGTTTTCATCGGCTTCTAAAAGTTTTGCTATTATTTTTTTAGAACTGTTTGTTTTTAGCTTTATGGTTTCACCAACAGAGTTGATAAAATGCTTCGGTTTTTTTAAAGCTCTTTCGATTCCCGGGGAACTTACTTCTAAAAAATATGATTCATCAGTAGGCGGTTCCAAGTCTATGATGGGTGAAATTATGCGGGATATGTTAGCACACATATCAAGTGTAACGGTTTTGTCAGAAATTATGTAAACCCTAAAAATTTTTTGATCATTTTCTTCAACCAACTCCGCATCATAAAGTTTAACACCATTATCTTCCAGGATTGATGCTAATGTATCAGTTATCATTTTTTAACTCTTTTTCTATTTTGGAAAACAATTCTTCAGTTTTTTGTCTTTTTTGAAGCTTCTCATCAAATTTAAAGTGAAATTTGGGACATCTAAACCAACCTTCATTTTGCAATGTGTAATTTTCAAGGTAACCTCTTACCTTTTTTAAATGTTTTAAAATATACTCTTTTTCTTCTTTGTTGAAAAAACTTTGATCAAGATAAACATCCGCATCATATTTTCCTCTTTTGCAGTCAACTTCCGTAACTGCCAAAGATTTTAGCATACTGTCATTTAGAGTTGTGAGAGCTTCAGAGATTATTTCTCTTAAAATGCTCTCGGTTCTTTTTAATTTTACACTTTTATTCAAATGTAGCCTTCTGTTCTACTTTTTTAAAGCTCTCAAGATAATCGCCTACTTTGATGTCATTGTATCCTTCAACACCGATACCGCACTCATATCCTTTTGCCACCTCTTTTACATCATCTTTAAATCTTTTCAAAGATGATATTTCACCTTCGTATATAACTACACCGTCTCTTATGACTCTTACATTTACACCTCTGTTTATCGTACCGTCAGTTACTATACATCCTGCTATTGCACCAACTTTCGGTACCATAAAAACATCTCTGACTTCAGCTTGTCCCAAAGCCTCTTCTTTAACAATAGGTGATAAAAGACCGCCAAGTAAAGCTTTTACATCATCAATCATATCATATATAACATTATATGTTTTAATTTCAACACCAAGTTTTTTAGCTTCTTCTTTAACCGAGCCGGTAGGTCTTATGTTAAATCCCATAATAATACAGTTTTCGCTTGCTTTTGCCAAAGCTATGTCACTTTGGGTAATGCCGCCCACATCGCTGTGAATAATTTGAACTTTTACCTCTTCGTTTTTAAGTTTTCCCGGACTTCCTTTGATTGCTTCAAGACTTCCTAATGCATCAGTTTTTATGATAAGCGGAAGTGATTTTAATTTGCCTGAGGCGATTTGTGATGAAAGTTCTTCAAGTGAAACTTTTGTGCTTTTTGACAACTCTTTTTGTCTTTCGTAATCCGCTCTTTTTTCAGCAAATTCTCTGGCAGTTTTCTCATCAGGAGTTGAAAATAGTTTTTCTCCGGCATTCGCTATGGCATTTAAGCCTACAACCACACCTGTTTCACCGGGAAGTATACTTTTTATATTTTTACCGTTATAATCAACCAATGCCCTTACTTTACCAAAAGAACTTCCGGATATTATATTGTCACCAACTTTTAATATTCCGTTTTTTGATATAACTGTAGCAACAGGTCCTCTTCCTTTTTCAAGCTTGCTTTCAACCACTATAGTTTTTGCATAAGTTTTAGGATTGGCTTTTAGTTCAAGTATTTCAGCCTGTAAGAGTAAAACTTCCAAAAGATCATCTATGCCTTCTCCTGATTTTGCAGAAACATTGACAAATTCATAATCTCCGCCCCAGTCAACCGGCGTGACATCAAGTTCGGCTAAGCCGGATTTAACCATATCCGGATTGGCAGTGGGTTTATCTATCTTGTTTATGGCAATGATAAATGGAATTTTGGCTGCTTTTGCATGGGAAATTGATTCTTTTGTTTGAGGTTTTACTCCGTCGTCCGCAGCTACTACAATGACAGCTATATCAGTTACTTGGGCACCACGAGATCTCATTTGTGTAAAAGCTTCGTGTCCGGGAGTATCGATAAATGTTATCTTCTTATCATCTTTTTGTACAGTATAAGCACCTATATGTTGTGTTATACCCCCGTGTTCATTTTGAGTTACATTTGTTTGTCTGATTTTATCCAAAAGTGATGTCTTTCCATGGTCAACATGACCCATTATGGTAATGATAGGAGGTCTTGGTACAAAATCTTCAGGTTTACCTTCATCATAAACTTTTTCATAATCAAATTCATCTACGGGATTTGTGATATTTACATCTATATCAAATTCATCACTGAGAATTTCGATAGCATCTTTATCAAGAAAGTCATTTTTGGTTACCATAACTCCAAGAGCAAAAAGAGCCTTTATGATATCGCTTGGTTTTTTAGACAATTTTTCAGCAAACTCGTAAACTCTTATCTCTTCAGGTATATTTATAGTTTTTATATCTTCCGCCTTTGTTTCAATTTTTCTTTTTCTTCTTTTTTTTGACTTTCTTTGAATTCCTTGCTGTATGAAAGATGGTTTTTTTACTGTTTTTACCTGATTGGGATCAAATGTCTTAGTTCTTTTTTGTTTAACTTCTTCCTGTTTTACCGTAAAATCAGGCAGTACTACCATATCATCTATAAGGTCCAGTTTTACATCGCTTAATTCTCTGTTTGCCAAAATATCAATTTGTGAAGAGTCATCTTTTTTTGTGGTTGTCTTTTTTACTTTTTTACTTTTCTTTTTTTTCTTAGTGGCATCATCAAAAGCTTTTGGCATTTCATAGTCAAGTATTTTATGGGAGCTTTTTGGAATTTCTTCTACTTTTTGTTTTTTCTTTTTAACAATAACAAAACCACGTCTTTTTTTGATACTTGCTGTTGCCAAAGTTTCTTTTGGTTTTTCCTGAACCTTTTCTTTGACTGTTTCTTTTGGAGTGTCTTGTGCTGCTTGTTTTTTGGGCTTTGATTCTTTTTTTGCTTCAACCTTTGTTTTTTCCGGAGTTTTGGAAATTATTGTAGGTTTTTCAATTTTTGTCTTTTTTGAATCTTTCTCTTGTATCTTTTTATCTTCTACTTTGTCTTTTTTGGTTTCTTCTTTTGGTGGTAAAACTTTTTCCTCTTTTTTAGAAACCGGTTTTTCATTTACTTTGGGGCTTTCCCCTCTATCACCACTCATTATAAAATTTACCAATCTTTCGGCAGTCTCAGGCGTTACTGAACTGTTTGCCGATTTGGCCTCTATGCCAAGGTCTTTAGCACTCTGTACTATTTCTTTACTCTTCATGCCCAATTCCTTGGCAATTTCGTGAATACGAACTTTATCCATTAAATATCTTCTCCTTGTGTATTTCAACCATTTTTAAAATTTTTTCTTTATCTGTTTTGCAATATCTTTGTAGAGATTTTGCCAATTTTTCATTTTTGTTTTTTTTAAAACAATCCCTGCAGATATAAAAACTTCTCCCCCTCTTCGTATATCCGATAATATTTTTGTCTTTACACTGCAATCTTATAAGTTTTCTCTGCTCGATTTTTCCGCGACAACTTATACACATTCTAAAAGGGATATGTTTATTTACCATTATATCAAAAATTTACTTTTAAACCTATATTATCAAAATCAACGATTTTAACTTTAAAATATGGAAATTTTACTTGTAAAAAATTTGCAATATTTTTAGCATCTTTTGTGAATACAAGATTAAAAAAAGTTGATCCGCTACCGGAAAGTGTACTCATAAGAGCTCCTGCATCAAGGGCACTTTTTTGAACTGCAAACAGTTTTTTCATATTTGACATTCTTTTGTCCTGATGAAGCCTGTCTTTGGATGCGATTTTTAAAAGTTCCCACTTTTCACTAAAAATTGCACTGCATAAAAAAGAACTTCTTGATAAATTATATACTATATCTTCTATGGCATATTCTTTAGGGAGTGCAGTTCTTGACTTTGATGTGGACATGGCACGCTCCGGTATAACCACAATAGCCTGTAAAGTGGACGGTATATCTTTTTTTTGGGTGTAAACTTTGCCATCATCAACTACGGAAACTGTAAAACCTCCGTAAATTGCGGGGGCAATATTGTCAGGATGGTTTTCGTATTCTAAAGATTTGTTTAAAATTTCCTGCTTGTTTATTTCACCTTTTCCATATCCAAATCCTGCAGCAACAGCACTTGTTATTACGGCAGAACTACTTCCCAGCCCCCTTGAGATAGGAATTTTATTGTAAAATTCAAATCTAAAATTATCCCGTTTTCCGGTAATTTCTTCATATATTTCATAAAATATTTTAACAAAAAGATTGTTATTTTTAAATCTTTTTCTATTGGAGCCTTCACCCTTGATAGACAGACTAAAAAAATTACTCTTTTTTATAACGACTTTATTGTGCATATTTAATGCGATACCGAGTGTGTCAAATCCCGGTCCAAGGTTTGCACTTGTTGCTGGTACTTCAATAATCATATATTAACTCTTTATACTGCCGGAAGTATATACAAAGGTAAAATATCGTCTGAAAAGTCTTGATGATTTAAACTCTTTGGCAAGTAAAATTCTCCGTTTTTTTTAAGTGACATTGTATCAAAAGTTATATTATTTCCCTCTTTAACAAAATAAGTTTTCCCCAAAGCTTTTATGGGGGCATTATTGTTAAAATAAAATCCGTCAACTGCTTTTAAAGTTATATTTTTTGCAATAGCAAAACTTTTTAAAAAAACATAAC